>NZ_RJPH01000001.1:0-360516 GCF_003944205.1 Streptococcus oralis subsp. dentisani
TCAGCATCAGTAAGCGCGAGCCAAAGTGCCTCAGCTTCAGCATCTAACGACCAGAACTCAGCTTCTATCTCAGCAAGCGCGAGCCAGTCTGCGTCAGTATCAGCAAGCCAAAGCGCTTCAGCATCAGTAAGTGCAAGCATCAGTGCTTCAGTGAGCTCAAGTCAATCGGCTTCAGCATCTGTATCTGCAAGTCAAAGTGCTTCAACATCAGTAAGCGCCAGCCAAAGTGCCTCAGCTTCAGCATCTAACGACCAGAACTCAGCTTCTATCTCAGCAAGCGCGAGCCACTCTGCATCAGTATCAGCAAGCCAAAGCGCTTCAGCATCAGTAAGTGCAAGCATCAGTGCTTCAGTGAGCTCAAGTCAATCGGCTTCAGCATCAGTATCTGCAAGTCAAAGTGCTTCAACATCAGTAAGCGCCAGCCAAAGTGCCTCAGCTTCAGCATCAGTATCTGCAAGCCAAAGTGCTTCAGCTTCTGTAAGCTCAAGTCAATCAGCTTCAGCGTCAGTATCTGCAAGCCAAAGCACTTCAGCATCAGTATCTGCAAGCCAAAGCGCTTCAGCATCAGTATCTGCAAGCCAAAGCGCTTCAGCATCAGTATCTGCAAGTGAATCAGCTTCAGCATCAGTATCTGCAAGTCAATCAACTAGCGCATCAGTAAGTGCAAGCCAATCAGCATCAGCATCAGTAAGCTCAAGTGAATCAGCATCAGCATCAGTATCAGCTAGCCAATCAGCTTCAGCGTCTGTAAGTGCAAGCCAATCAGCTAGCGCATCAGTAAGTGCAAGTCAATCAGCAAGCGCATCAGTATCTGCAAGTGAATCAGCAAGCGCATCAGTAAGTGCAAGTCAATCAGCTTCAGCATCTGTATCAGCAAGCCAATCAGCTAGCGCATCTGTATCAGCAAGTCAATCAGCTTCAGCGTCAGTAAGTGCAAGCCAATCAACTTCAGCATCAGTAAGCTCAAGCCAATCAGCTTCAGCATCAGTATCANCAAGCCAATCAGCTTCAGCATCAGTATCTGCAAGTCAATCAGCTTCAGCATCAGTAAGCNCAAGCCAATCAGCTTCAGCATCAGTATCTGCAAGCCAATCAGCTTCAGCNTCTGTAAGCTCAAGCCAATCAGNTTCAGCATCNGTATCNGCAAGCCAATCAGCAAGCGCATCAGTAAGCTCAAGCGAATCAGCTTCAGCGTCTGTATCTGCAAGTGAATCAACTTCAGCGTCTGTATCTGCAAGTGAATCAACTTCAGCATCAGTATCTGCAAGTGAATCAGCTTCAGCATCAGTATCTGCAAGCCAATCAACTAGCGCATCAGTAAGCTCAAGTGAATCAACTTCAGCATCTGTAAGTGCAAGCCAATCAGCTTCAGCGTCTGTAAGTGCAAGCCAATCAGCAAGCGCATCAGTAAGCTCAAGTCAATCAACTTCAGCATCAGTAAGCTCAAGCCAATCAGCTTCAGCATCAGTATCTGCAAGCCAATCAGCTTCAGCTTCTGTAAGCTCAAGCCAATCAGCTTCAGCATCTGTATCAGCAAGCCAATCAGCTAGCGCATCTGTATCAGCAAGTCAAANCGCTTCAGCATCTGTATCAGCAAGCCAATCAGCTAGCGCATCTGTATCAGCAAGTCAATCAGCTTCAGCGTCTGTATCAGCAAGTCAATCAGCTTCAGCATCTGTATCAGCAAGCCAATCAGCAAGCGCATCAGTAAGCTCAAGTCAATCAACTTCAGCATCAGTATCTGCAAGCCAATCAGCTTCAGCGTCTGTAAGTGCAAGTCAATCAGCTTCAGCATCTGTATCAGCTAGTCAATCAGCTTCAGCATCTGTATCAGCTAGTCAATCAACTTCAGCATCAGTATCTGCAAGCCAATCAGCTTCAGCGTCTGTAAGTGCAAGCCAATCAGCAAGCGCATCAGTAAGCTCAAGTCAATCAACTTCAGCATCAGTAAGCTCAAGCCAATCAGCTTCAGCATCAGTATCTGCAAGCCAATCAGCTTCAGCTTCTGTAAGCTCAAGCCAATCAGCTTCAGCATCAGTATCTGCAAGTGAATCAGCTTCAGCATCTGTATCAGCAAGTCAAAGCGCTTCAGCATCTGTATCAGCAAGCCAATCAGCTAGCGCATCTGTATCAGCAAGTCAATCAGCTTCAGCGTCAGTAAGTGCAAGCCAATCAACTAGCGCATCAGTATCTGCAAGCCAATCAGCTTCAGCGTCTGTAAGTGCGAGCCACTCAGCAAGCACAAGCATGAGCAACAGCGTATCCGAATCAATCAGTGCTAGCCAATCAGTAAGCACAAGTTTGAGCAACAGCGTATCAGCGTCAATCAGTACAAGCCAATCAGTAAGCACAAGCTTGAGCAACAGCGTGTCCGCATCAATCAGTGCATCTGAATCAGCAAGCACAAGCTTGAGCAACAGCGTGTCTGCCTCAATCAGTGCAAGCCAATCAGCAAGCACAAGCTTGAGCAACAGCGTATCTGCCTCAATCAGTGCATCTGAATCAGCAAGTACAAGCTTGAGCAACAGCGTGTCTGCCTCAATTAGTGCGAGCCACTCAGCAAGCACAAGCTTGAGCAACAGCGTATCTGCTTCAATCAGTGCGAGCCAATCAGCAAGCACAAGCTTGAGNAACAGCGTGTCTGCCTCAATCAGTGCATCTGAATCAGCAAGCACAAGCTTGAGCAACAGCGTATCTGCATCAATCAGTGCGAGCCAATCAGCAAGNACAAGCTTGAGCAACAGCGTGTCTGCTTCAATCAGTGCGAGCCAATCAGCAAGCACAAGCTTGAGCAACAGCGTGTCTGCTTCAATTAGTGCATCTGAATCAGCAAGCACAAGNTTGAGCAACAGCGTATCTGCTTCAATTAGTGCTTCAGNATCAGCAAGCACAAGCATGAGCAACAGCGTGTCTGCTTCAATCAGTGCGAGCCAATCAGCAAGCACAAGCTTGAGCAACAGCGTGTCTGCTTCAATTAGTGCGAGCCAATCAGCAAGCACAAGCTTGAGCAACAGCGTATCTGCCTCAATCAGTGCATCTGAATCAGCAAGCACAAGCATGAGCAACAGCGTGTCTGCTTCAATCAGTGCGAGCCAATCAGCAAGCACAAGCATGAGCAACAGCGTGTCTGCTTCAATTAGTGCATCTGAATCAGCAAGTACAAGCTTGAGTAACAGCGTATCTGCTTCAATCAGTGCTTCAGTATCAGCAAGCACAAGCTTGAGCAACAGCGTGTCAGCCTCAATCAGTGCGAGCCAATCAGCAAGCACAAGCATGAGCAACAGCGTGTCAGCATCAATCAGTGCATCTGAATCAGCAAGCACAAGCATGAGCAACAGCGTGTCTGCTTTAATCAGTGCGAGCCAATCAGCAAGCACAAGCTTGAGTAACAGCGTGTCTGCTTCAATCAGTGCGAGCCAATCAGCAAGCACAAGCTTGAGTAACAGCGTATCTGCCTCAATCAGTGCATCTGAATCAGCAAGCACAAGCATGAGCAACAGCGTGTCAGCATCAATCAGTGCATCTGAATCAGCAAGCACAAGCTTGAGCAACAGCGTGTCTGTTTCAATTAGTGCGAGCCAATCAGCAAGCACAAGCTTGAGTAACAGCGTATCTGCTTCAATCAGTGCGAGCCAATCAGCAAGCACAAGCATGAGCAACAGCGTGTCTGCTTCAATCAGTGCGAGCCAATCAGCAAGCACAAGCTTGAGCAACAGCGTGTCAGCCTCAATTAGTGCATCTGAATCAGCAAGCACAAGCTTGAGTAACAGCGTATCTGCTTCAATCAGTGCGAGCCAATCAGCAAGCACAAGCTTGAGTAACAGCGTATCTGCTTCAATTAGTGCTTCAGTATCAGCAAGCACAAGCATGAGCAACAGCGTGTCTGCTTTAATCAGTGCGAGCCAATCAGCAAGCACAAGCATGAGCAACAGCGTGTCTGCTTCAATTAGTGCGAGCCACTCAGCAAGCACAAGTTTGAGCAATAGCGTATCAGCCTCAATCAGTGCATCTGAATCAGCAAGCAACAACTCAAGTAGTACTTCAGTTTCAACAAGTACTTCAGTAAGCTTGAGCAATAGCGTTTCAAGCAGTTTGAGTACAAGTGCGTCACAACAATCTAACTCATTCAGCTATAGTAAGGGTGAGCCAACAAGCGAATCTAAGCCAGAGTTTAACCTTCCTAGCTACCTTGAATCTGTAAGTGCAAGTGAGTCAGTTTCACTCAGCAAGTCAGTAAGTGTATCATTGAGCGATAGTACTTCTACTTCAATCAGCGCAAGTGAGTCAGTCTCAACAAGCGCAAGCTTGAGTGACAGCATTTCTGCCTCAATCAGTGCAAGCAACAACTCAGGTAATGGTTCAGGTTCAACAAGCACAAGCAATGGCTCAGCTAGTCAATCAGCTAGCGCATCAGTATCTGCAAGTCAAAGCACTTCAGCGTCTGTATCAGCTAGCCAATCAGCTTCAATCAGTGCAAGCAACAACTCAGGTAGTGGTTCAGGTTCAACAAGTACAAGCAATGGTTCAGGCGATGCCTCAACTTCAGCAAGTACTTCAGTAAGCTTGAGCAACAGCGTAAGTGCTTCAATCAGCACAAGTGAATCAGTTTCAACAAGCACAAGCTTGAGCAATAGCGCAAGTACCTCAGCTAGCTTGTCTGACAGTGCTTCAATCTCAAGTGCATTGAACCACTCACAAGCTCCTGCCCAACAACCTGCTGGACCAGGACGTTCAAACGGTAGAAAACTTCCAAATACAGGAACTGCAAGTAACCAATTTGCTGGTCTTGGATTAGGAGTAGCTGCCTTGGCAACTGCCTCTCTTCTTGGCAAGAAGAAGAAATCAGCAGCTTCTGAAATGGATTTAGAAGACTAAGTCCCAAAAATCGACTAAAATGAAATTGTTGATATCATTTTAGCGATGAAAACAAAAACCCCGGATAGCTCAAGGCTATCTGGGGTTTTTGGGCTTTTTGTCAACTGTAGAGAGTGACATCTAATTAAGCATGAGAGAGAATCAGATTGGTTCTCTCTTTTCTAACATTCAAAGTGACGAGAACTATCACTCTAAATTTTTGAAATTTTGAAAATCAAATACTAGACATCTTATATTCTTGCTGATTGCTTCCAACTTAGTATTGAAATGAAGGGATTCAAGGATATTATTGATATAGGATTTAGATTTAAGAAAAGTTTGAAATAGCGTCTGAAAAGGAGTGGATGCCCCATCAATTTTATTTTTGATGGATTTCCATTTCTAAACCTCCCAAAGAACTTAATGATGTCTTACTGGTTATTAATCACTACCAAAGAGAATATCCGAATTACAAGACAGCTTTTAAAGCACTTAGGAATAAGAGGTAAAAATATTACACTACTCATTGCATATACCTAACGAAATAGATAAAAATCTAAAATTTGTATAGAAAATAATATAATTTCGACCTTTTGTGACAGGAATTGCTTGACTAAATAAAACTAAAGCTGTATAATAAGGCAAATATCTAAAACAGGAGGTTCTGGAAATGAAAAAGTCTAAGGCCAAGTATCTGACACTGGCAGGTGTCGTATTAAGCGCAGGTATCCTATTGAGCGCATGTGGGAACTCAGCAAGTTCATCTAAAACATATAACTATGTCTATTCTAGTGATCCATCTAGTTTGAACTATCTAGCAGAGAACCGTGCAACAACCAATGATATCGTTACCAATCTGGTAGATGGTTTGATGGAAAATGACCAATATGGTAACTATGTTCCATCTTTGGCAGAGGATTGGACCGTTTCCAAGGACGGTTTGACTTATACCTACAAACTTCGTAAAGATGCCAAGTGGTATACATACGAAGGTGAAGAATACGCACCTGTAACTGCTCAAGACTTTGTGACAGGTTTGAAATATGCGGCAGATAAAAAATCTGAAGCCTTGTACTTGGTTCAAGACTCTGTAGCAGGTTTGGATGACTATATCAACGGTAAAACAACAGACTTTTCAACTGTCGGTGTGAAGGCGATTGATGACCAAACAGTTCAGTACACTTTGACACGTCCAGAATCTTATTGGAATTCTAAAACAACTTCAACCATTCTCTTCCCTGTCAATGCGGATTTCTTGAAATCAAAAGGGGATGATTTTGGTAAGGTAGACCCTTCTAGCATTTTGTACAATGGACCTTTCTTGATGAAATCATTTGTTTCAAAATCTGTTATCGAATACAAGAAAAATCCGAACTACTGGGATGCTAAAAATGTCTTTGTGGACGATGTGAAATTGACTTACTATGATGGTAGTGACCAAGATGCCCTAGCTCGTAACTTTGTAGAAGGAGTCTACAGCTACGCGCGTCTCTATCCAAATAGCTCAAGCTTTGAAGGAATTAAAGAGAAGAACAAGGATAACATCATCTATAGTATGCAAACCGCAACTTCTTATTACTTGAACTTCAACTTGGACAGAAAATCTTATAACTTCACTTCTAAGTCCTCAGATATCGAAAAGAAATCAACACAAGAAGCAGTTCTGAATAAAAACTTCCGTCAAGCCTTCAACTATGCTTATAACCGTACAGCCTATGGAGCTCAATCTCAAGGGGAAGATGGAGCAACGAAGATTATTCGTAACCTAGTGGTACCTCCTACATTTGTAAGTATCAACGGAAAAGACTTTGGCGATGTTGTTTCAGAAAAGATGGTCAACTATGGTCAAGAATGGCAAGGAATCAACTTTGCAGACGCGCAAGATCCATACTACAATCCTGACAAGGCTAAGGCTAAATTTGCTGAAGCTAAGAAAGAATTGGAAGCTAAGGGTGTGCAATTCCCAATTCACTTGGATGTATCAGTTGACCAATCAGCTAAAAAAGGTGTACTTGAAGCAAGTTCTTTAAAACAATCCATCGAATCTGTTCTAGGAGCTGAGAATGTGGTTATTGATATCCAACAATTATCAACAGATGACTTCGATAATTCTAGCTACCTCGCTCAAACGGCAGCTCAAAAAGACTTTGATATCTATAATGGCGGTTGGAGTGCTGACTACTTGGATCCATCAAGCTATCTAGATATCCTAAATGTCAATAACGGCGGTATGTTGCAAAACCTTGGTCTAGAACCAGGTGAGGTCAATGACAAGGCTAAGGCAGTTGGTCTGGATACTTACACTCAAATGTTAGAAGAAGCTAACAAGGAGCAAGATCCAGCGAAACGTTATGAAAAATATGCAGAAATTCAAGCTTGGCTCGTTGATAGCGCCCTTGCAATTCCAAACGTTTCCCTTGGTGGAACACCTAGCTTGAGAAAGACAGTTCCATTCTCAGCACCATTCTCACAAGCAGGAAATAAGGGTGTGGAATCATACAAGTACCTCAAGTTACAAGATAAGACTGTAACGGCTGATGAGTATGAAAAAGCTAAAGAAAAATGGCTGAAAGAAAAAGAAGAATCCAATAAAAAAGCCCAAGAAGAATTGGCAAAACACGTTAAATAACCAGTCTATTCAACAGGAAAAACGATAGTTTCTAAAAGAACTATCGTTTTTATATAGTTTGAAACTATAACTAGCTCTTGAAAACAAGAAAATGAGTTAGTGAAAATAAGTGGTACAATAGTTACTATAGATTTGGAGGTATTGTATGAGCAAAGAACTACACATCAACACAATTTTGGCCCAGGCGGGTATCAAGTCAGATAAGACGACAGGTGCCTTGGTGACGCCGCTTCATTTTTCAACAACTTATCAGCATCCAGAATTCGGTCAGTCTACTGGTTTTGACTATACGCGCACTAAAAACCCAACTCGCAGTAAGGTGGAGGAAGTCTTGGCAGCTATTGAGTCAGCAGACTATGCCCTAGCGACGAGCTCAGGTATGGCTGCGATTGTACTGGCTTTTAGTGTTTTTCCAGTAGGAAGTAAAGTCTTGGCTGTGCGAGATCTTTATGGGGGTTCTTTCCGATGGTTCAACCAAGTGGAGCAAGAAGGCCGTTTCCATTTTACCTATGCCAATACGGAAGCAGAGTTGATTGCTGAGCTGGAAAATGATGTGGATGTTCTCTACATCGAAACGCCGACTAATCCCTTGATGTTGGAATTTGATATTGCAAAACTAGCCAAACTAGCTCATGCCAAGGGTGCCAAGGTAGTGGTGGACAATACCTTCTACAGTCCGATTTACCAACGTCCGATTGAAGACGGTGCGGATATCGTTCTTCATTCAGCAACCAAGTACTTGGCAGGGCACAATGATGTTTTGGCTGGGGTGGTTGTGACTAATAGTTTAGAACTATATGAACAACTTTTCTACAATTTGAATACGACTGGTGCGGTCTTGTCACCATTTGATAGTTATCAGTTGATTCGTGGACTTAAAACCCTACCTCTTCGTATGGAGCGTTCTACAGCCAATGCCCAAGAAGTGGTTGCTTTTTTGAAGGGTTCACCTGCTGTCAAGGAAGTGCTCTATACAGGACGTGGAGGCATGATTTCCTTTAAAGTAGTGGATGAAAAACGTATTCCTCATATTTTAAATAGCTTGAAGGTCTTCTCTTTTGCGGAAAGTTTGGGTGGGGTAGAAAGTCTGATCACCTATCCGACAACCCAGACTCATGCGGATATTCCAGCAGAAGTGCGCCATTCCTATGGATTGACAGATGATCTCTTGCGTTTGTCTATTGGGATTGAGGATGCTAGAGATTTGATTGCGGACTTGCGCCAAGCCTTGGAAGGATAAGACAAATATGGGAAAGTATGATTTTACAAGCCTGCCCAATCGTTTTGGGCACCATACCTATAAATGGAAAGAAGCAGAAGCTGATCGAGAAGTTCTACCAGCTTGGATAGCAGATATGGACTTTGTGGTTTTGCCTGAGGTTCGACAAGCTGTACAAGCCTATGCAGATCAGTTGGTCTATGGCTATACTTATGCAAGCGACGCTTTGATAAAGTCGATTCAGGACTGGGAAGCCAATCAACATGGGTATCACTTTGACAAGGATGCCCTCGTCTTTATTGAGGGAGTGGTGCCAGCTATTTCAACAGCTATTCAAGCCTTTACAAAAGAAGGAGAGGCTGTTCTGATTAACACACCAGTCTATCCACCTTTTGCTCGCAGTGTCAAACTGAACAATCGCAGATTGATTACCAATTCTTTGGTGGAAAAGAATGGTCTGTTTGAGATTGACTTTGACCAGCTGGAGAAGGAATTGGTGGAAGAGGATGTGAAGCTTTATATCCTTTGCAATCCTCACAATCCTGGTGGACGTGTTTGGGAAAAGGAAGTGTTAGAAAAGATTGGGCATCTCTGCCAAAAACATGGTGTTTTGTTGGTTTCAGATGAGATTCACCAAGATTTGGCCCTCTTTGGTCACAAACACCAGTCTTTCAACACCATTGATCCTACCTTTAAAGACTTTGCCCTTATCTTGAGCAGTGCCACTAAAACCTTTAATATTGCTGGGACCAAGAATTCCTATGCAGTTATTGAAAATCCAAAGCTTCGAGCGGCCTTCCGAAAACGTCAGTTGGCCAATAACCAGCATGAGATCTCAGGCTTGGGCTATTTGGCGACAGAAGCTGCCTATCGTTATGGCAAGGACTGGTTAGGAGAGTTAAAGGAAGTCTTTGAAGACCACATTAACTATGTAGTGGATGTTTTGGGCAACGAAACCAAGATTAAGGTCATGAAACCGCAAGGTACCTACTTGATTTGGCTTGATTTTTCAGCCTATGACCTAACCGATGACCGTTTGCAAGAGCTTTTGAGGAATGAAGCCAAGGTTATCTTGAACCGAGGTTTGGACTTTGGGGAGGAGGGAGCTCTTCATGCCCGCCTCAATGTAGCTATGCCGAAGTCAGTATTAGAAGAGGTTTGCCAACGCATCGTGACCACTTTTGCTACACTTTAAAAATCGAGCCTTCTAGGAGAAAAGTCTTCCTAGAAGGCTATTTTCATAGGGGAAAATGTGGTATAATGAAAAGATAAGATAAAGGGGTAACTATGGCTAAATTGATTCCGGGAAAGTTGCGCATGGAGGGTGTTACTCTCTATGAGACAGGCAACATTGAGATTATCAAGGAAAAAGGGAATCGCCTCTATACACGTGTAGCTGGAGAAGACTTGCGCTACAGTTTAGAGGATGATCTTGTTTTTTGTGCTTGTGATTTTTTCCAAAAAAGAGGTTACTGTGTTCACCTCGCAGCGCTCGAGCATTATCTGAAAAATGATGAAGAAGGCCAAGTGATTTTACAAGCCTTAGAAAAAGGACATGAAGAGCAAGAAGAGGTCGAAACCAAGGTTAGTTTTGGTGGTAGTTTTTTGGAGCGTATCCAACCTCAGAAGAGAGAGAAAATCTACACTTTGTCGGCTCAAGGTCAGGTGGAAGCTGGAACCAATCGCCTCCTTTGGACTCTCCGAATCGGTTTAGTTGATAGTCAAAAATATTATGTCATTCGTGACATCCCACTCTTTTTGAAGGTCCTAGTCCATCGAAAGCCATATATGATTGGGAAACACTATGAAAATGACTTGTCTTGGGATGCTTTTGATACAGCTAGTCAAGAAGTTCTTACTTTTTTATGTGGCTTGATTGAGGAGGGACTGAGTCAAGAGCTCTTTTTTCCTAATCAAGGTCGTCACCTCTTTTTTCCTCTGACCTTTTTTGAGCAGGGAGTGGAGTTGCTGATGAACTTGGAGGATTTTCATTTTGAACACCAGATAGATAGTTATGAAAATCTTCTCTTTCATGATTTAGATCCCGATGCAGAACTGTTCTCTTTTTCAGTGCAGGAGTATCCCGATTATTTTGAGATGGAGATTTCTGAAAGTGAGCGAGTCAACGTATTCTATGGGGGAGCGGTTCTCTTTCGTAAGGGGAATCTTTATCTCTTAAACCCTAAACAAATCAGTCTCCTAAAGGAAATCAAGGAGCTTCCTCAGGAGGAGAGAGGGAGAAAATGCCTCCAGTTTGACAACAGTGATCGTGACCGTCTGGCCGCTTGTCTGCGTTTGTTTGGACAGCTAGGCACAGTGTCTGCCCCTGAGCGCTTGCAAATCAGACCCTTTTCACCAAGCTTTTACTTTGATAGGGAGGATGACGGCCGCATTCGCTTGAATATCCAGTTTGACTATGGAGATGTTAAGGTGACTAGTCGTCAACAGCTGGAACAATTACCATTTTCAAGCGATGCCGTCTTGGAAAATCAGCTATTTCAAGTCTGCTTAGGGGCTGGCTTTGAGGCTGATTTTCAGTCTTGGAGACAGGCTTTGAAGCCAGAATCGGTTTATTCTTTCTTTCACCATACGATTCTAGCTTTTGAGAAGTTGGGTCAGGTCTTCTTATCTGATGAGATAAATCAGCTCTACAGCGTCCAAGCTCCTCAGGTTCAGATTGAGTCCAAGGGAGGATTGTTAGAAATCCAGTTCGATTTCCAAGGGATTGCCCAAGAAGAGATTGATCAAGCTCTTAAAGCCCTGACCAGCAATCAGGATTTCTATATCAGTTCTTCTGACCAAGTGTACTTTTTTGATGAGGAAACTAAGCAGATTCGTCAAAATTTACAGGAACTGGGGGTTGAGCTAAAAGATGGTTCTTTCCAAGCGCGAAAATCTCTGGCTTATAGCCTTTCTCAGCTTTTTAAAGGTCGAGACAGGATCTCCTTCTCAGAGGAATTTCAGCATTTAGCTCATGATTTGACCCATCCTGAGGACTTTCCTTTAGGAGACATAGAGGTTCAAGCGAGTTTGAGAGACTACCAAGAAAAGGGAGTACGATGGCTCCAGATGCTTCACCACTATGGTTTTGGAGGCATTTTGGCAGACGATATGGGACTGGGAAAAACACTGCAAACTATTGCTTTTTTAACTAGTCAGGTGACAGAAGATAGTCGGGTCTTGATTTTAGCGCCGTCAGGTTTGATCTACAATTGGGCAGATGAATTTAGAAAATTTGCACCACAGTTGGATTTGGCTGTTGTTCATGGTTTGAAAGCGAATCGAGAAGCGATTCTTTCTGAAAATCACCAAATCTATGTGACTAGCTATGCCACCTTTCGTCAAGACAGCGAGCTTTATCAAGAGATGGCTTTTGATTTTCTCTTCTTAGATGAAGCTCAGGTCATGAAAAATGCCCAAACCAAGATTGCTCAGAGTTTGCGCCAGTTTGTGGTGCCAGCAGTTTTTGCTTTGTCAGGTACGCCCATCGAAAACCATTTAGGAGAGTTGTGGTCTATCTTTCAAATTGTGCTTCCGGGGCTCTTACCAAGTAAAAAGGAGTTTATGAAATTACCGGCTGACCGAGTCGCGCAGTTTATCAAACCCTTCGTCATGAGGCGTAAGAAAGAAGAAGTTCTTACAGAACTGCCTGACCTGATTGAAGTCGTCTATAAAAATGAACTGGAAGACCAGCAGAAGGCCATCTATCTCGCCCAGTTGCAACAGATGCGAGACCGCCTAGCGCAAGTGACAGATCAAGAATTCCAGAGAAGTCGGGTAGAAATCTTATCTGGTCTCATGCGTTTGCGCCAGATCTGCGATACGCCAGCCCTCTTCATAGACGATTACCAAGGAGCCAGTGGTAAATTGGATAGTCTCCGAGATTTATTGCTACAAGTGGCTGATGGTGGGCATCGGGTCTTGATTTTCTCTCAATTTAAAGGAATGTTGGAAAAAATCGAGCAAGAGCTCCCAAATTTGGACTTGACTTCCTTCAAAATCACAGGTTCAACTCCTGCTCATGACAGACAGGAGATGACCAAGGCCTTTAACCAAGGGGAGAGAGATGCCTTTCTCATCTCCCTGAAGGCAGGTGGAGTCGGTCTTAATCTAACGGGAGCTGATACCGTCATCCTAGTGGACCTCTGGTGGAATCCCGCTGTCGAAGCACAGGCTATCGGAAGAGCCCACCGCATGGGGCAGGAGCAGATGGTCGAGGTCTATCGTTTGATTACCAAGGGGACCATTGAAGAAAAAATCCAAGAACTTCAAGAACAAAAGAAACATTTGGTTTCCCAAGTTTTAGATGGTACGGAGTCGCGTGCGAGTCTCAGTCTGGCAGAAATTCGTGAAATTTTGGGAATTTCTGAAGCCAGCACTTGAAAAATCAAGACAATACGCTATAATGAAGTGTTGAAAGGAAATACAAAATGAAACAAGATCGATTTCCATTGGTGTCAGATGATGAGATCATGCTGACCGAAATGCCAGTCATGGACTTGTACGATGAGTCAGACTTTATTAGCAATATCAAAGGTGATTACCGCGATAAGAACTATTTGGAATGGTCTCCTATCAATGAGGAAGAAACCGTAGTTTCTCCAGTGGTTAGCAAAAAGCCAGAATCAGCTCCAGAACCTAAAAAAGTTGAAAAAACGTATGCTGAATTGGCTCGAGAAGAGGCGCGTGCGGATCTGAAGAAGAAACGTTCAGCCAAGTATTTGACTCAGGATGTTAGTCATACTAGACGACACAATGGTTCAACACTTGTTCGTCAAGGAAACCAACCAACAGCACCATTTCAAAAGGAAAATCCAGGTGAGTTTGCCAAGTTTAGCAAAAACTTGATCCAGTCTCACTATATTCTAGCTGAAGAGGTTGGCCAAGTGGCGACTCCAACTCCGAAAACCCAAACGGGAAAAAATAAAAAGAACAACTATGATTTTCTAAAGAAGAGTCAAATCTATAATAAAAAGAATAAGCAAACAGAACAGGAACGTCAGGTTGCCCAAGAGTTGAATCTGACAAGAATTACTGAGTAGGGGAGAAAAGCATGTCAAAAACATATCATTTTATTGGAATCAAGGGATCAGGGATGAGTGCCTTGGCCTTGATGTTGCACCAAATGGGACACAAGGTTCAAGGATCAGACGTTGAAAAATATTACTTTACTCAACGTGGACTAGAGCAGGCAGGGATTGCGATTCTTCCTTTTGATGAAAAGAACTTACAAGGTGATGTGGAGATTATCGCTGGAAATGCCTTCCGTCCAGATAACAACGTTGAAATCGCCTATGCAGATCAAAATGGTATCAGCTACAAACGTTACCACGAATTCCTAGGTAGCTTTATGCGCGACTTTGTCAGCATGGGGGTGGCAGGAGCACATGGGAAAACTTCAACAACAGGTATGTTGTCACACGTCTTGTCTCACATCACAGACACCAGCTTCTTGATTGGGGATGGGACAGGGCGTGGTTCAGCCAATGCCAAATATTTTGTCTTTGAATCAGACGAATATGAGCGCCATTTCATGCCTTACCATCCTGAGTACTCTATCATCACCAACATTGACTTTGACCATCCAGACTACTTTACAAGTCTAGAGGACGTTTTCAATGCCTTTAACGACTATGCCAAACAAATTACCAAAGGTTTGTTTGTATACGGTGAGGATGCTGAGTTGCGTAAGATTACAGCCAATGCTCCAATCTATTACTATGGGTTTGAAGCTGAGGGCAATGACTTTGTAGCTAGTGATCTTCTTCGTTCAACAACTGGTTCAACCTTTACTGTTCACTTCCGTGGACAAGAGTTGGGTCAATTCCACATTCCAACCTTTGGTCGTCACAATATCATGAATGCGACAGCTGTTATCGGATTGCTTTACACAGCTGGATTTGATTTGAACTTGGTCCGTGAACACTTGAAAACTTTTGCAGGTGTCAAGCGTCGTTTCACTGAGAAAATTGTCAATGATACAGTGATCATTGATGACTTTGCCCACCATCCAACAGAAATCATCGCGACCTTGGATGCGGCTCGTCAGAAATACCCAAGCAAGGAAATCGTAGCAATCTTCCAACCGCATACCTTTACAAGAACCATCGCCTTGTTGGATGATTTTGCACGAGCCTTGAATCAGGCAGATGCAGTCTACTTAGCGCAAATCTATGGATCAGCACGTGAAGTGGACCATGGTGATGTTAAAGTAGAAGACTTAGCCAATAAAATCAACAAGAAACACCAAGTCATCACAGTTGAAAATGTTTCTCCACTCCTAGATCATGACAATGCTGTTTACGTCTTTATGGGTGCTGGAGACATCCAAACCTATGAATATTCATTTGAACGTCTCTTGTCAAACTTGACAAGCAACGTCCAATAAGGAAAACCAGATGGAAATTCCAATCACTATAAGGCAAGCCACCTTATCAGATTTAGAAGAAATGTTGGCGATTGAAGAAGCCAATCCTTCGTTAGAAGAGGCATTTAGCCGCCAATCCTTAGAAGAGAGTATCCGCAAGACTGCGGATACCTTTCTTGTAGCTGGGGATGAAAATCAGCTCGTGGGCTATGTTTTGGGAGAAGATCAGTCTATTCATCCCAAATGGATAGAAATAAAATCATTGACCATTCATCTTGACTATTGGGGACAAGGGCTGGGAACTCTTCTTCTTGCAGCCTTGAAACAGGTGACTGTCGAGCTAGATTACCAAGGTATTCTTTTGCAAAGTCCTGATGAGTTACTATCATATTTTGAAATGAATGGCTTTGTTGAGGAAGAAGTGACAGGGAGTCATTATGGCAGTGGTTCTGAATGGTATCTGACTTGGGCTAATCCTTTTTATCAGGAGGAAATATGAAAATCAGACAAGCAAGATTTTCGGATTTAGATCGTATTTTAGAGATAGAGCTTGAGAATTTCTCCCTTGAGGAAGCCATTCCTCGTTCCGTCTTTGAGGCGCATTTACGTGAAATTCAGACCAGCTTTCTCGTCGCTGAAAAAGAGGGACGTATCCTTGGCTACATTGAAGGTCCGGTCGTCCCACATCGTCATCTACAAGATCAATCCTTTACGGAAGAAGTAGAAGATCATAGTCCTCGATCTGGTGGTTATATCTCAGTAACGAGCCTGTCGGTAGCCAAGGAAGCGCAAGCTTTGGGAGTGGGGAAAAAACTACTGACGGCTCTGAAAGAAGTCGCTTTAGAACATGAACGAGAAGGAATTAACCTGACGTGTCATGATTATCTTATCGCCTATTACGAAAAACATGGATTTGTTAATGAAGGACTATCCCAATCTACCTATGCAGGTGAGACTTGGTATAACATGGTTTGGAAGCCTTGAAAACAAGAAATATAGTTGGAGAAAAATATCTTTTGTTGCTTTTCTGCGACTTTTAAGATATAATGTTATGGATTGCCAACAAGGAGGTAAAGCTTTTGAGCGAGAAATCAAGAGAAGAAGAAACATTAAGCTTTAAAGAACAGATTTTACGCGATTTAGAGAGAGTCAGAGAGAGAGAAAGAAGAGGGGAAGAAGAGGAAAGTCCGACCACCCCAACTCCATCTTCTCAAGTAACTCCACCCGCTCCTTCTGAACAAGAACCAAATCTTGCCACAGAAGGTTTAATGGTAGACTCTCTGTCAACTGTGGATGAAATCCTTAAAAATGCCCCAAGTGTGCCACCACGTCCAAGTTTTGAATCAAGCGAAGTGACAGCACCAGAATCAGAAGAGTCAAAACTAGAAGAGCCTGCACCAGCCAAGATTGATGCTGTAGAGCCTAAAAAGGAAGACAAAGAGTTTAACACTACTCCAACTAAAGTGGCTGTTTCCTATAAAACAGATGACAAAAAAGAAGAATCAGTCCCTCCTGTTGTGGAGAATGTAGTCCCGGCTCCAGTTGAGAAAGTTGATAACCTAGCGGATGCTCCACGACGCAGTCGTCGTGAAGGAACAAAGCCAGCTAAGAAAAAGAAGAAATCAAAAGCTAAAGGCTGTTTGCTAACTTTCCTAGTTCTCCTAGTGCTCGTAAGTATTGGTGGCTTCTTTGGTTATGGATACGTTCAAGAATCCTTGAAACCTGTTGATGCGAGCTCTAAGGATTATGTAACGGTTCAAATTCCAGAAGGTTCAAATATTCAAGAAATTGGGAGCACTTTGGAAAAATCTGGTTTGGTAAAACATGGACTTATCTTTAGCTTTTATGCTAAATATAAGGGCGCAGACTTAAAATCAGGTTATTACAACTTGAAGAAGAGCATGAGTACGGATGAATTGATCCAAGAATTGCAAAAGGGGGGAACTCCTGAACCTCAAGAACCAGCTCTTGCAAGCCTGACAATTCCAGAAGGATATACATTAGAGCAAATCGCTCAAACAGTAGGACAACTTCAAGGTGAATTTAAAGAACCTCTTACAGCGGATGCTTTCTTGGCAAAAGCTCAAGATGAGACCTTTATCTCTCAAGTAGTAGCAAAGTATCCAAACTTGCTTGGAAGTCTACCAACAAAAGATAGCGGGGTTCGTTATCGCCTAGAAGGTTACCTTTTCCCAGCAACTTATACCATCAAAGAAAGCACTACAGTTGAAAGTTTGATTGATGAGATGTTAGCTGCTATGGATAAGACCATGTCATCATATTACGCCTCAATTAAAGAAAAGAATCTGACAGTCAATGAATTACTCAGCATCGCTTCTCTTGTTGAAAAAGAAGGTGCCAAGACAGAAGACCGCAAGAAGATTGCTGGTGTCTTCTATAACCGCCTAAATCTCGGTATGCCGCTTCAAAGTAATATCGCTATCCTGTATGCCCAAGGCAAGCTTGGTCAAAAGATTAGCCTAGCGGATGATGCTGGAATTGATACAACGATTGATTCACCATACAATGTTTACACACACCTTGGTCTCATGCCTGGACCAGTTGATAGTCCAAGCCTCGATGCTATTGAAGCAAGTGTAAATCAGACAAAGAGTGAGTACTTGTACTTTGTAGCCAATGTCGAAGATGGTAAAGTATACTTTGCAACGACCAAAGAAGAACATGATCAAAACGTTGCAGAACACATCAATAGCAAATTAACACAATCAAGTAGTTCAAACTAAAATTATGTGGTTTTCCACATAATTTTGTTTTAAAAACAAATTAAGAAAAGAAAGTTGAGAAAAATGGCAGAAAAAACTTACCCAATGACCCTTGAAGAAAAGGAAAAACTTGAAAAAGAATTAGAAGAGTTGAAACTTGTTCGTCGTCCAGAAGTGGTAGAACGTATTAAAATCGCACGTTCATACGGAGACCTTTCAGAAAACAGTGAGTACGAAGCAGCTAAGGATGAGCAAGCTTTTGTTGAAGGACAAATTTCAAGCTTGGAAACTAAAATCCGCTATGCTGAAATCGTTAATAGCGATGCAGTTGCCCAAGATGAAGTGGCTATCGGCAAGACCGTAACGATTCAAGAAATCGGGGAAGATGACGAAGAAGTTTACATCATCGTCGGTTCTGCGGGTGCGGATGCTTTCGCTGGTAAGGTTTCAAATGAGAGCCCGATTGGACAAGCCTTGATCGGTAAAAAGACTGGTGATACAGCGACCATTGAGACACCAGTTGGTAGCTATGATGTAAAAATCTTGAAGGTTGAAAAAACAGCCTAGATAGGATGAAAAAGGAGTAGTGGAGATCTTGTCTTGCTCAACTCCTTTTTGGTTTTTTGAATAAATAGGAGACTATATGAGTGAAAATAAGAAGAAAAATAAAATGGAGCGTGGATTAACCAATCGCCACGTTCAGGTGATGGCCATTGCTGGGACAATCGGAACAGGACTTTTCCTAGGTGCTGGTCGTTCTATCAGCCTTACTGGACCTTCTATCATCCTGATATACATGATTACAGGAGCCTTTATGTTTTTGATGATGAGGGCTGTTGGAGAGATGCTCTATCAGGATCCAGAACAACATACTTTTATCAACTTTATCACCCGTCATTTGGGGAAAGGCTGGGGTTATTTCTCAGTTTGGTCTTATTGGTTGTCTGTCGTCTTTATCGGTATGGCAGAAATCACTGCGATTTCGCATTATGTTCAGTTTTGGTTTCCTAGCTGGCCTAGTTGGTTGATTCAGATTGTCTTTTTAACGATTTTGGCCTTGGTCAATCTGATTGCGGTTAAGCTCTTTGGAGAAGTCGAGTTTTGGTTTGCAATGGTTAAGATTGTGGCTATTTTAGCTATGATTGCAACGGGAGCCTTTATGGTTTTAACTGGATTTGAGACGCCGCATGGTGCTGCAAGTCTGGCAAATATCAGCAATCAGTTCTCTCTTTTCCCAAACGGAGTCATGAACTTTGTCATGGCCTTTCAAATGGTATTTTTTGCCTATCTGATGATTGAATTTATCGGGGTGACAACTTCTGAAACGAAGAATCCTCGTCAGGTTTTGCCAAAAGCAGTTAAAGAAATTCCTCTCCGAATTGTCTTCTTCTATGGTGGAGCTCTATTAGCCATTATGTCTATCATTCCCTGGAGAGAACTTGCTTCTTCAGATTCTCCATTTGTAACGGTCTTTGAACTGGCAGGTATCAAGTGGGCGGCAGCTCTGATTAACTTTGTCGTCTTGACGTCGGCAGCGTCTGCTCTCAACTCAACTCTCTACTCAACAGGGCGACACTTGTATCAGATCGCCCATGACTCGCCCAATCGCTTCTTAAAAGCTATTAAGGCAGATACTCTTTCTCGCCATAATGTTCCACAAAATGCTATTATTGCTTCAGCAATTTTAATTGCTCTGGCTGCCTTTATCAATGTGTTGCCGGGTGTTTCGGATGCCTTTGCTTTGATTACGGCGTCCTCATCAGGTGTTTACATCGCGATTTATATCTTGATCATGGTGGCTCACCTCAAATATCGTAAGTCACAAGACTTCATGGCGGATGGCTACCTCATGCCTCAGTATCGCTTGCTCAATCCCCTAACGATCCTCTTTTTCGTTTTTGTTTTTGTGACTCTCTTTTTGCAAGAGTCTACCTTCATGGGGGCAGTTGGTTCAGCCATCTGGATCCTTGTTTTTGGGATTTATAGTCAGTGGAAATTTAGAAAATAAATCATGAACTCATCAACTCTGCTTGGTGAGTTTTTTCTTGTTTGACAGTCTATTGAAATAAGATTATAATCAAGCTGTAATCGTTTTTAGGAGGTTTGGATGCACGTTAGATTGGAAAATAAAGGGTCGCATAAAGTGCAAGAAATAGGGGATCTGATTCGCGCCTATAATCGCTCCAAAAGAGAAGAGGCTGAAAGCGAGCCACTGAATCTTTATGTCGAAGACGAAAAGGGCAATCTTATGGCAGGTTTAGTAGCAGAGACCTTTGGAAATTGGTTGGAAATCGAGTATTTATTTGTGAAAGAGGAATCGCGAGGACAGGGAATTGGTTCAAAACTATTGCAACAGGCAGAAAGTGAAGCTAAGCATCGAAACTGTCGTTTTGCTTTTGTCAATACTTACCAGTTTCAAGCGCCAGATTTTTATAAAAGGCATGGCTACAAGGAGGTCTTTACCTTGCAAGACTATCCCTACACAGGGCAAAGATACTATTACCAAAAAGGTTTGTAAGGTGAAAATGGAGAAATATATATAGAGAGTAATTCTTCACATAACCAAGGAGGTGGGCTAATGGACATCATACTAGATATGGGCAACGTCTTATTAGAATGGAACAAGGATAAGATTTTACAAGGCGTTTCGGAGCTGAAGAAAGATTATCTGATTTTAGATAAGACCATTTTTCAGTCGGGGCTTTGGGAAAGATTAGATCTTGGGACTATGACGAGAGAAGAATTAGTGCTTAAAGTTGTGTCGATGATTGGAAGTATCTATCAAAAGAAGGTCGAGGAAGTTATCTGGAACTGGCCTAGCTACATTGATATTTATAGGGAAGTATTCCCTGTTTTGTCAGAACTAAAGAAAAAGGGGGATCGCATCTTTGTCTTGTCCAATACCTCAAAGGTATTTTATGACTTACTGGAAGAACAACTATCTCCCTTAAAGGATCTTTTGGATGGCTTTGTTTTATCCTGTGATATAAAAGCTATAAAGCCTGATTTGGCAATGTTTAAGGAGATTCTTGACAAATACCAGCTAGATCCCGCAAATTGTGTCTTTCTTGACGATATTGAGGACAATACAATCGCAGCTGAGAAATTGGGCATCAGGGCTTATCAGATCAAGAAAAGAAGTGATGTCGTCGATATTTTGAAATCCTATGTTTAAAGGTAACACTCTCTATTTTTTACGATAGAGAGTTTTTTGTTAATAAAACATTACAAAATGACATTTATATATTGCATTAAGTTAGATATATGGTATAATGTTTTTAAAAGAAGCGCAACTTTTTAAAAATTTGAAGGAGGACGCTTGTGGCTAAAAATTTAAAATTAAAATTAGCTCGGGTGGAGCTTGATTTAACACAAGGCGATTTGGCAGAGGCTGTAGGGGTTACTAGGCAAACTATAGGCTTGATTGAAGCTGGGAAATATAATCCCAGTCTCTCGCTTTGTCAGTCCATTTGCAGATGCTTGGGCAAAACATTAGACCAACTATTTTGGGAGGAAGAAGATGAAAAATAGATTTTTTTATTATCAATTATTAGACGAAAGAGAAGAACAACTGATTAACAAAGCTGGGACAGAGTCTTTTCATGTGTTTATCGGGCTCATTCTGCTAAGTTATTTGGTGGCTGTATTAGCACCTGCCTTTTTTAATCCTAATATTCTTCTAGTTAGCCTTCTTTTAGGAATTTTCTTCTTTTTCAATCGTGCACGACAACTTGGAGTGACCTACTATAGTCGTTTTCATTTTACGATTTTGGGATGCTTAGTAGTGACTCTTGCAATTACAGCCATCTTGATGCTACAGAACTACCAGTTCAATATTGAGATTTATCAGCATAATCCTTTGAATTTTAAATATTTGTCTGCTTGGATCCTTACTTATCTTCTCTATCTTCCATGGGTTTTTATTGGAAACCTTACTTTAAGAAATTTTGGTGAATGGGCCCAAAAAAAGTTTGAGCAAGATATGGATGAACTGGAGAACGGAGAATAGCTTGTTATCTTTTTATCAATCTCGGTAAAATGTGTTATAATAGTACTAATTTATCGGACGGTGTGAAAGTGGTAGAATACGTTCACACCTTTGTAAAGTAGGAAGAAGGAAAACAGATGTATCCAGATGATAGTTTGACATTGCACACGGACTTGTACCAGATCAATATGATGCAAGTTTACTTTGACCAAGGGATTCACAATAAAAAGGCGGTCTTTGAAGTTTATTTCCGCCAGCAACCTTTTCAGAACGGCTATGCAGTTTTTGCTGGTTTGGAAAGAATTGTGAACTATCTTGAAGACTTGCGCTTTTCAGATAGCGATATTGCCTACTTGGAGACGCTTGGGTATCATGGGGCGTTCTTAGACTACCTCCGCAATTTCAAGTTGGAGTTGACGGTTCGTTCCGCTCAGGAAGGGGACTTGGTCTTTGCCAATGAACCGATTGTGCAGGTGGAAGGCCCTCTAGCCCAATGCCAATTGGTCGAAACGGCTCTCTTAAACATCGTTAACTTTCAAACCTTGATAGCGACCAAGGCAGCACGTATTCGTTCGGTCATTGAAGATGAACCCTTGATGGAGTTCGGGACACGTCGTGCGCAAGAAATGGATGCAGCTATCTGGGGAACACGCGCAGCGGTGATTGGTGGAGCCAACGGAACTAGCAACGTGCGAGCAGGGAAGCTCTTTGGTATTCCAGTATTGGGGACTCATGCCCATGCCTTAGTACAAGTTTATGGAAACGACTATGAAGCCTTCAAGGCCTATGCGTCAACCCATCGTGACTGTGTCTTTCTAGTAGATACTTATGACACGTTACGAATCGGTGTGCCAGCTGCTATTCAGGTGGCGCGTGAGCTGGGTGACCAGATTAACTTTATGGGTGTACGGATTGACTCTGGGGATATTGCCTACATTTCCAAGAAAGTCCGTCAGCAACTGGACGAGGCTGGCTTTACAGAGGCTAAGATCTATGCTTCTAATGATTTGGATGAAAATACCATCCTCAACCTCAAGATGCAAAAGGCCAAGATTGATGTCTGGGGTGTGGGAACCAAGCTGATTACAGCCTATGATCAGCCAGCTCTTGGGGCAGTTTATAAAATTGTAGCTATCGAAGATGAGAATGGTCAGATGCGCAATACCATCAAATTGTCTAATAATGCGGAGAAAGTGTCTACGCCAGGTAAGAAGCAGGTATGGCGCATTACCAGTCGTGAAAAAGGCAAGTCAGAAGGTGACTACATTACTTATGATGGTGTGGATGTGAGTGACATGACTGAAATCAAGATGTTCCATCCAACCTATACCTATATCAAAAAAACCGTTCGTAATTTTGACGCTGTTCCTCTCTTGGTGGATATTTTCAAAGCAGGAACATTAGTTTACAACTTGCCTAGTTTGACTGAGATTCAGGCCTATGCACGTAAGGAATTTGACAAGCTTTGGGATGAGTATAAACGGGTACTCAATCCGCAACATTATCCAGTGGACTTGGCGCGTGATATTTGGCAAGACAAGATGGACTTGATTGATAAGATGCGCAAGGAAGCCCTTGGTGAAGGAGAGGAAGAATGAGTTTGCAAGAGACCATTATCCAGCAACTGGGTGTCAAACCAGTGATTGATGCCCAGGAAGAAATTCGTCGTTCAATTGACTTCTTAAAAAAATACCTAAAAAAACATCCCTTCCTTAAAACTTTTGTACTAGGGATTTCTGGGGGTCAGGACTCAACCTTGGCAGGGCGCTTGGCGCAATTAGCTATGGAAGAAATGCGGGCAGAGACAGGAGATGACAGCTACCAATTTATCGCTGTCCGCCTGCCATACGGAGTGCAAGCTGATGAAGCAGATGCTCAAAAAGCCCTCGCTTTCATCCAACCAGATGTCAGTTTAGTTGTGAATATCAAGGAATCAGCTGATGCCATGGCAACTGCAGTTGAAGCGACAGGAAGCTCTGTTTCAGACTTTAATAAGGGAAATATCAAGGCTCGTAGCCGTATGATTGCTCAATATGCGCTTGCAGGGGCACATAGTGGTGCGGTTATTGGAACAGACCATGCTGCGGAAAATATCACAGGATTTTTTACCAAGTTTGGTGACGGTGGTGCGGATATTCTTCCTCTTTACCGCCTCAATAAACGTCAAGGAAAACAACTCTTGAAGGAACTTGGTGCGGACCCAGCCCTTTATGAAAAAATCCCAACAGCAGACCTAGAAGAAGAAAAACCAGGGATAGCTGATGAAGTAGCCTTGGGAGTCACTTATGAAGAGATTGACGACTACCTAGAAGGCAAAACAATCAGCCCAGAAGCTCAAGAGACTATCGAAAACTGGTGGCATAAAGGACAACACAAACGCCACCTACCAATCACCGTATTTGATGACTTCTGGGAGTAAAAACCTCCAGTGGAGGTTTTTACCCTGAGCCTAGAAATGAGAAAGCGAAGAAGGTCCGGGGGGCCTTTTTACCCCGAGTCTAGAAACAGGAAAACGAGGAGGCCCAGTGGATATTTTTAGCTTGAGCATTGAGATTCGAAAGCAAAAACAAGTTTCAATGGAGATTTGACAGAGAACCATATATCAGAAAGTGAGGCAGTGTCATGAAAGCAATCGGTACGCAAATATTACAGACAGAACGTTTGATTTTGAGAAGATTTGTGGAGAATGATGCGGAAGCCATGTTTCAAAATTGGGCTTCATCTGCTGAGAATCTGACCTATCTTACCTGGGATCCCCATCCTGATGTAGAGGTGACTCGGAATTCGATTCGAAATTGGGTTGCCTCCTATGCCAATCTCCACTATTTCAAATGGGCCATTTGTCTCAAAGAAGATCCTGAGCATGTGATAGGAGATATCAGTATCGTTGAAATAGATGAGAATGATTCTTATTGTGAAATTGGGTATGTTTTAGGAAAAAACTATTGGGGCCGAGGTATGATGACAGAGGCCTTGAAAGCTGTGTTAGACTTTTGTTTTACTCAAGCAGGTTTTCAAAAAGTCAGAGCACGATATGCCAGTCTCAACCCAGCTTCAGGCCGTGTGATGGAAAAAGCGGGAATGTCTTATCTAAAAACCATTACCAATGGTGTGGAGAGAAAAGACTACGTTGCGGACCTTATTTATTATCAGATTAAAAAGGACTAAGAAATGACCTGAGCTTCAAAATTTAACTTTTGAAGCTCAGGTCATTTTTTTCTGCTCTTTTATTTTAACTCATAAAGCCAGTCGTCACCGTCTTTGTAGTAAAAGAATTCACTGAGATCGTCTTCTAAAAAAACACGCAGCATGTCTGACATATCCTCAGTTGCAAGTTTCAGATGAGACAGATTTTCAAATTCTTCCCACCAAACAGTACCTTCATCTGAAGATTGGAGTTCACCAGTAAAGTGTTCTGTCTTGTAAAAAAGGACGACATACCGATAATCCCCGTCATCGTACCAGTCTTTGATACCACAAAGTTGAGGTTTGGATATGGTCAGTCCAGTTTCTTCTTTGACTTCTCTGATAACTGCCTCGGTAAAAGATTCCCCACGCTCTACATGACCACCGGGAAAGGTAATACCGGGCCAGTCGGGACTAACTCGATCTTGAACCAGAACCTTATCTCCGTTTTTAATCATGCACATGTTGACAAATTCGACTGTTTCGCGTCTGTTCATCTTGTTCTCCTATTTTGTTAGTAACTTTTCCACTACATTTAGCTTTCTCATGGTCAGATCCACGCCAAACAGTTTTTCAAGATAGTTGGTATTGAGCTTTTTTCGTTTTGCAGTTCTAGGGAGATAGAGGTAGAGACAGTGATCGCCTACACAAATTTCTTCCTCACCGTAGTCAGCTTTCAAATTTTCTAATGGCAGACTTTGGATAAATCCCTGATAAAGGATCACATGCACACGATCATGAAGATAGTCTTCTCTAAACGGATTCTCATGAACAATCTTTTCAAAATCATTCTTATTCTTGATAACCATTTTTAAGTCGGCCCCAATTTTTTCCTTTATCAGAGTATGAACACGTTCTCGTATTTCTTCTAAATCTAAGTCACTTTCAAGAATGATATTCCCACTTTGAATATAGGTTCGAACGTGCTGAAACCCAGCTTCTGTTAAAATATCTATCAAATAAGACATTTTCGGGATAGCATTTTTTCCATTAGGAGTAATGCCTCTCAGTAAAATAATATGTTCCAAAGAACTTCCTTTCTTACTTGGTATTTATTGGATTGGAGCCTGCCACCCAGCCGGTACAGAGGGCAGAAGTGATGTTAAAGCCACCCGTGTGGGCATTGATATCCAGTACCTCGCCTGCAAAGTGGAGGCCGGGAATGAGCTTACTTTCCAGAGTTTTGGGATTGATTTCCTTGAGACTGACACCACCTTTGGTGACAAAGGACTTGGCAAGAGACATTTTTCCAATCACAGGGATTTTGAGTGCTTTGATGGACTGGAGAAGTTGTTCCCGTTCTTTTTCAGTTAGCTGTTTGACTTTTTCAGGATAGCCTTGAACCAAAAATTCTGCCAAGCGTTCTGGAAGCAAGGTTTTTAAAGCATTTTTTAAAGATTTTTCCCGATGTTCTTCTAAAAAGTTTGCCAAATCCTGCTGACTCATTTGAGGCAAAACATCCAGTGAAATAACCTCCCCACCTTTGACAAAACTAGACATGCGCAGGGCAGCAGGGCCAGATAAACCAAAGTGGGTAAAGAGCAGATCATGAGTGATGACATGCTTGCCATAACTTAAGGCCACATCGTCCAGCGAAATCCCCTGAAGCGCTTTGTGAGGAAGATCTGTCAACAATGGACTTTCAGCGGCTTCAAGCTCGGTAATCGTATGTTTAAAATGACGGGCAATCTCATGACCAAAACCAGTCGAGCCTGTAGAAGGATAAGATTTACCACCAGTTGTGACAATCAGTTTATCACAAGTGAAGGTTTGGTCTGCGGACTTGAGGACAAACTGGTTATCCACCTTTTTAACCGAAACAATCTCTGTTTGGGTAGCGACTTGACCACTGAGTTCAGTGATTTTCTTCTCCAAAGCTTCGATAATGGTCTGAGACTTGTCGCTAGCAGGAAAGACGCGTCCGTGGTCCTCGACCTTAAGTTTGACTCCATTTTCCGTAAAAAAGTTGATGATATCATGGTTATCAAACTGGGAAAAGACACTGTATAGAAAGCGTCCATTTCCAGGGATGCCAGCTAGTAGGTCATCTAGACTTCCGTTGTTAGTTACATTGCAGCGACCACCGCCAGTTCCAGCTAATTTTTTGCCAAGTTTCCGATTTTTTTCGATGAGAAGAGTTTTCTGACCATAAAAGCTACTGGAAATCGTAGCCATCATACCAGCAGGCCCTCCACCGATAACAATAGTATCAAAATGTTTCATAGCTCTATTGTACCATAAAAAACAAGAGATGCTTGGCATCTCTTGTTGCTCATGATCTTAGTTGATTTCATATCCCATCAGCAAACCGCCATCTTCTGCATAGAAACTGCAAAGTCCAGAAGTTGGAAGGATGGTGATTTGCGCCTGAGGGAATGTTTCTCGCAAACGTTCCGAAAGCTGTTGACAGAATTTTTCATTGCTGCGATGAGCCATGACGATACGACCACCAGCATAGCCAGCCTTGATGAGTTCTTCATAGGCTGCTTGAAGGGACTTTTTAGCACCACGAGCCTTTTGAAGAAGCTCTAAGGTTCCAGTTTCACTTGCTTCCCCAACCATACGGATGTTGAGAAGACCAACGACTGTACCGATAAGCTTACTTAAACGGCCATTTTTTACCAAGTTATCAACTTTAGCGAGGACAAAGAGCAATTTTGTTTTTTCTTGGTAGGCTGTGATAGCTTCAACAATTTCCTCATGAGAAAGTCCTTGGTCAATCAAGTCATTGATTCTTTCGACAATCAAATCAACTTCCCCACCTGCAGATAAACTATCAATCACATGAATCTGAGTGTCAGGGTGTTCTTCAAGGTAGATATTTTTAGCGAGTTGTGCACTATTATGACTACCTGAAAGAGTACCAGTGATAGTAACGACAAAAATATGTTTGGCACCTTCAAATGCACGCAAGTAATCATCAGGGCTAGGACAAGCTGATTTTGAAGCCTCAGAAGTCGCATACATGGTTTTCATCATGTGGTCAATGTCGAGATTGGCATCATCAATAAAGACCTGATCAGCTACTTGAATGGTTAAAGGAACACTAACAAATTCAGTATCAATAGCAGGAGTTGCCAGTTGACGATAATCACAACCAGAGTCAGCTACAATCTTCCAAGTCATAGAAATTCTCCATCTTTGTCACTTATACATTGACAAAGGTTCTGTCTTTTTTTACAATTATATCATGAAAGCCCTTGAAACAAAAGTACCACCTCTCTGTTGTCACAAGTAGAAAGAAATTGTTATGTCTGAACGTAAAATATCTGAAAAATCTCTTGAAAATCTCAGAAAATCCAATCAAGAATCCAATTTTTTAACCAGAGAAGCAATCGAGACGGCTCTTTTGCAACTTCTAGAGAAAAAAGACTTGGCTAAGATTAGTATCTCAGAGTTGGTCAAGCGGGCGGGTGTCTCACGCGCTGCCTTCTATCGCAATTATGATTCTAAAGAAGCAATTTTAGAAAGTGTTTTTAAACGCAGTGTTCATAATATCATGGAACAATTGAGCCACTACGATGTCAGAACAGACCTTTATCTAGTCTGGGTTCACCTTTTTCGAGCAGCCAAGAAAGAAGCCAAGGTTATCCAACTTGCTCTGGACTACCACTTGGAAAAGATTTTTATCCAAGCCATGCAGGAATTTCTGGAAAAATACCACGGAAAATCAAAAGGTGTCAGCAGCTACCTTCATTCCTTTTGGAGCTCTGCCATCGTATCGGTTCTGCTCAAATGGATCAAGGATGGAATGAAGGTTCCAGCTGAAAAGATTGCTGATTTACGCTTGCCATTTTTCAAAAAATAGAGGACAAGGAGAAGACTTATGACAGAAAAAAGACTGGCTTGGGATGAGTACTTTGCAGCCCAGGCCTTACTGATTGCTAATCGTTCCACTTGTAAACGCGCCAAAGTAGGAGCTGTCCTAGTTAAGGACAATAAGGTCATTTCAACAGGCTACAATGGTTCCGTATCAGGAACGGAGCACTGTATTGACCACGAATGTTTGGTCATTGAAGGACACTGTGTTCGAACCCTTCACGCGGAGGTCAACGCCATCTTGCAAGGGGCTGAACGAGGGGTTCCAAGAGGATTTACAGCCTATGTGACCCATTTCCCTTGTCTGAACTGCACCAAACAACTCTTACAAGTCGGTTGCAAACGTGTAGTCTATATCAACCAGTACCGAATGGATGACTATGCCCAGTACCTTTATCACGAAAAAGGCACTGAATTAACCCATCTACCATTAGAGACTGTTCAGACAGCTCTTCAAGAGGCAGATTTGATTTAAAAATTAATAAAAATAAATGGTTTAGAAAGCTTTTTAAACCGTTTTTTGATATAATAAGAAGAATAAATTGAAAGAAGGAATTCAGAAAATGGGAAAACTTGAAGTCATTAATCATCCACTTATTCAACACAAGTTGTCAATCTTGCGTCGTACAGACACTTCTACAAAAGCTTTTCGTGAGCTAGTAGATGAGATTGCAATGTTGATGGGATATGAAGTACTTCGTGATCTTCCACTTGAAGACGTGGAAATCGAAACACCTATCACAAAGACCGTTCAAAAACAATTGGCTGGTAAAAAATTGGCGATTGTCCCAATCCTACGTGCAGGTATCGGGATGGTAGATGGGCTCTTGAGCTTGGTCCCAGCAGCAAAAGTTGGGCACATCGGTATGTACCGTGATGAAGAAACCCTTCAACCAGTTGAATACTTAGTGAAATTGCCTGAGGACATTGACCAACGTCAAATCTTTGTCGTCGATCCAATGCTTGCAACAGGTGGATCAGCTATCTTGGCTGTTGACTCGCTTAAAAAACGTGGCGCATCAAATATCAAGTTTGTCTGCCTAGTAGCTGCTCCAGAAGGAGTGAAAGCTCTTCAAGCAGCTCACCCAGATGTCGAAATCTTTACAGCAGCTCTGGACGAACACTTGAATGAACATGGCTATATTGTTCCAGGTCTCGGAGATGCTGGAGACCGCTTGTTCGGTACGAAATAACCTAGAGAAGAGAGAAATTTAATATGGGATTTGATTGGGAGGAAATTTTAGGTGAGGAAGAAAATATTGCCGAAGCCTATGATGAACTAGTAAATAAAGCTATGGAAGATAATGATGACCTGTATGTATCTGGTGATTGGAATGGGGAGAATGTTCGTTTTAAACGTAAATGGTGTAATCATGAATTTTCTGAACAAGAAATAAATGATTTATTAAGTGGTAAAGAGATTCGTTTTCGATGTACTGTGACTAAAAATGAGCAGGATGTTATTGGGAAATTAGAGCATTTAGAATACAAGGGAACTAAGTACGTAGGTTTTTCTCCTTCTAATTGGAAAAAGTGATTTTTGATACTAAATTTAATGTTTGTTATAAATTAAATTTGACCTTTTTTGACCAAAAAGATATAATAGTTCTGTATTGAGTCGTAAGACTAAGAAAATTCAACATAAAAGGAGAAATGAATGATTCCTGTAGTTATTGAACAAACAAGCCGTGGAGAACGTTCCTATGACATTTACTCTCGCCTTCTGAAAGACCGCATCATCATGCTAACAGGTCCAGTTGAAGACAATATGGCCAACTCCGTTATCGCCCAGTTGCTCTTCTTGGATGCCCAAGACAGCACAAAAGATATTTACCTTTATGTCAATACACCTGGAGGATCTGTTTCAGCTGGTTTGGCAATCGTTGATACCATGAACTTTATCAAGGCTGATGTCCAAACAATCGTTATGGGGATGGCTGCATCCATGGGGACTGTTATTGCATCAAGTGGAGCAAAAGGCAAACGCTTCATGCTTCCAAATGCAGAGTACATGATTCACCAACCAATGGGTGGTACAGGTGGTGGTACCCAACAAACAGATATGGCAATCGCTGCAGAACACTTGCTCAAAACTCGTAAGACTTTGGAGCAAATCCTTGCAGATAACTCTGGTAAATCAGTTGAGCAAATTCATGCAGATGCGGAACGTGATTACTGGATGAGTGCCCAAGAAACGCTCGAATATGGCTTCATTGATGAAATCATGGCTAACAATTCTTTGAGCTAAGCAACCTAGAAAGCAAACTCGACGGAGTTTGCTTTTTTTGATATAATTAGGAGAAGATTTCTTAGAAAGAGGATTCACCATGTTTGAAAAGGTCAATCGTTCAGGATTAATCATCTATCTTTACTATAATCGAGATGCAAAAAAACTTCAGGAATACGGTGATATCTGTTACCATTCCAAAAAACATCGTTACTTGCAGCTCTATGTTCCAACTGAGGAGCTAGATGACTTAGTTGAGAGATTAGGTAAGGAAAGATTTATCAAAAAAATAAGACGTTGCCACATTCAAGAGTTAGAAACTCCCTTTGTTGGCAATCTCTATCGCACTGAGGAAAACGTTATCATTTAAAAAATGAGATAAATGTGTTGACAATTTTCTGATAATTCGGTATATTCTTAACATACTATTTTTGAAACAACTATAAGGAGATTAAAAATGAAGAAAAAATTTGCCCTATCTTTTGTGGCTCTTGCTAGCGTAGCTCTTCTCGCTGCCTGTGGAGAGGTCAAGTCAGGAGCGTCAAATACAACTGGTAACCCAGTAGACGAAAAGACTATCAAAATCGGTTTTAACTTTGAAGAAACAGGTGCTGTAGCTGCCTATGGTACTTCTGAACAAAAAGGTGCCCAACTTGCTGTTGATGAAATCAATGCTGCAGGTGGTATCGATGGAAAACAAATCGAAGTTGTGGATAAAGATAACAAATCTGAAACTGCTGAGGCTGCCTCTGTTACAACTAACCTAGTTACCCAATCAAAAGTTACAGCTATCGTAGGACCTGCGACATCTGGTGCAACTGCTGCAGCTGTAGCCAACGCTACTCAAGCAGGAGTGCCATTGATCTCACCAAGTGCGACTCAAGATGGATTGACCAAAGGTCAAGAATATCTATTTATCGGAACTTTCCAAGATAGCTTCCAAGGGAAGATCATTTCAAACTATGTGACAAACAAATTGAACGCTAAGAAGGTTGTTCTTTATACGGACAATGCTAGTGACTATGCTAAAGGTATTGCTAAATCTTTCCGTGAAGCCTACAAGGGTGAAATTGTTGCAGACGAAACGTTTGTAGCAGGTGATACAGACTTCCAAGCAGCCCTTACTAAAATGAAAGGGAAAGAGTTTGACGCTATCGTTGTTCCAGGTTACTATACAGAAGCAGGTAAAATCGTAAACCAAGCACGTGGTATGGGAATTGATAAACCAATCGTTGGTGGTGACGGCTTTAACGGTGAAGAATTTGTTCAACAAGCAACTGCTGAAAGAGCATCAAACATTTACTTCATCTCAGGATTCTCAACTACAGTTGATGTTTCTGCAAAAGCTAAAGCTTTCCTTGAAGCCTACCGTGCTAAATACAATGAAGAACCTTCAACATTCTCAGCTTTGGCCTATGACTCAGTTTACCTAGTAGCTAATGCTGCAAAAGGTGCTAAAAACTCAGGTGAAATCAAGGACAACCTTGCTAAAACCAAAGACTTTGATGGTGTGACTGGTCAAACGAGCTTTGATGCAGATCACAACACAGTGAAAACTGCTTACATGATGACCATGAACAATGGTAAAGTGGAAGCAGCAGAAGTTGTAAAACCATAACATTAGAATAGTAGCTGAAATAGGGAATGAGCCTTTGACTCACTCCCTGTTTCGGTGTTTATGAACTTGTGAAAATTGAGAAATTTTCTAAAAATAACGATAGAAAAGAGTGAATGCTATGCTCCAACAACTTGTGAATGGTTTAATTCTGGGTAGTGTTTATGCACTTTTGGCCCTGGGTTATACCATGGTTTATGGAATTATCAAACTCATCAACTTCGCCCACGGTGATATTTATATGATGGGTGCCTTTATTGGTTACTTTTTGATTAATTCTTTCCAAATGAATTTCTTTTTAGCTTTGATTATTTCAATGGTAGGAACCGCACTGCTTGGTGTTGTGATTGAATTTCTTGCCTACCGTCCTTTGCGACACTCTACACGTATTGCTGTATTGATTACTGCCATCGGAGTGTCTTTCCTACTGGAATACGGAATGGTTTATCTAGTAGGCGCCAATACTCGTGCCTTTCCTCAAGCCATTCAAACAGTTCGCTATGATTTGGGGCCAATCAGCTTGACAAACGTCCAGTTAATGATTTTAGCAGTTTCCTTACTCCTGATGATTTTATTGCAAGTGATTGTTCAAAAAACAAAAATGGGGAAAGCTATGCGTGCGGTATCAGTTGATAGTGACGCTGCTCAATTGATGGGAATTAATGTAAATCGTACAATCAGCTTTACCTTTGCTTTGGGTTCAGCTCTTGCTGGTGCAGCAGGTGTCCTCATTGCCCTTTACTACAACTCTCTTGAACCGTTGATGGGTGTGACTCCAGGTCTAAAATCATTCGTTGCGGCCGTTCTTGGTGGTATCGGGATTATTCCTGGTGCAGCTCTAGGGGGATTTGTTATTGGTTTGTTGGAAACATTTGCAACTGCCTTTGGTATGTCTGATTTCCGTGATGCTATCGTATATGGAATCTTACTTTTGATTCTGATTGTTCGTCCTGCAGGTATCCTTGGTAAGAATGTGAAAGAGAAGGTGTAAACAATGAAGACAAATCTTAAAGTAAATATTCTCTGGTTATTCCTTCTGTTAGCAGGTTATGGATTGATTAGCGTATTGGTTTCTGCTGGTGTTCTCAATCTATTCCATGTCCAAATTTTAGAACAAATTGGGATTAATATCATCCTTGCAGTAGGTCTGAACTTAATCGTTGGCTTTTCAGGACAATTCTCACTCGGCCATGCAGGTTTTATGGCGATTGGGGCTTATGCAGCAGCGATTATTGGTTCAAAATCACCAACCTATGGTGCCTTCTTTGGAGCAATGATCTTGGGTGCCTTGATTTCTGGTGCAGTCGCTTTGCTCGTTGGGATTCCAACACTCCGCTTGAAGGGTGACTACCTGGCTGTTGCGACACTAGGTGTTTCAGAAATCATTCGTATCTTTATCATTAATGGTGGCAGTTTGACCAATGGTGCTGCTGGTATCTTAGGTATTCCAAACTTTACCAACTGGCAGATGGTTTATCTTTTTGTAATTATCACAACTATTGCAACCCTCAACTTCTTACGTAGTCCAATTGGACGCTCTACTTTATCTGTTCGTGAGGATGAGATTGCTGCAGAGTCCGTTGGGGTAAACACTACAAAGATCAAGATTATCGCTTTTGTCTTTGGTGCCATTACAGCAAGTATTGCTGGTTCACTTCAGGCTGGTTTTATCGGATCTGTTGTCCCAAAAGATTACACCTTTATTAATTCCATCAACGTATTGATTATCGTTGTATTTGGTGGACTTGGATCTATTACTGGTACCATCGTTTCAGCGATTGTTTTAGGAATTTTGAATATGCTCCTTCAAGATGTAGCTAGCGTGCGTATGATCATCTATGCTTTGGCTCTTGTGTTGGTCATGATTTTCAGACCAGGTGGACTTCTTGGGACATGGGAATTGAGTCTATCACGTTTCTTTAAAAAATCGAAGAAGGAGGGACAAAACTAATGGCATTACTTGAAGTTAAACAGTTAACCAAACATTTTGGCGGTCTAACAGCTGTTGGAGATGTCACTCTTGAATTGAACGAGGGAGAATTGGTTGGTTTGATTGGACCAAACGGAGCTGGTAAAACAACCCTTTTCAATCTCTTGACTGGTGTTTATGAACCGAGCGAAGGTACAGTGACACTAGATGGTCACCTCCTAAATGGGAAAACTCCCTATAAGATTGCTTCACTTGGTCTCAGTCGTACTTTCCAAAATATTCGTTTGTTCAAGGATCTGACAGTTTTAGACAATGTTCTCATCGCTTTTGGAAATCATCATAAACAACATGTCCTCGCTAGCTTTCTACGCTTGCCCGCTTTCTATAAGAATGAGGAAGAATTAAAAAGTAAAGCGTTGGACTTGCTGAAGATTTTTGATTTGGATGGCGATGCAGATACACTTGCTAAAAATCTGGCCTATGGTCAACAACGTCGATTAGAAATCGTTCGTGCTCTGGCAACCGAACCTAAGATCCTCTTTTTGGATGAACCTGCAGCTGGGATGAATCCACAAGAAACAGCTGAATTGACAGAATTGATCCGTCGTATCAAAGACGAATTTAAAATTACCATCATGCTCATCGAACACGACATGAATTTGGTTATGGAAGTCACTGAGCGTATCTATGTTCTTGAATATGGTCGGTTGATTGCTCATGGGACTCCGGATGAGATCAAGAACAACAAACGTGTTATCGAAGCTTATCTAGGAGGTGAAGCCTAATGTCTATGTTAAAAGTTGAAAACCTATCTGTACATTACGGTATGATCCAAGCAGTTCGTGATGTAAGTTTCGAGGTTAATGAAGGTGAAGTTGTTTCCTTGATTGGTGCCAATGGCGCTGGTAAAACAACCATTCTTCGCACCCTTTCAGGTTTGGTTCGTCCAAGTGCTGGTAAAATTCAGTTTTTAGGAAAAGAAATTCAAAAGATGCCAGCGCAAAAAATCGTGGCAGGTGGCCTTTCACAAGTTCCTGAGGGACGCCATGTTTTCCCAGGCTTGACTGTTATGGAAAATCTAGAAATGGGAGCTTTCTTGAAGAAAAATCGTGAAGAAAATCAAGCTAACTTGAAAAAAGTTTTCTCACGCTTCCCACGTCTTGAAGAACGCAAAAACCAAGATGCGGCGACCCTTTCAGGTGGTGAACAGCAGATGCTGGCTATGGGACGCGCTCTCATGTCTACGCCTAAGCTCCTTCTCTTGGACGAGCCATCAATGGGACTTGCTCCTATCTTTATCCAAGAAATTTTTGATATCATTCAAGATATTCAGAAGCAAGGAACAACGGTTCTCCTAATTGAACAGAACGCTAACAAGGCCCTTGCTATTTCTGACCGTGGTTATGTACTTGAAACAGGAAAGATTGTCCTATCAGGAACAGGAAAAGAACTCGCAGCATCAGACGAAGTCAGAAAAGCATACCTAGGTGGCTAAAACAATCCAGTGGATTGTTTTAGTCGGCGGATAAGGATTGCGCAAGCAATTCTCCTCTGGTCTGGGAGACTAGTTTAGGTTGTGGATGGAGATTGCGCAAGCAATTCCCCTATAGTCCGGGGGACCTTTTTAGTCGGCAGATAGAGATTGCGTAGCAATCATCAGATCCAGTGGATTGTTTTAGTCGGTGGATGAGAGTTGCGCAAGCAATTCCCCTATAAACCGGGGGACCTTTTTAGTTGGCATATAAGTTTGGAGAGCTCCAATTTGGGGCTCTTTTTTCGTTTGCTTACTATTTTGATGGGCCTGATTTGAGCATCCGTTTTCTTAATATAGAATCTAACTTGACAAAAGCACGTGTTCATCATATAATTAAATAAACAAAAATATTGAACAAAGAGGCTGAGGATATGCTATCAGAAAAACAATTTAAACTTTTACGTTTTTTGTTGACTCACAAAGACGAAAACTTTACGCAGAGACAATTGGCTGAACAGTTAGACATCTCTTTGGGGACAGTAAATAATCTTCTCAAGGAATGTAAAGAAGAGAAGTGGATCAGTGAGGAAAATCTTTTAACTGACCTAGGTGAGGATGCTTTAGCTCCGTATCAGGTGAAGAATGCCATTATCATGGCTGCAGGCATGAGTAGCCGCTTTGCTCCTTTATCTTATGAACTTCCAAAAGGGCTTCTCCAAGTTAAAGGTGAGCGTTTGATTGAGAGAGAAATCAAGCAATTGCAAGAAGCTGGGATAGAGGACATTACAGTTATTGTAGGATATCTGCAAGAAAAAATGTTCTATCTGGCAGAAAAGTTTGGCGTTAAAATCGTTGTGAATAATGATTACTACAAGTACAATAACTGTTCTTCTCTCATGCTAGTCAGAGATCAACTTTCTAACACTTATATTTGTTCGTCGGATAATTATTTTGTGGAAAATCCGTTTGAACGATACATTTACAGAGGTTATTATTCTACAATATTTGCAGAAGGGGACACAGACGAATACTGCTCTAAGGAAGACTCCAATCACACGATTATCGATATTCAAATCGGTGGGACGAATACTTGGGCTATGGTAGGGCATGTTTATTTTGATCGTGCATTTAGTGAAAAATTCGTAGATATTTTAGAAACTGAATTTAAGCACGAACCATATCGCGAACAACTCTGGGAAGATTATTATAGTCGTCACGTCAAGGAGCTTCCTTTGGAAGCTCGACATTATTCAGCAGACATTGTTAAGGAGTTTGATTCACTAGATGAGTTGCGTCAGTTTGATGAACACTATTTGGTGAATACTAATTCGGAAATCATTGATAACATCTGTAAGACATTAGGATGTATAGCTTCAGATATTGTCAATATTAAACCCCTGAAAGATGGTCTAACCAACACTTCGTTTTCATTTGACTGCCTAGGAAAGAAATATGTTTACCGTCATCCAGGTAGAGGAACGGAGAATTATATCGATCGTGCTAGTGAAGCGGCTTCCATGGAAATTGCTGCAAAATTGAAGATTGACCGTACTTTTGTCGCTATGAACAAGGATGAGGGCTGGAAAATTTCAGAATTTATCCCTAACGCTAAGCAACTAGATTATGATAATTGGGATGATGTAGCAAAAGCAATGGAGCTCTTGAGACGCTTGCACCAATCTGGAGAAAAAACGGATCATTCTTTTAATCAATTTGAGGGAATTGATGATTTTAGACAAAAATTAAAGGCTAGCAATCGTTTTGAATTTGATGGGCTTGAAGAGTTGGATCAGAATGTCTCAGTTCTCGAGAAGCTTCTACAAGAAGATCAAGCGAAAAAGGTTCTCTGCCATGGAGATTCTTATAGCCCGAATTTCTTGTTGAATGAAGCTGGAGAAATGAGCTTGATTGATTGGGAATATTCTGGTATGGGAGATCCAGCAGGAGATTTAGGAACCTTTATCGGGTGTTCAAATTATACAGTGGAAGAAGCTGAAAAGGTGCTTGAAATCTATTTACAAGAAGTTCCAGATAAGAAAACCAAACGCCACTACTTTGCCTATGTCTCAGTGACTTCATATTATTGGTTTTTGTGGGCCCTGTTCCAAGAAAGCGTTGGAAAACCAGTAGGTGAATTTCTTTATATCTGGTATCGTTATACCAAGCAGTATGGAAAACTTGCATTAGATTTATACTTAGAGGAGAATTGAGATGAAACCGACATCTGAAATTGAAGAATTAGTAGCACATGAAACAAAAAGAAGGCTAGAAGAAATGGAATCTCCAAACTATGTGTTTGCTCAGCCATTTTTAAAAAGTGATTTTACTATAGTCATCGCCCTAGTCATAGTCAACCTCATTCTGATTATACTAGCCATGACAGGAGGTATTCAATAAAATGTCTAAGATGAATGACTTTATTCAACAGGAGACGATAACGGGAATCGTTCCCATGACCAACAAGGATCGTCAGTATTCTTTCTGGGATCTCTTCCTATCAACAAGTGGTTTTGCCATTGCAACTTGGTGTTATACCCAAGGAGCCTATGTAGCTCAATATTTGACCTTTAATCAAATGTTGATTAATATTTTTAGCTTTAATATTATCTGGGTCTTTATCGAATGTCTCCCGATCTTGTTTGCGGTTAAATATGGAATTGATTTGTGGATTTGGTTGAGGGCTGTCCTAGGGAAAAAAGGAGTAGCCCTGCTATCAACCATTATTAGCTTGGCTAACTTTGGCTGGTATGCCGTTGCAGCTAACCTTTTTGCCAGTTCCATGATTCATTTAGGGAATAATTTTGGACTTGGCTTAGACAAGGGAGTATGGGCACCGATTTTAGGTACTCTCTGTGTTCTCCTTGGAACGCTGATTGCGCTGGGAGGTCCAGAAGTGATTAAATGGACCAATCGATTCTTGGTAATCGCCTTGTTGATTGTCGGTCTCATTATCGTTGGAATCTGCTTTGTCGCCGTTCCTATTACTGACATTATGAACATTCAACCAGCGACCCAAGGAGATTTAACTCCACTAGAACGCTTCATGCTTTCTGGGGAAGGAAATGTAGCCTTTGCCTTCTCTTGGTCTACACAGGCGCTGGTCTTGCCACGTTTGGCAAAATCAGAACGCAGTGGCTATTGGGCTACAGCTTTATCATACGGGGTTGTCGCTCCATTCTTTGTTGCGACAGGTGGAGTAATGGCTCTAGCCATGTTTGTCAAAACAGGTGTCTATGAAAGTGATCCAACGACGATGCTTTCAACTCTAAGCACCCCAGCCTTTGCTCTCTTAAGTCTACTACTAGTAGCCTTTGCCAATATTGGAACCCAGGGTACAGGATCGTACGTGAACTGTATGATTGTAAAAAGTGGGATGCCAAAAGTAAGCTATAAACTAATGGTTTGGATTGCCATGGTATACGTGAGCCTACTTACAATCTGGGGAGGAGTGGAAGAGTACTTCGGTTCCTTCATCTCACTAGCCGCTTATATTCAGGGTCCCATTATCGGAATGATTGTTGTTGACTACTTTATCTTAAGAAAACGAAAACTCGATTTGCGTTCAGCCTATTTCCTTGAAGGGCATGACGCCTATGAATTCACTAAGGGATTTAACCTAGTTGGCTTGTCTTGCGTCTTTATCTCCTTGTTGGTTGCAGTACTATTTGTTTATAACCCTGTAACAGCACAGATTCAAAGCTCAATCTTTTTAATCACAACGGGTAGTGGCTTTACTGCGATTTTTGGAGGTTTATTGTACTGGCTAGCTAGCTTAACTCCATTAAAACGCTATATGATCAAGGATCGAGATTCCGTTACGATTTAAGGATAGAGGATTGATTAGAAACGTCCCCCTTACTAGAGAATTTATAAAATCTTTATTGATACGGTAGAATAGGCTGAACAGGTATTTGAAATTTCTGTAGAAGAAATTCCAAACGTGAAAACGAAATACAGCTATCTAGCTCAGGTGTTTGGAACATCATACTATCACTCTTTTGTGAGGGTTATTTTAAGTAAATCTATTAGGAAAGTTTCTCTATATTTAGTACAACTATAGTGGGCAGTATGGTCAACTAAAATTAATTTTTAGTCGAAGGACTGACAAAATGAGAATTGGTATTGAACTTGAACAATTAGTTGTAGGTGAAACTAAAAAATGAAAGCCTTAATCTATGTGTATTTATCCCCCCTTTCTTAAAAGTTTATTTTACATAAGTAATTGATATGATTCTAGTCAATCATATTCTGATTATCCTAGCCATGACAGGAGGTATTCAATAAAATGTCCAAGATGAATGACTTCATTCAACAGGAGACCATAACGGGAATCGTTCCCATGACCAACAAGGATCGCCAATACTCTTTTTGGGATCTCTTCCTATCGACAAGTGGTTTTGCTATCGCAACTTGGTGTTATACCCAAGGAGCCTATGTGGCTCAATATTTGACCTTTAATCAAATGTTGATTAATATTTTTAGTTTCAACATTATCTGGGTTTTTATCGAATGTCTCCCAATCTTGTTTGCAGTTAAATATGGAATTGATTTATGGATTTGGTTGAGAGCCGTTCTAGGTAGAAAAGGGGTGGCCGTTCTATCAACCGTGATTAGTCTGGCAAATTTTGGTTGGTACGCCGTTACCGCCAATCTTTTTGCCAGCTCCATGATCCATTTGGCAAATAATTTTGGACTTGGTTTAGACAAGGGGGTATGGGCACCGATTCTAGGTACCCTCTGCGTTCTCCTTGGAACGCTGATTGCTCTTGGGGGGCCAGAGGTAATTAAAGGCACTAATCGCTTTCTGGTGGTTGCCTTGTTATTTGTTGGGCTAATCATCGTTGGAATCTGTTTTGTTGCGGTTCCGATTAGGGATATTATGAATGTCCAACCTGCCATCCAAGAAAATTTGACACCGATTGAACGTTTTATGATGTCAGGGGAAGGAAATGTGGCCGTAGCCTTTTCTTGGTCTACACAAGCCTTTGTCTTACCACGTTTGGCAAAATCAGAACGCAGTGGCTATTGGGCTACAGCCTTGTCATACGGGGTTGTTGCGCCATTCTTTGCTGCGACAGGTGGAGTCATGGCTTTGGCTATGTTTGTCAAAACAGGTGTCTATGAAAGTGACCCAACAACCATGCTTTCAACTCTAAGCACACCAGCCTTTGCGCTTTTAAGTTTACTATTAGTAGCCTTTGCCAATATTGGAACTCAGGGTACAGGATCGTATGTGAACTGTATGATTGTAAAAAGCGGGATGCCCAAAGTAAGTTATAAACTAATGGTTTGGATTGCCATGGTTTATGTGAGCCTACTTACGATTTGGGGAGGAGTGGATGAATACTTCGGTTCCTTCATCTCGCTGGCGGCCTATATTCAAGGACCCATTATCGGAATGATCGTTGTTGACTATTTTATCTTAAGAAAACGAAAACTCGATTTGCGTTCAGCCTATTTCCTTGAAGGACATGACGCCTATGAGTTTACCAAAGGATTTAATCTGGTAGGATTATCTTGTGTAATCATTTCCTTGTTAGTTGCAGTACTATTTGTTTACAATCCTATAACAAAGCATATCCAGAGTCCTATGTTCTTGCTCACAACTGGTAGTGGCTTTACTGCGATCTTTGGTGGTCTATTGTACTGGCTAGCTAGCTTAACTCCTTTAAAATGCTATATGATTAAGGATAGAGATTCAGTTACTATTTAAGGATAGAGGGAACTTTGGTTCTCTCTTTTTTTGTGATTGAATGTTACAAAATCTTGAAAAAGAGATGAAAGCGTTTGATAGTTTTTGTAAGAAAGTGTATAATTATAGTAGCAATAAAGAAGGAGAAGTCTCATGGCAGTTAAAGATTTTATGACCCGCAAGGTAGTTTATATCAGTCCAGATACGACTGTAGCACATGCAGCAGATTTGATGCGCGAGCAAGGCTTGCACCGTTTACCTGTTATCGAAAATGATCAATTGGTTGGTCTTGTAACAGAAGGAACCATTGCTGAGGCCAGTCCATCTAAAGCGACTAGTCTTTCTATCTATGAGATGAATTATCTTCTCAATAAGACCAAAGTCAAAGACGTCATGATTCGGGATGTCATAACAGTCTCAGGTTATGCTAGTCTAGAAGATGCGACCTATCTCATGTTGAAGAATAAAATCGGTATTCTTCCAGTTGTGGATAACCAACAGGTTTATGGTGTGATTACAGATCGCGATGTTTTTCAAGCCTTTCTAGAAATCGCTGGCTACGGCGAGGAAGGAATTCGTGTTCGGTTTATTACGGAAAATGAAGTCGGAGTTTTGGGCAAGATTGTGACCTTGATTGTAGAAGAAAATCTGAATATTTCACATACAGTCAATATTCCGCGCAAGGATGGTAAGGTCGTGATTGAAGTTCAAATTGATGGGACGATTGATTTAACCTTCCTGAAGGAGAAATTTGAAGCGCAAGGTATCCAAGTAGAGGAGATTGCTCGAACCTCTGCTAAAAAGTTATAAATATGGAGGGTGAAAGCCCTCTTTTTTGTATACAATTTGAAATAACAAGCAAAATATGGAAAGAAATGAGAGAATGTGGTATAATGAAACGATGTGAATAAAGGAGTATTTATGGACATTTCAGAAATTCGTCAAAAAATTGACGCAAATCGTGAAAAATTAGCTTCTTTCAGGAGGTCTCTTTGACCTCGAAGGACTAGAGGAAGAGATTGCCATCTTGGAAAACAAGATGACAGAACCTGATTTTTGGAACGATAATATCGCGGCCCAAAAAACGTCGCAAGAATTAAATGAATTAAAAAATACCTACAACACCTTCCGTAAAATGGAAGAGTTGCAGGATGAAGTTGAAATTTTATTGGATTTTTTAGCAGAAGACGAGTCAGTCCATGATGAACTGGTCGAACAGTTGACAGAACTGGACAAGATGATGACCAGCTACGAGATGACGCTTCTCTTGTCAGAACCTTATGACCATAATAATGCAATCTTGGAAATCCATCCAGGTTCTGGTGGTACTGAAGCGCAGGACTGGGGCGATATGTTGCTCCGTATGTATACTCGTTATGGAAATGCCAAAGGTTTTAAAGTAGAAGTCTTGGATTACCAGGCTGGTGATGAAGCAGGTATCAAGTCGGTGACCTTGTCCTTTGAAGGTCCAAATGCTTATGGCCTACTCAAGTCGGAAATGGGTGTTCACCGTTTGGTCCGTATTTCACCATTTGACTCTGCCAAACGTCGCCATACCTCTTTTACATCTGTTGAGGTTATGCCTGAGTTAGATGATACCATCGAAGTGGAGATTCGTGAAGATGATATCAAAATGGATACCTTCCGTTCAGGTGGTGCTGGTGGACAGAACGTCAATAAGGTTTCAACTGGTGTGCGTTTGACGCACATTCCTACGGGGACAGTCGTTCAATCGACAGTCGATCGTACCCAGTATGGAAATAGAGATCGTGCTATGAAGATGTTGCAAGCTAAGCTCTATCAGATGGAGCAAGAAAAGAAAGCTGCGGAAGTCGATTCCCTCAAAGGTGAGAAAAAAGAAATCACTTGGGGAAGTCAGATTCGTTCTTATGTCTTCACACCTTATACCATGGTAAAAGATCACCGTACGAGCTTTGAAGTCGCTCAGGTAGATAAGGTTATGGATGGAGATCTTGATGGTTTCATCGACGCTTATCTCAAGTGGCGAATCAGCTAAGAATAGAAAGGAACTCACATGTCAATCATTGAAATGCGAGATGTTGTCAAAAAATACGATAACGGAACGACTGCTCTTCGTGGAGTCTCTCTTAGTATTGAACCAGGAGAATTTGCCTATATCGTTGGGCCTTCTGGAGCAGGGAAGTCAACCTTTATTCGAGCTTTATATCGAGAAGTAAAGATTGAAAAAGGGAGCCTAACAGTTGCAGGCTTTAATTTGGTTAAAATCAAGAAGAAAGATATCCCTCTACTCCGTCGCAGTGTTGGGGTAGTCTTTCAAGATTACAAACTCTTGCCTAAGAAAACTGTTTATGAGAATATTGCTTACGCAATGGAAGTTATCGGAGAGAACCGTCGCAACATCAAAAAACGTGTTATGGAAGTCTTGGACTTGGTCGGTTTGAAACACAAGGTTCGCTCTTTCCCTAACGAACTCTCAGGTGGAGAGCAGCAACGGATTGCGATTGCTCGTGCGATTGTGAACAATCCTAAGGTATTGATTGCCGATGAGCCGACAGGAAACTTGGACCCAGATAATTCATGGGAAATTATGAATCTGTTGGAACGCATCAATCTCCAAGGTACTACTGTCTTGATGGCGACCCACAACAGTCAAATTGTAAATACCTTGCGCCACCGTGTCATTGCCATTGAAAATGGCCGTGTCGTTCGTGACGAAGCTAAAGGAGAATATGGATACGATGATTAGTAGATTTTTTCGCCATTTATTTGAATCATTAAAAAGTTTAAAACGAAATGGCTGGATGACAGTAGCAGCAGTGAGTTCGGTTATGATTACCTTGACTCTGGTTGCCCTGTTTGCATCTGTAATTTTTAATACAGCCAAGCTGGCTACCGATATTGAAAACAACGTTCGTGTCATGGTTTACATTCGTAAGGATGTAGCAGATAATAGTGAAACGATTGAAAAAGAAGGTCAGACAGTTACCAATAATGACTATCACAAGGTTTATGATGCCTTAAAAGCCATGCAAGGTGTTAAGAATGTCACTTTTTCAAGCAAGGAAGAGCAGTATCAAAAATTGACTGAAACGATGGGGGATGACTGGAAGGTCTTTGAAGGGGATGCCAATCCTCTCTATGATGCCTATATCGTTGATACCAATACTCCGAGTGATGTTCCTAAAGTAGCAGAAGAGGCCAAGAAAATTGAAGGGGTATCTGAGGTTCAAGACGGTGGTGCCAACACTCAACGACTTTTCGAACTGGCTTCCTTTATCCGTGTTTGGGGATTGGTTATTGCAGGGCTCTTGATTTTCATTGCGGTTTTCTTGATTTCTAATACTATCCGTATTACCATTATTTCTCGGAGCCGTGAAATTCAAATCATGCGTCTAGTAGGAGCTAAAAATGGCTACATTAGAGGACCATTCTTACTTGAAGGTGCCTTTATCGGTTTATTTGGAGCAGCTATTCCTTCAGTCCTTGTATTCTTTGTTTATAATATGGTTTATCAATCTGTCAATAAATCCTTGGTGGGGCAAAACTTGTCAATGATTACACCAGATGTGTTTATCCCTTTGATGATAGTCCTATTGTTTGTGATTGGTATTTTCATTGGGGCAATTGGATCAGGCATTTCAATGCGTCGATTCTTGAAGATCTAGTTGGATATAAATGCAACTTGCAGACCAAATCAGAAATAATACAATTTTAAAAGAGAAGTTTTCTTGAGCTTCTCTTTTTTCTTTTAGCCTTGTATAAAAATTTAAGAAAAACGGAAATTTTTTTTATAAAAGCCTTTACAAAAAAAATAAAAGTGGTATAATTAAAGTATAAACAAGTGCAAACGTTTTCGTAAAACGTTTGCCTAAATAAAATAAAGGAGATTTGAATGATGAAAGCTACATTCAAAAATGTCTTGTCTTTCGAATTTTGGCAAAAATTCGGTAAGGCTCTAATGGTGGTTATCGCCGTTATGCCAGCGGCTGGATTGATGATCTCAATCGGTAAATCAATCGTGATGATCGACCCAAATCTTGCTCCTCTAGTGATTACAGGTGGGATCCTTGAGCAAATTGGTTGGGGGGTTATCGGTAACCTTCATATCTTGTTCGCCCTTGCTATTGGGGGAAGCTGGGCAAAAGAACGTGCAGGTGGTGCATTTGCAGCCGGGCTTGCCTTCATCTTGATTAACCGTATCACAGGTACTATCTTTGGAGTTACAAGTGATATGCTGAAAAACCCTGAGGCTATGGTCACTACTCTCTTTGGTGGCTCAATCAAAGTTGCTGATTACTTCATCAGTGTTCTTGAAGCACCAGCATTGAACATGGGTGTTTTTGTAGGGATTATCTCTGGTTTTGTAGGGGCAACTGCCTTTAACAAATACTACAACTACCGTAAACTTCCTGATGCGCTTTCATTCTTCAATGGGAAACGCTTCGTACCATTCGTTGTCATCCTTCGTTCAGCTATTGCAGCAATTGTGCTTGCAGCTTTCTGGCCAGTAGTTCAAACAGGTATCAATAACTTTGGTATTTGGATTGCCAACTCTCAAGAAACTGCTCCAGTTCTCGCACCATTCTTGTATGGTACCTTGGAACGTTTGCTCTTGCCATTTGGTCTTCACCACATGTTGACAATCCCAATGAACTATACAGCTCTTGGTGGAACATACGAAATCCTTACTGGTGCAGCTAAAGGAACTCAAGTATTTGGTCAAGACCCACTTTGGCTTGCTTGGGTAACAGACCTTGTTAACCTTAAAGGTTCAAATGCTGACCAATACCAACACCTTCTTACAACTATCACTCCAGCTCGTTTCAAAGTTGGTCAAATGATCGGTTCATTCGGTATCTTGATGGGTGTCATCGTTGCTATCTACCGCAATGTTGATGCTGACAAGAAACACCAATACAAGGGTATGATGATTGCGACAGCCCTTGCAACATTCTTGACAGGGGTTACTGAACCTATCGAGTATATGTTTATGTTTATCGCAACACCTCTTTACCTAGTGTATGCTCTTGTTCAAGGTGCTGCCTTTGCTATGGCGGATATTGTTCACCTTCGTATGCACTCATTCGGTTCAATTGAATTCTTGACTCGTACTCCGCTAGCTATCAACGCTGGTCTTGGTATGGATATTATTAACTTTATCTGGGTAACTGTCCTCTTTGCTGTAATCATGTACTTCATCGCGAACTTCATGATTAAGAAATTCAACTACGCAACTCCAGGACGTAACGGAAACTATGAAACTGCTGAAGGAGCATCAGAAGATGCAGCTTCAGGTGAAACAAAAGTTGCCGCTGCTTCTCAAGCTGTAAATATCATTAACCTTCTTGGTGGTCGTGCAAACATCGTAGATGTAGATGCATGTATGACTCGTCTTCGTGTAACTGTTAAGGATGCAGATCGCGTTGGTACTGAGGAAGAATGGAAAGCAGAAGGAGCTATGGGACTTGTCATGAAAGGACAAGGTGTCCAAGCTATCTATGGACCAAAAGCTGACGTGTTGAAATCTGATATCCAAGATATCCTTGACTCAGGTGAAGTAATTCCTGAAACTCTTCCAAGTCAAATGACAGAAGCCCAACAAAATACTGTACATTTTAAGGGTGTAACTGAGGAAGTTTACTCAGTAGCTGATGGTCAAGTCATTGCCTTGGAACAAGTGAAAGACCCAGTTTTTGCTCAAAAAATGATGGGTGATGGTTTTGCAGTAGAACCAGCCAATGGAAATATCGTATCTCCAGTTTCTGGTACTGTATCAAGTATCTTCCCAACAAAACACGCTCTTGGTCTTGTGACTGAAGCAGGTCTTGAAGTACTTGTTCACATCGGTTTGGATACTGTAAGCCTTGAAGGTAAACCATTCACAGTTCACGTTTCTGAAGGACAAAAGGTTGCTGCTGGTGATCTTCTTGTTACAGCTGACTTGGATGCTATCCGTGCAGCAGGTCGTGAAACTTCAACAGTGGTTGTCTTCACAAATGGAGATGTTCTCAAATCTGTTAAATTAGAACAAACTGGTTCTCTTGCAGCTAAAACAGCAGTTGCTAAAGTAGAATTGTAATATACTTGAGGTTGGAAGCTGTTTTCCAACCTCTTGTTTTAGGAGAAAAGCATGAAATTTTTAACACTCAATACCCACAGTTGGATGGAGAAGGAAGCAGAAGAAAAATTCCAGCTCTTACTCCAGGATATTCTTGAAAAAGACTATGATTTGATTTGCTTCCAAGAAATCAATCAAGAAATTACTTCGCCTGAGGTAGAGGTTGATCATCTTTATCAAGCTTTACCAGCGGCAGAACCCATTCATCAAGACCACTATGTTAGACTTTTAGTTGAAAAATTGTCTGAGAAAGGGAAGAATTACTACTGGACTTGGGCTTACAATCATATCGGCTATGACCGCTACCATGAAGGTGTGGCAATCTTATCTAAAACGCCTATTAAGGCGCGTGAAATTTTAGTGTCTGATGTAGATGACCCAACGGACTACCATACTCGCCGTGTCGCCTTGGCAGAGACAGAAGTTGAAGGCAAGGAGCTTGCTCTTGCAAGCGTCCATCTCTCTTGGTGGGATAAAGGTTTCCAAGAAGAATGGGCACGATTTGAAGCTGTGCTGAAAGTTTTGAACAAACCTCTGATTTTAGCAGGTGATTTTAATAATCCAGCTGGTCAGGAAGGCTACCAAGCGATTTTAGCTAGTCCACTGGATTTGCAAGATGCTTTTGAAGTTGCGAAAGAGAGAAGCGGTAGCTATACCGTTCCACCAGAAATTGATGGTTGGAAAGGAAATACCGAACCGCTTCGAATTGACTATGTCTTTACAACGAAAGAGTTAGAAGTAGAAAGCTTGCATGTAGTTTTTGATGGTCAGAATAGTCCACAAGTCAGCGATCATTATGGTTTGAACGCGGTATTAAATTGGAAATAAAAGTAAAAAATGAAAGGGAGCGATTCCTTTCATTTTTTTACAAAAATCCCTATAATTACTATTTTGGAGAAGGAGTTTTTTGTATATTTGTATATTATGAGGAAATATCCATAAATAAGTTTTTAAAAATTTACGGTCAAAAAAAATCGCTAATATTAACTATTTATGATAGAATGAAATTATGAAATAAAAGGAGGACTGGAATGTTTTTTCAGGATAGAAAGATAAAATATTCAATCCGCAAATTGTCAGTTGCTACTGTGTCCCTTGCGATTGGATTTTTGTTTGCGCCTGCGGCGCTTGGAGTCGCTCAAGTAGCTCAAGCTGATGAGCTTGCAACTACTGAACAAGTGGAGAATAAAGCAGAGAATCAGGTCTCGGTGGGCTCTTCTGCAACAGAGCAAGCAGAGCCTCAGAAAGAAAGCCAAGTTGCTTTGAAATCTTCTGAATCTGCGGTAGCAGAGACAAGTGAAGCGATAGCATCTACTGGTTTTAGAAATGCTCAGCCAGCTACAGGCACTGCCCAAGCAACTCCAGTAAATGCTAGTCTAAACAAGAGCACTTTAGAGAACTACCTCAAAAACTTGCGCAGCAAGGACTTTTCAAGTAAGACAGACGATAGTCTAGAAATCTTGAATGGCGTGATGGCAGCTGCTGATAGCGTGCTTCAAACTGCAACAAAGCAAGAAGAGATTGATAAAGTTTATCGCAATCTCGTAACCTTTGTCAATTCAGGTCTTCGTGATAAAAATCCGAAAGTCATCCCAGATCAGGATAAAACTCCTCGCTCGGCACTTTATGAGTTTGAAAGTGCTACACCAGGAAAAACAACTCCGCTTACTCTGAACTACTTGAAGCCAGAAGACACAAAAATCTACAAAAAGGGCGATAAAGTAAAGGCCATCCAGCCAACTGAAACAACTTATGTAGAGTATGATGGAAGTGGTAGATGGACCTTTAAGGGCTATGACCATGATAGTCAGGTGATTGACAAAGATGATGTTTTCTTCACAGGTAAGTGGGAATATACACCAACACCATACAAGGCTACCTATAGAGCAGTTAATGGATCACCTGGGAAAACTCCGCCATCTTATGTTGCAAATTGGAGCCCAGAAGATAAAAGAAGATTTGCTGAGGGTGAAGTAGTAAAAGCACAAGAATTTCACTATGTTTTTTATACTTCAGAAGAATATCCTAACCGAAAAGGCTATTGGGCTTTGACTGGCTTTGATGCTCCAAGTAAAGTGGCAAACAATGGCGATGTAGAGTTCGTAGGAACTTGGAAATACTTTGAGGATGTCACTGTATCCTACAAGCCTATGAACCAGCACGATTTTGAGAATTTTTATCATTTACCAAGTAGTCCTAAGACCTCACGTGACGAATATAAATTACCTCTTCCTAAGGAGATAAAAGATCTAGAAAGTAAGCTATATGATTACAAGCTTTCTCTCAATCAGTTTGATAAACGTGATGAGCATTTACCTAAAGATATACGGGATACGGTAGCAGCCTTGCTTCGCTACGATGAAGTTCAAGGTGTCTACAAACCCTTTTATGATGCGGAAAATGAAGGAAATTGGACCTTTGAGGAAGATGTAGTAGATTTAACCTTCAGTCGTGAACTAGAGCGGGCGGCTACATATGGGGAAATACCAAAAGTTACAATACCATTGATGTTTAAATTTACACCAGTTCCTCGGAAACCGACTTATGAGTTTGTCAGTGGAACGGCTGGCAAAGAACTACCTGCTGAGATTAATAATCTGAAGCCTGTTTATATGGATGAGTGGGCGTATGCAGATAGAAAGAAATACCCGAAAGGCAAGGATATAGTTCAGTCTGTTAGACCAATTCAAGAAACCTATGAAGATAAGGACAAGAAGGGGACTTGGCACTTTAAAGGCTACGATTTTACTAAAAAACCAGTGAGCGACTGGGAGCACGATGGATGGAATCTCAAGTTCACAGGTACTTGGACATTTGAAGAGAAAAAGTACCCAGAAAACTATGAGTATGTCAGCAAAGACCCTAGCCTAGCTCTACCAGATGGACTCAGAACCTTCCCGCCAATCAGCACAGAGACATATGTTGATGGTGCTACTGTTCAGGCAAAAAAACCTGAGAAGACGACTTACATGGACTTTGAGAATAAAGGTACTTGGAAATTTGAAGGCTATGACAAGGATAAAAAGGTAGTCAATAAAGCTGGCGTCCTCTTTACAGGTAGCTGGTCCTTCACACCACACAGAGATAAGACAGTTTCCTTTGACTTTGTGAGTGATACTCCAGGGAAGACCATTCCTGATGATTTGAAGGCCCAAATCCCTGCTCCTATCACGACTTCTCCATCAGATTATTCTGCTAATGTCTTTAATGAAATTCAATATCTCAGTTCATACGTCGATAATGAAAATGATGGTACATGGGTTGCTCAGCAGATTCCTCAGCAAAAGGAGGAAGTTGAGAAGCCAGCTGACGATGAGGATTCTACCTACACGGTTCATTGGAAATTTTTACCGACCAAGCATAGTGTTTACTATGACTTCTATACAGATTCAAAAGATGATTCTGGTCAAACGATCTATCCGCCATCAACTTTGTATAATCTAATCACTTACGAAAGAGAATTTGTCAAGGGTGAAAAAGCTCGCGTTAAAATGCCATCTAAAACAAGATTTGAGGATCCTGATGGCAGAGGGACTTGGGTCTTTGATGACTACTATGAAGATGATAATACGACTATTTCTCCACGTGTGAAAACAGTTGGGGCAGGAGACGTTATCTTTAGAGGGAAATGGATTTTGGTTCCTACCAATCAGTCTGATACGATCTATAGATTAGAGTATAAATTTACTAACTCGACTCCTGCTTATCCTCTTCCAAATAAGATTCGCGAGATGCTTCCAGCTGGCACTGATTTCGTTGCACGAGCTGACGATTACAAAGATGCAAGCAAACTTGACACCACCACAGTAACTGTTCCGACAGGTACATGGACCTTCCATGGTTTTGATGCGGATAAATACGGAAAAGCTATTGCAGATACGAAAGTGAAGACCATTACAGGATCTTGGAGCTTTACGCCAAATGGTATAGACTATCAGTTCCAATCAACTAATCCTGATTTTGTATTACCAGATCATATCACCAAGTTGACTCCGAAAAACCCAATTGATTATAAGATGGGCGGTCTGTTCCTTACAGAAGTAGACGCTGAACAACCAAGTGAAACGACTTATGTTGACACAGCAAACAAGGTAACTTGGACATTTGCAGGATACGATAAAGAAAAAATCGTTGTAGGAAAAGGCAGACAGACTTTCCTTGGAAGCTGGGTACCTACTCCAAATCCAGAATATGTATTCAAATCATCTAAAGCAGGTGTTCCATTGCCACAAAGTATTTTAGAAGAGTTGCCAAGTGATGAAGCTTCTTATAAGGTTGGAGACACTATTGTAGCCAAACAACCTGCTAAAGAATCAGTAGTTGAAGAAGAAAAAGATTATGTCTGGACCTTCAAAGGTTACGATCAGAAGAATGCGACCTATAATGGCAAGCGCGTGACATTTACAGGTATCTGGGAAGCAACGCCTAGACCGCATCATGTAAGCTATACTTTTGAAAGCGAAACGGCTGGTGTTGATTTGCCTGAATTTATCCAGAAGAAAGCACCAAAAGATGGCTCAAGCTATTACAACATGCAAAAAGTTGTACCAGAAGAGTTGACTAAAACGACTTACAAAGATGATATGAACGATGGTACCTGGACTTTCGTTGGTTACGATGCCAAAAGTAAGATTGTGAAAAAAGCTGATTTGACTTTCACAGGTAAGTGGAAGTTTGAAGCTAACAAGTACCAAACTACTTATCGCTTCGAGAGTGAGACAGCAGGAAAAGCACTTCCAGCAGCCATCGCAGCCTTGACTCCAAGTGACAGTGCAAGATATGTGAATGGTGCCTCTGTTTCCGCTCAGCAACCATCCCAAACTACTTACACCGACGCAGTGAACGACGGCACATGGACCTTCAAGGGCTATGACGCAGCTAGCGCTGTGGTCAACAAGTCCGATGTTGAGTTTGTAGGGAAATGGTCCTTTGAAGCCAACAAGTACCAATTAACTTACCGCTTCGAGAGCGAGACAGCAGGGAAATCTCTTCCAGCAGCCATCGCAGCCTTGACTCCAAGTGACAGTGCAACTTATGTGAATGGTGCCTCTGTTTCCGCTCAACAACCAGCCCAAACCACTTACACAGATACTGTGAACGACGGTACTTGGACCTTCAAAGGTTACGACGTAACTAGCGCCGTTGTCAACAAGGCAAATGTAGAGTTTGTAGGGAAATGGGCCTTTGAAGCTAACAAGTACCAAGCTACTTACCGCTTCGAGAGCGCAACAGCAGGTAAGGCTCTTCCAGCAGCTATCACAGCCTTGACTCCAAGCGACAGTGCAACTTATGTGAATGGTGCCTCTGTTTCCGCTCAGCAACCAGCCCAAACCACTTACACAGATACTGTGAACGATGGCACTTGGACCTTCAAGGGATATGACGCAGCCAATGCAGTCGTGAACAAGGCAAATGTAGAGTTTGTAGGGAAATGGTCCTTTGAAGCTAACAAGTATCAAGCAAGTTACCGCTTCGAGAGTGAGACAGCAGGTCAAGCTCTTCCAGCAGCCATCGCAGCCTTGACTCCAAGCGACAGTGCAACTTATGTGAATGGTGCCTCTGTTTCCGCTCAGCAACCATCTCAAACTACTTACACCGACGCAGTGAACGACGGCACATGGACCTTCAAGGGTTATGACGCAGCTAGCGCCGTTGTCAACAAGGCTAATGTAGTCTTCGTCAGTAAGTGGGAATTCAAGGCGAATCCGACAAATGCTGAAATTTATACGCCTCAAGTAACGGAAGAAACTATCAAGGTTGGACAAACACTTGACTTGACCGATAATGTGACGAACTTGTCAAGCCTTCCAGCTGGCACTAAGGTAGTTGATATCACACCTGCAGGTCAAATTGACACAACAAAATCAGGAACTTACACAGGTAAAGTACGAGTTGATTATCCAGATGGTTCTTCTACTGAAGTTCCTGTACCAGTTAATGTTTTGCCTGCACCGGTAACTGAAACCTATAAGGTGACTTACCGCTTCGAGAGTGCTACAGCAGACAACAACTTGCCAGCAGAAGTATTGAGCTTACTTCCACAAAGTGGAACATATACTACAAGTTCTTCTGCAGCGATTGCTTTTGTTCCAGAAGCACCGATGCCTGTAGAGGTAGCTGTTGCAAATGGTACATGGACATTCCTAGGTTACCAAGAAGTGGAAGAGGGGGCAAATCTAACCTTCGTCGGTAAGTGGGGCTTTGAAACTAAGCAAGATCCTAGTCCACAACCACAACCAGCACCTCAACCAAATCTAGTTCCACCAGTTAATCCAGGAGGAGAGCAGGGTTCCGATAATAATCAGGCAAATAGACTTCAACCAAGAAAACCTGAAGAGAATCCACCAGCTCAAAGTCCAGCAGGAGAAAAGGAAAAACAAGCTACATTGCCAAATACAGGTAGCACTGCACCGCTTTCACTCACTGGTCTAATGACTAGCTCTCTTCTTGCAGGTCTAGCAGCGTTGCTTCTTGGTCGCAAGCGTGAAGATGATTAAGCACTAATTTTATCTAGAAACTTTCGACTTTTAAAAGATTCTTAAGCACCTGCTTGATTGTTTAACAAATCTATCTGAGTCGCAAGCTAAAGGCTGAGAGAAGACCAATTCGGTCTTCTCTTTTTGCATTTTGGATAGAAAGCAAATGTGTGATCTTAAGTCTAAGATTGGTATTTGGAGAAATTGAGAGCCTTGTGATAGGTCAGATAAGTGTGGCTACAGAAAAAGAACAAAATATGGTATAATGGTTGGAAGAATAGAATTGAGGATAATATGTCATTTACGAAATTTCAGTTTAAAAACTATATAGAAAAGGCTTTGGAGGAGTTGAAATTTACAACTCCGACAGAGGTTCAAGATAAGTTAATTCCTATTGTCTTGGCAGGTCGTGACTTGGTCGGTGAGTCAAAAACAGGTTCAGGAAAGACTCATACTTTCTTATTACCAATTTTCCAGCAATTAGATGAAACTAGTGATAGTGTGCAAGCGGTCATTACGGCTCCAAGTCGTGAGTTAGCTACTCAGATTTACCAAGCAGCTCGTCAGATTGCGGCCCACTCAGATGTCGAAGTCCGTGTGGTTAACTATGTTGGCGGTACGGATAAGGCGCGTCAGATTGAAAAACTTGCCAGCAACCAACCCCATATTGTCATCGGGACTCCAGGGCGTATCTATGACTTGGTCAAATCTGGTGATTTGGCTATTCACAAGGCTAAGACTTTTGTTGTTGATGAAGCCGATATGACCTTGGATATGGGATTCTTGGAAACCGTTGATAAGATTGCTGGAAGTCTTCCAAAAGACTTGCAATTCATGGTCTTCTCAGCGACCATTCCGCAGAAGTTGCAGCCCTTCTTGAAAAAATACTTGTCAAATCCTGTCATGGAAAAAATCAAGACTAAAACAGTTATCTCAGATACGATTGATAATTGGTTGGTTTCGACCAAGGGACGAGATAAGAATGCTCAGATTTATGAGTTGACTCAAGTCATGCAACCTTATTTGGCAATGATTTTTGTGAATACCAAGACGCGTGCTGATGAATTGCATTCTTATTTGACTGCTCAAGGATTGAAGGTGGCTAAGATTCATGGAGATATTGCACCTCGAGAGCGCAAGCGGATTATGAATCAGGTGAAAAATCTGGATTTTGAGTACATTGTCGCAACAGACTTGGCAGCGCGTGGAATTGACATTGAAGGGGTCAGCCATGTTATCAATGATGCCATTCCGCAAGACTTGTCCTTCTTTGTTCACCGTGTTGGACGTACTGGACGCAATGGTCTTCCTGGTACAGCGATTACCCTTTACCAGCCTAGTGATGACTCGGATATCCGTGAGTTGGAGAAATTAGGGATTAAGTTTACTCCTAAGATGGTCAAAGACGGAGAGTTTCAAGATACCTATGACCGTGATCGTCGTGCCAATCGTGAAAAGAAGCAGGATAAGCTTGATATCGAAATGATTGGCTTGGTCAAAAAGAAAAAGAAAAAAGTTAAACCGGGTTATAAGAAGAAAATCAAATGGGCGGTGGATGAAAAACGTCGCAAAACCAAGCGTGCTGAAAATCGTGCACGTGGTCGTGCCGAGCGTAAAGCCAAACGCCAAACATTTTAAGAACAAAATTGGAGCTGAATGGCTCCTTTTTCTAACTTTGTTTTATGATTTTTCAAAAATACTGCAAAAAAAAGTAAAAAGTGGTATAATGATAAGGTTATATAGTCCCGATAAGATGGTAGAAATTTCTATCAGTACTTTGTAACTCTATAACAATATTTTTTAAGGGGGGACATTTTTATGTCAGAACGTAAATTATTCACGTCTGAATCTGTATCTGAGGGGCATCCGGATAAGATTGCAGACCAAATTTCAGATGCGATTTTGGATGCTATTTTAGCAGAGGATCCAGAAGCGCACGTTGCTGCTGAGACTGCTGTATATACTGGTTCAGTCCATGTTTTTGGTGAAATTTCTACAAATGCCTATGTGGATATTAACCGTGTGGTTCGTAATACCATTGCAGAGATTGGTTACACCAATACAGAGTATGGTTTTTCTGCGGAAACAGTTGGAGTTCATCCATCGCTTGTTGAGCAGTCACCGGATATCGCCCAAGGGGTCAACGAAGCCTTGGAGGTTCGTGGAAATGCAGATCAAGATCCACTTGACTTGATTGGAGCAGGTGACCAGGGTCTCATGTTTGGATTTGCAGTGGATGAAACAGAAGAACTCATGCCATTGCCAATTTCACTCAGCCACAAGCTGGTTCGTCGTTTGGCAGAACTTCGTAAGTCTGGTGAAATCAGCTATCTGCGTCCAGATGCTAAATCACAAGTAACAGTTGAGTATGATGAAAATGACCGTCCAGTACGTGTGGACACAGTCGTTATTTCAACTCAGCACGACCCAGAAGTTAGCAATGAACAAATTCACAATGATGTGATTAACAAGGTCATCAAAGAGGTTATCCCAGCTTCTTACTTGGATGAGCAAACCAAATTCTTCATCAATCCAACTGGTCGTTTTGTAATCGGTGGACCTCAAGGAGACTCCGGTTTGACTGGTCGTAAGATTATCGTGGATACCTATGGTGGCTACTCTCGCCATGGTGGTGGTGCCTTCTCTGGTAAGGATGCGACGAAGGTGGACCGTTCAGCCTCTTATGCAGCTCGCTACATTGCCAAGAACATCGTTGCAGCAGGCCTTGCTAAGAAGGCAGAAGTGCAATTGGCCTATGCTATCGGTGTGGCGCAGCCTGTCTCTGTTCGTATCGATACTTTTGGCACTGGAACGGTAGCTGAAAGCAAGCTTGAGAAAGCAGCACGTCAAATCTTTGACCTTCGCCCTGCAGGAATTATCCAAATGCTGGATCTCAAACGTCCAATTTACCGTCAAACAGCGGCTTATGGACATATGGGACGTACAGATATTGACCTTCCGTGGGAACGTTTGGATAAGGTAGATGCTTTGAAAGAAGCTGTGAAATAAAATGAAAAAGCTTGGTAATGTTACCAAGCTTTTTGCAAAAGAAAACCAGCTTTTGGCTGGTCTTCTTATTTTATAGGGATTGAAATCTCAATCAATTTATCTGAATAAAGCGTCTTGATATTGGATTCATCAATGCTTCCTTTATCGATTTTACGTTTCAAGAAGAAGTCTTGGATGGTTTCGATTTCAGGTTCACGAATAGCACGGTGTTTGTTGGAAATGAGGATTTCATAGTGAAGCGGAGCTTGTGTGAAAATCACATCTGTGTTTCCAGCAGAATAGACCTCAACAAGAGTTGCGTCAGTACTTTCTAATTGGCTTTTAACAAGTTGCGAGTGTGAATTAGTCGTGTTGATAAGCTTCATAATAGTTCCTCCGATTTTCTAACTCTATTATAGCACTTTTTGGATAAAATCGTGTATTTTAGTCAATTCTATGCTGAATTTTCCAAGCTTCAATTCCCCATTTGTGGCTACCACGTTTGAGTTTTTCAATTGCTTCATCAATAGGAAACCAAGCAATATGATTAAAGTCTTCTAAAGGTTTTTGTACTTCCTCGAAAGAAATAGCTTCGTAGAGATAAGCTGGGTTGTAGTAGTAGGTATCACGGTGACGAGAGTAAAAATACTCATCAGCTTGCCCATAATAGATTCCAATCTCAGCTGTAAAGCCAAGTTCTTCGATTAGTTCTCTCTTCAGTGCTTCTTGATGATCTTCGCCTGCTTCAATCTCTCCACCTGGCAAGAACCAAGCACCATTGGGAGCTTGAACCAAGACAATTTGTTTTTTTTCTGGATCAGGAATAACTACGTAAACGCCGTAGCGGGGCAGGTAGGTCACATTCTCTTTTTTTTCACCAAAAGTTGGGTTTGCCATCGCATTTTCCTCATTCTCTAGTATCTTTATTATTATCATAATGGACGAGGGGCGAGCTGTCAAGAATAAACAGTTATTTTAGTAAAAAAGGTGCAGAAATTGATGGACTTCCTGCACCTGTTAAATCGTTTTATTCTTCTTTTTCAGAAGCAATCTCTTCTGTTTTTTTGGCAGATTTGATTTGAATCTTACCATTGCTTGTCATGACTGCCTTGAGGTCTTTTTCACCTGGGTTTTCAAGGTAGTAGTCTGTGATGGCATCCTCGATATGGTCTTGAATGGTACGGCGGAGTGGCCGTGCTCCCATTTTTGGATCATATCCCAAGTCAACCAACTTTTCCTTGACCTTGTCTGTCACATCGAGGTGGATATTGTTGCTAGAGAGGCGTTTGTTGACATCTGCCAGCATGAGTTCGACGATTTGGAGAAGGTTGTCCTTGCTGAGAGCTTTGAACTCGATAATGCCGTCAAAACGGTTCATAAATTCAGGGCTAAAGAAGTTGCCGAGTTCCCCGAGAACAGAGTTGGTACGCCCTTCACGAGCGGCTCCAAAACCAACGCTGGCTTCAGCCTTACCAGTCCCAGCATTTGAAGTCATGATAATGATAGCATCCTTAAAGCTAACTGTGCGTCCTTGCCCATCAGTCAAACGACCATCGTCCAAGACTTGAAGGAACATGTGCATCACATCTGGGTGGGCTTTTTCAACTTCATCGAGAAGGATGAGAGAGTAAGGATTGCGACGAACTTTTTCCGTTAACTGACCAGCTTCATCGTAGCCGACATAGCCTGGAGGGGCTCCGACTAACTTAGCCACGCTGTGTTTTTCCATGTATTCACTCATATCAAAGCGAATCATGCTGTCAGCAGAACCAAAGAGCTCAATGGCTAGTTGTTTGGAAAGTTCTGTCTTACCGACACCAGTTGGTCCGACAAAGAGGAAACTTCCGATTGGGCGGTTGGGAGTACCAAGTCCAACACGATTACGACGGATGGCTTTGGCAATCTTATCGACAGCCTCGTCTTGTCCGATAACATGGGCCTTGAGATCTTCTGCTAGATGGATCAATTGAGACTGTTCTTTTTCTTTTAGCTCCCCAACAGGGATATTGGTTTTCTGCTCGATGATATGTTCAATCGTTTTCTCGCTGATGATTGGAGTATCCTGATCGGTCACCTTGTTCTTTTGCATTTCCTTGTACTTGGCAATCTGGTCACGGAAGTAGGCAGCTTTTTCAAAGTCTTCCTCTCGTGTAGCCTGAGCCTTGAGATTCTCAGCTTCAATTAAACGCTGGTCAATCACTTTAGGATCAACAAAGTTCAGCGTCAGATTCATCTTTGAACCGGCTTCGTCTAAAAGGTCAATAGCTTTGTCAGGCAAGAAGCGGTCTTGGATGTAGCGGTTGGAAAGATTGGCAGCAGCTTCGATAGCAGCGTCTGTGTACTTGACATGATGGTAGTCTTCGTATTTTTTTTGAACCCCTTTGAGGATGGTAATGGTTTCTTCGACAGTTGGTTCATCTACCTTGACAGGCTGCATACGGCGCTCTAGAGCAGCATCTTTTTCAATGATACGGTATTCATTGAGAGTAGTGGCACCGACCAGTTGCAATTCACCACGGGCAAGGGCAGGTTTGAGGATATTGCCTGCATCCATATTGCCATCACCTGCTGATCCTGCGCCAACAATTTCATGGATTTCATCGATAAAGAGGATGATGTCCTCTCGTTTGCGGATTTCTTCCATGAGTTTTTGCATACGTTCTTCAAATTGGCCTCGAATACCTGTTCCTTGAACTAGACTAACCACATCCAAACGGATAACTTGCTTGCCTTGGAGTTTATGGGGAACATCGCCATAGACAATCTTCTGAGCTAAACCTTCGACAACGGCTGTTTTACCAACACCAGGTTCTCCGATAAGGACAGGGTTGTTCTTGGTTCGACGGTTGAGGATTTCGATAACGCGGATAATCTCCTCATCTCGACCGATAACAGGGTCAATATCTCCCCGACGAGCAATCTCAGTTACGTTGATACCATATTCCTCTAGGAGTCCTCTTTCTTGGCTAGGAGGTGTTTGAAGTGGACCACGGTTTTGAGGCCCATAACCCCCATTTCCACCGTGACCATCACCTGATTGAGTGGGAGGAATGTTATTAGAAGAAGGTCTGAAATTGTTCAAATCATTGAAAAAGTCCCCGAAAGGATCAAAGTCACGATTGTTTAGGTCAGTCATTCCTTTAAAGAGGGTATTGTTTGGGTCTGTTTTGATAATTTTATAGCAATTTTGACAGAGATCAATTTGTTTTTGCTGTCCATTGATATTGGTATACAGATGAATTGTTGAGTCGTTTATTTTACAGTTTTGACAGAGCATACATCTACCTCATTTCATTCTTATCCTTGTCCTAAGAAAAAGGTCAAAAATAGTCAAAGTTTTATACTCTCATTATAGCATGATTAAGGTGTAAAGCAAGTAAAAAGATTGGGAAATGGTCGTTTTTAAAAAAAGGATTCATGGAGAATCAAGTGACATTGAAGGTAAGAAAAAATCCCATTTGTGGTGACAAAAAGGATTTTCATTCATCGGGCGGGATACTGCCCGATGTTTTTATATTAGTAAAGGAGTTCGTAGATCTCCATTGCAATCAAATCAATGCTATCAAAGGTATAAGTTTCACGAGCCTCTACGTCGCGAAGGGTGAAGAGTGATCCGTTTTCTTCGTCATGGCTGTAGGCAACTTCTGCGACAACAACACCCTCACGTTCAAAATTACGTTTTAGATTTCCGCCATCTTTTGTCATAGCTTCTAGGCGGTTGATGATTCTAACCAAATGTGATTCCATTATGATTCTCCTCCATTTCTTATCGTTACTATTTTACCATAAACCACGGGGACTTGACTAGAAAAAACTAAGATTTCTCGCTATTTCTCTTTTGCATAAAATTATTGGTGAAAATCAGTGAAAAATATTGAATTTTAATTCAAGATATGTTATAATCATACAATCTAATGTTTAGAAAGCTGAGTTTATATGAATTTTTCCTTTTTACCAAAGTATTTACCTTATTTTAATTATGGTGCTCTTATCACTGTAGTGATTTCAATTTTGGTAGTCTTTTTCGGTACCATTCTAGGTGTCTTATTGGCCTTTGCTCAACGCTCACGTTTTAAACCTTTTGTCTGGTTTGCGAATATCTATGTATGGATTTTCCGAGGAACACCGATGATGGTGCAAATCATGATTGCATTTGCCCTCATGCATATCGATGCGCCCACTATTCAAGTATGGATTTTAGGTGTGGACCTTTCCCGTTTAATTCCAGGTATTCTGATTATCTCGATGAATAGTGGTGCCTATGTGTCTGAAACCGTTCGTGCAGGGATTAATGCAGTTCCTAAAGGGCAGTTAGAGGCAGCTTATTCCTTGGGTATTCGTCCTAAAAATGCTATGCGTTATGTCATTTTGCCACAGGCTATCAAAAATATTCTTCCAGCTCTTGGAAATGAATTTATCACCATTATCAAGGATAGTTCGCTTTTGTCAACAATCGGAGTCATGGAACTTTGGAATGGAGCTACAACGGTAGCAACGACGACCTATCTACCTCTAACGCCTCTCTTATTTGCAGCCTTTTACTATTTGATTATGACCTCTGTTTTGACAGTGGCGTTGAAAGCATTTGAAAAACATATTGGACAAGGAGACAAGAAATAATGACAGAAACCTTGATTAAAATTGAAGAACTACATAAGTCTTTTGGGAAAAATGAAGTTTTAAAAGGCATCAACCTTGAGATTAAACGAGGAGAAGTTGTGGTCATTATTGGTCCGTCAGGGAGCGGGAAATCAACTCTCCTTCGTTCGATGAATCTCCTTGAAGAAGCAAGTAAAGGTAAGGTTATCTTTGAAGGAGTCGATATCACAGATAAGAAAAATGACCTTTTTGCCATGCGTGAAAAGATGGGTATGGTATTCCAACAATTCAACCTCTTTCCCAATATGACAGTGATGGAAAATATCACTTTGTCACCAATTAAAACCAAAGGTGAAAGCAAGGAAGTTGCGGAGAAAAGAGCACAGGAACTGTTAGAAAAAGTTGGCTTGCCAGATAAGGCAAAGGCCTATCCTCAGAGTTTGTCAGGTGGTCAGCAGCAACGGATTGCCATTGCACGTGGACTTGCTATGGAGCCAGATGTTTTGCTCTTTGATGAGCCGACTTCAGCCCTAGACCCTGAGATGGTTGGAGAAGTTCTAGCTGTTATGCAAGACCTCGCTAAATCAGGGATGACTATGGTGATTGTGACTCATGAAATGGGTTTTGCGCGTGAGGTAGCAGACCGTGTTATCTTTATGGCGGATGGAGTTGTTGTCGAAGATGGAACACCAGAGGAGATTTTCAATCAAACAAAAGAACAACGGACCAAGGAATTTTTAAGTAAGGTTTTGTAAGACCTCATTTTTAGAAGAAATGGAGTAGGCATTATGGCTTCCAGTAAAGAATATTTAGATTTTATTCTCGAACAGCTATCAGAGCTAGAGGAGATGAGTTATCGTCCAATGATGGGAGAGTATATTCTTTATCATCGTGGTAAGATTATTGTGGGAATCTATGATAATCGTCTGTTACTGAAGCCTGTGAAGGTAGTTTTGGGTCAACTGGGACAGACTAGGCTTGAACGTCCTTATGAAGGAGCAAAAGAGATGATTCTACTAGAAGACCTTGAAGATAAGTCATTTCTAGCGAGATTAATCAAGGAGATGTATGAAGTCTTACCGGCTCCAAAAGTCAAAAAGAAAGCATGACAAATTTACCTAGTATAAATAGGCATAAAAGCTCGATACGAGCTTTTTCTTATAGTTTCAGACTATAGGGTCCATTAGGCAAGAAGTGTTAGAATGGCGAGTTATTTTTTGATATAATAGAGGATATTTGATAGAAAAGAGAAGAGATATGGCTCAGATTATCGATGGGAAGGCTCTTGCGGCTAAGTTACAAGGACAGTTGGCTGAGAAGACGGCTAAACTAAAAGAAGAAACAGGTCTAGTTCCAGGATTGGTAGTGATTTTGGTGGGGGACAATCCTGCCAGCCAAGTCTACGTTCGCAATAAGGAACGGTCAGCTCTCGCTGCTGGCTTCCGTAGTGAAGTAGTGCGAGTTCCAGAGACTATTACCCAAGCGGAATTGTTAGACTTGATTTCCAAATACAATCAAGATCCAGCTTGGCATGGGATTTTGGTTCAATTACCTTTGCCAAAACATATTGATGAAGAGGCAGTTTTATTAGCCATTGACCCCGAAAAAGACGTGGATGGTTTTCATCCTCTAAACATGGGTCGCCTCTGGTCTGGTCATCCAGTTATGATTCCTTCAACACCAGCAGGAATTATGGAGATGTTTCATGAGTATGGGATTGAGTTGGAAGGTAAAAATGCGGTTGTTATCGGTCGTTCAAATATCGTTGGAAAACCGATGGCTCAGCTTCTTTTAGCCAAGAATGCGACTGTGACCTTGACCCACTCACGCACCCATCATCTTGCCAAGGTGGCTGCTAAGGCAGATATTCTTGTAGTTGCAATCGGTCGCGCTAAGTTTGTGACTGCTGACTTTGTCAAACCGGGAGCGGTTGTCATTGACGTTGGGATGAACCGAGATGAAAATGGCAAGCTTTGTGGAGATGTTGATTATGATGCTGTTGCACCACTTGCTAGCCACATCACACCTGTACCGGGTGGAGTTGGTCCTATGACGATTACCATGCTAATGGAGCAAACCTATCAGGCAGCGCTTCGAACACTAAACAAGGACTAGAAAGATGAAATTCGTATTTGACCTGGATGGAACGCTATCTTTTGACTACATGACCATAGATGAGGAGATTCAGCAGGTTCTTTTAAAGGCTGAAGATTATGGTCATGAGCTTGTGTTTGCCTCAGCTCGCTCTTATCGGGATTGTTTGGGTTTATTAGGTACCGATCTCAGTCAGCGCTTGGTTATAGGTTTGAATGGTGGTGTAGCCTATTATCTAGGAAAAGCCATCTATGAGAGAAATCTCGATGCTAGAGTTTATCAGGCGCTAGTGGATTATTGCCAGACCTATAATCTCCCTTTCTTTGCAGATGATTACTTTGACTACAGTGGTCAGATTGTGGAAAAAATTCCATTTATCTCTAGTGTGGATCCCCTAAAGGTAGCTCGTCATCAGAAACTCAAGGACTTAGGTACTCCGATTAAGGTAGTCGTTTATATGGGAGACCATGAGGAGTTGCTTGATGACCTGCTTGGTCAGTTAGAAAGACTGGGACAGGCTCATCTCTCCTATCATGCGCATGAAAAGTGCCTTTATGTCAACCCCTTGGATACTCATAAGGCGACAACTGTTGAAAAGTTATGTGGGGAGAACTTCATCGCTTTTGGAAATGACCAAAACGATATTGAACTATTTAAAACGTCTCTCTATTCTGTCCAGATAGGAGATTTTGCTGGCCTTACTCCATATGCAGATGACACGTTAGAGATAAAAGGAGAACCTTCTCCAGCAGTTGCAGCTAAAATCTTACAGACCTTTGCGGAATTTAAGGGAAAATAGTGTAGAAGGAGGTAGAACAAGGTTCGCCTTCTTTTTATGTAGAGTAATTCAGTCTATAAACTATAAATTTGAAGTTTGAAAAAGATATTAATGGAATTCAATTTGTAGTAGAAAGAGTCTAGAATCGAAAGCTATTTTCATTGCAACTATTCCTTTTAAATGACCCCTTCTTATATATCATTTTATTGGGTTAAATTAATGGAAAATAATTGCAATTTAAGGTGCGTTTTGATATATTTAATATATAAAATATATTATAAAACTTGGTACTTGTTTGTGTATTCAGAAGGAGGTTATTTTTTAAAATAAAGTAAACGCTTACTTTGTATCAAGAAAAAGAAATGAGGATTTTGATGAACAAAAGACTTTTTGATAAACGTTGTCATTATAGCATTCGTAAATTTGCAATAGGTGCGGCATCTGTAATGATTGGGGCTAGTATATTTGGTATTTCTGCTGTACAAGCTGAGGAGGTGGCTTCATCCAATGCCAAAACAGAAGAAACAACTGTTCATCAAGCTCAACCTTTAGATAAGCTTCCCGATGATGTGGCAGCTGCTATTGCAAAGGCTGATGAGAATGGTGGGCGTGAGTTTGTAAAACCAAAAGCTGAATCGGCAGAAGACAAAGTGACTAAGGATACAGAATCTACTACACCTACTAACGAGAGTAGTCGTGAATTGGTTAGTCCTAAAGGGGAAACTCCAAATAAAGTAGAAGAAGGAAACAAGGCTGATAACAAACAGAAATCTGAAGAGGCAAATCCAAAGCCTGTTGAATCTGCAGTAACAGCTGGAACAGAAGTGAAAGAGGATTCTAAAAAAACTTCTGAAAAGGACCAAGTGAAAGCAGACACAGAGATTAAACCTTCTTCTGAAAAATCGCAAGTGCTGTCTAGAGAGTCAAACAAAGCCGAAGTTGAAAAGGAAAAACAGCTATTATCGGAACGAAAACAAGATTTTAATAAAGATTGGTATTTTAAACTAAATGCCCAAGGAGATTTTTCAAAAAAAGATGTGGATGTTCATGATTGGTCTAAATTGAATCTTCCTCATGATTGGAGTATTTATTTTGACTTTGATCACAAGTCTCCTGCTCGTAATGAAGGTGGGCAGTTAAATGGTGGAACAGCTTGGTATCGTAAGACTTTCACATTAGACGAAGCAGACAAGAATAAGGATGTTCGTATCAATTTTGATGGGGTTTACATGGATTCAAAGGTCTATGTAAATGGTAAATTTGTCGGACATTATCCAAGTGGCTATAATCATTTTTCATATGATATCACAGAATTTTTAAACAAGGATGGTAGTGAAAATTCAATTACTGTTCAAGTGACCAATAAGCAACCAAGTAGTCGTTGGTATTCAGGAAGTGGGATTTATCGTGATGTAACCCTTAGTTATCGTGATAAAGTCCATGTTGCCGAAAATGGTAATCATATCACTACTCCAAAACTTGCTGAGCAAAAAGAAGGGAATGTTGAAACACAGGTTCAAAGTAAGATTAAAAATACGGGTAAGAAGGCTGCTAAAGTCTTTGTGGAACAACAAATTTTTACTAAGGAAGGTAAGGTTGTTTCAGAATTAGTCCGCTCTGAAACGAAGAATTTAGCAGAAAATGAAACTGCAGATTTCAGACAAACAATCCTAGTTAATAAACCAACTCTTTGGACGACAAAAAGTTATCATCCTCAACTGTATGTGTTGAAAACAAAGGTTTATAAAGAAGGTCAACTAGTTGATGTAACAGAAGATACATTTGGTTACCGTTATTTCAATTGGACTGCTAAGGAAGGTTTCTCTCTGAATGGTGAACGCATGAAATTCCACGGAGTAAGTATTCACCATGACAATGGAGCCTTGGGGGCAGAAGAGAATTATAAGGCTACCTATCGTAAATTAAAACTCTTGAAAGATATGGGGGTTAACTCTATTCGAACAACCCACAATCCAGCGAGTCCTCAGTTACTTGATGCTGCAGCTAGTTTAGGTCTTTTGGTTCAAGAGGAAGCTTTTGATACTTGGTATGGTGGCAAGAAGACTTACGACTATGGACGGTTCTTTGATCAAGATGCAACTCATCCGGAGGCTAAGAAGGGTGAGAAGTGGTCTGATTTTGATCTCAGAACAATGGTAGAACGTGATAAGAACAATCCTTCTATCGTCATGTGGTCTCTTGGAAATGAGGTAGAGGAGGCAAATGGTAGTCCTCGTTCTATCGAAACTGCTAAACGCTTGAAGGCAGTTATCAAAGCGATTGATACTGAGCGTTATGTAACCATGGGGGAAAACAAATTTAGTCGTGCAGCGACAGGTGATTTCTTGAAACTCGCAGAAATTATGGATGCTGTCGGTATGAACTATGGTGAACGTAATTATGATGCTGTTCGTAGAGCGCATCCAGACTGGCTCATTTATGGTTCTGAAACTTCTTCAGCTACTAGGACGCGTGATTCTTATTATAACCCTGCTCAAATCCTTGGACATGACAATCGTCCAAATCGTCACTATGAACAATCTGACTATGGTAATGACCGTGTTGGATGGGGAAGAACAGCTACTGAATCATGGACTTTTGACCGTGATCGTGCTGGCTATGCTGGACAATTTATCTGGACAGGAATTGACTATATTGGAGAACCGACTCCATGGCATAACCAAGATAGTACACCTGTCAAGAGCTCTTACTTTGGTATTATTGATACAGCTGGTTTACCAAAGAATGATTTCTACCTTTACCGTAGTGAATGGTATAGTGCTAAAGAAAAGCCAACTGTTCGCATTTTACCACATTGGAACTGGACTGAAGAGACCCTTAAGGATCGCAAGATGCTGATTGATGGAAAGGTTCCGGTTCGTACCTTCTCAAATGCTGCAAGCGTCGAATTGTTCTTAAATGGAGAGTCGCTTGGTAAAAAGGAATTTACTAAGAAAAGGACAGAAGATGGACGTCCATATCATGAGGGAGCTAAACCAAGTGAATTGTATCTTGAGTGGCTTGTGAAATACCAACCAGGCACACTGACTGCGATTGCTCGAGATGAAAATGGCAACGAAATTGCGCGTGATAGTGTGACAACTGCTGGGGAGCCAGCAAGAGTTCGTCTGACTAAAGAAGAGCATGTTATCACTGCAGATGGAAAGGACCTATCCTACATCCATTATGAAATTGTTGATGGCGATGGTAATGTGGTTCCTACAGCTAACAATCTTGTTCATTTCAATCTTCATGGTCAGGGACAAATCGTTGGTGTGGATAATGGAGAACAAGCTAGTCGTGAACGCTACAAAGCTCAAGCAGATGGAACATGGCAAAGACGTGCTTTCAATGGTAAAGGGGTTGTCATTGTAAAATCAACAGAAAAAGAAGGTAAATTTACTCTTTATGCAGATTCTGCTGGTTTGACATCTGATAGCGCAACGGTCGCAACGGTGTCTGGTAAGAAAGAAAATCGTCACTTTGTAGCCTTTGCTCCTGTAAAAGCAACAACTGATGTGACGACAAATCCTGAATTACCTCAAACAGTAACAGCTATTTATAGTGACGGTAGTGTTGAGGAAAAGACTGTAACTTGGGAAATGCCATCTGACTTGCTTACAAGCGCAGGTGAGAAAAAAGTATCTGGACGTGTAGAAGGTTTGGAAACTAAAGCTGAGGCACTTGTTAAAGTGATTGCTTTAGATAGATGGTTACCAAAAGTTGCTACAGTCCCAGTTGGAACGAATGCGGCTGATTTGGATAAAACGGTCACAGCTGTTCTGACAGATGGTAGCTTGATTGATACTGATGTTGTTTCTTGGACCTTGAAAGACCCTGCTGCTTTGAACAAGGAAGGTGGACGTACGGAGGCTACTGGTAAATTGGTAGATGACGACCGTGAAGTGACTGCAACCTTTATCGCAAGTAGTAAGGAAACAACAAGTAGCATTACAGGACTTACTGTTGGGGATAAAGCTCTTGAGAATTTTGAGTCTGGCAAGACCTATTACCGTGTATCCCTTCCTTACACTACAACTATTCCAAGTGTTGGAGCTCAGACTACCGGATATCAAGTAACTGTTCAGCAAGCTTCTGCTGATAATGGTTATCAAGCTTCTGTCTTCTTGAGTGACCAAAAGGGTGACTTGGTTCAAACTTACTTAATTCAGTTTGTGAAGGAAGCTCCTGCTTTGAAACGTTTGGAAGTGGTTGTAGAAGGAAAAGAAACTGCCACTGAAGATCAAGTATTAACTTATCACGTCATTGGTCGTTATGAGGACGGTTCACAAACAGAGTTTTCGGCTTCAGATATTCACTTAGAAGCTAAATCATCTGATGGGGGACATCTTGAGGTGAATGGTCAGAATCTATTGCTCTATACTAAGGGAAGAGTGACTTTGACACCTCGAATCGATAATCAAACAGAGAAAACAGAATCTGTAACCACTGAAGTGGTGATTAAAGAAAATAAAGTCAGCAAGAAGATTGTGAAACTTCATCCTGTGTCTGTTTCTACAGATATCAATCAGCAACCGAATCTACCTAAAGAAGTTGGAGCAGAATTTGATAAGGGCTTGCCACGCAAAGTATCTGTAGCTTGGGATAAGGTAGATGAAAAAGAGTTGGGGCACTATCATAGCTTTACGCTTAAAGGACATGTGGAAGGCACAGATATTGAAGCTCAAGCGACTGTAACGGTTGAAGGATTGCAAGTTGCAGAGGAAATCAGTCTCACAGTACCTAAGGGTGAGACGGTTCAATTGCCAGCTAATGTCCGGGCTTACCATTCTAACGGAACAACTATCTACAAAGATGTTGTTTGGGATCAGGTTCCAGCCAACTTTAGTCAAACTGAAGGGGTCTATGAAATCAATGGTCGTTTAGTAGGTAGCAATCTGACAACTAAAGCTCATGTTCGAGTGTCTAGTCAAGTGGTTGCTGGAAATAATATCTCTAAACAATGGACAGGTTCACAATTACCAGCTGCCATTGTATCCAATACAGGAGGAGATGACACAGCCAACACCTTGAACGATTTGACTGTATCAAGAACGCCATCAGATGCTAAAAATAGATGGACTACTTGGAGAACAAATACTGATAATGACTGGGCTTCTATCTTATTTGGTAATTCAGGAGACTTGACGAAGCGTTTTGTCAACAATTTGTCGGTTGATTTCTATACTGATGGAGCAATTGGTCTTCCAAAAGAATATGTAGTTGAATATTATGTAGGTAAAGAAATTCCAGATTTACCAAGTGATGTCAGTCATGCGCAACGAGATAGCAATCATCCATTTAATAATCCAGACAATTGGAAAGCAGTTGAAAACTTACATGCTCCAAGTCAGCTGTCTGCAACTCAAACCAATCACTTCACATTTGACAAGGTCGAAACCTACGCTGTTCGTATTCGTATGAAGAAAGCAGATGGAACATCAGGTGTTGGTCTGACAGAGCTAACTGTGCTTGGAAACAAGGTCTTAAGTGAAACAAGTTCAGAGATTTCTATCAAGGTAGATGGCAAGGATCTTGAACATTTTAATCCATCTAAGACAGATTACTATATTCCTCAATCTAGCAAAGAAATCACAGCAACAGCTAGCAATAATGGTTTGGTAACAGTTGTTCCTGCAACAAGTCCAAAAGGTGCAACACGTCTCATCTTGAAAGCAGAAGATGGTACGGTGTTGAAAGAATATCGAATTTTCCGCAATGATGAGAGAGAAACTAGTCAACCTCTTGCTGCAGAAAACAGTGCTAAAATCTTGAATGTTGGAGACAATCTTCAACTTCCTTCAGAAGTAAGTGTTTATTATCCAACTTCAACTAATTGGACTACAGATAAACTTGCAGTGAAGTGGGATGCTATTCCTGAACATGCGACAGAGCATGAGGGAACATTTGAAGTTACCGGTCATGTCATTGGTACAAATCTAACGACTAAAATGCAGGTGACAGTTGTTTCTAAAGGCAATCAAGTCATTTCAGAAAATCCAAGCAACAATGAAACTGATTCTAAAGCCTTTGCTTCGACAACGAACGATACTCAAGCAGCTTCACATGATCGAATTTTCTATATCAATGATGGAAAATACAATGAAGATGGACGTTGGACAAACTGGTCTCGTACTCCGAAAAATCAAGAAACTTCTGTTGGATTACTCTTTAAGAAGGATGGAAAAATTGCTTCTCAATCTATTGGGAAAGTAGCCATTCAGTTCTTTAAAGATAGTGGCACAGATGCTCCAGAGAAAATGGTTCTAGAAAGATATATTGGTCCTGCTTTTACAGAACCAAGTACGATTTCTCGTTACGAAGAAAATGCCGATCATCCATTTAACAAGGCAGAAAATTGGGCACCAATTTCTTACAAAGCTTCTGGAGAATTAGTAGCTGGTAAACCAATCGAGTTTAACTTTGAACCGGTTCAAACGACAGCTATTCGTGCGCGCATGACTCGTAAGGCTACCACCAATGGTCTTGCACTTGTAGAATTTACAGCCTACTCTGCAGGCAAGGGATCAGAAGTGGAAACACCATCAGCGACTATTTCGATCGACGGAAAAGCATTGGAAAACTTTGATCCAAATGTGACAGATTACACTCTAACAACAATGGGTTCAAAACCAAAAGTCACTGCAACAACTAGTGGACATGGAGTAGTTACAGTTGTGGATTCTGGAAATGCCAATCTTCCAACACTGGTTCGTCTTGTTTCCAAAGATGGAAATCTGGTGAAAGAATATCGTTTACACTTTAAGTCTACCTTCCAAACAACACCAACAGAAGGCGTTAAGAACTTAGTAGCAGAAACTCCAAGTTTGGAAATTGAAAAGACTCCGCTTCCGTTTAAAGAAGTTATTCGTGAAAACCCTGAACTTGCTCAAGGTCAACGTCGTATCGTTTCTGAAGGACAAGATGGAGAAAAAGTTGACTATATTCAAGTTTTGGGTACTACTAGAAGTCTTGTTCATTCTGAAGAAAGAAAGGCTCAGGATCGCATTGTTGAAGTAGGAGTGAAAGCATCTATTTCAAGTAGTAAAGGCGAGGAGCCAGCTCCAGTCAATGAAGTTCCAGAATTCAAAGGTGGTGCTAACTTTGTAGAAGCAGCAGTCAATGAAGTTCCAGAATTCAAAGGAGGTGCTAACTTTGTAGAAGCAGCAGTCAATGAAGTTCCAGAATTCAAAGGAGGTGCTAACTTTGTGGAAGCAGCAGTCAATGAAGTTCCAGAATTCAAAGGAGGTGCTAACTTTGTAGAAGCAGCAGTAAACGAAGTTCCAGAATACACAGGAACTCTTGCTACTGTAGGAGATCAAGCGGCACCAAGCGTTGAGAAACCTAAATTTAAGGGCGGCGTTAATGCTGTAATGGCTCTAGAACATAAACTTCCAGAGTATCATGGTGTTCTAGCCACGGTAGGAAATGAGGAAGCGCCTGTTCTTGAAAAACCAGATTATCCAGTAGAGCTATTAGCTCATGACCAGACTATAAAACCAAATGTTTCAGTAGTAAAAGAAGAGCAAAATAGATTACCAGAAACAGGTGAGGGAGAATCTGAAACAGCCATTTTCTTGGCAGGTGTTAGCTTGGCCTTGTCAGCAGCCCTGTTAACTGCAAAACGAAAAGAGGATTAGTTTGTGCGTCTAATGCTATCCTATTGGTATAGCCTGGTCGATGATAAAAAATCACATCGATAAATGAGTTGAAGAGATGGAGAGGACCGATTAGGCCTCTCCGTCTTTACTAGTAAAAATGGAATCGTTTACTTTCGTGTTTGGATGAAAGGAGATAAGATAAAGATGGATAAAAATTTTTTCAATAAACGTTGTCATTACAGTATTCGTAAATTCGCTATTGGAGTAGCTTCTATTATGATTGGTGCCAGTATCTTTGGTGTTAATTTAGTAGAGGCAGCAGAAACAGGTAGTGTAGGAGATAAAGAGGGAACTATAACTCAAGCTCAGCCATTGGAAAAGTTACCTGATGAACTTGCAGCAGTTTTGAAGAAAGCAGAAGAAAATGCTGGGAAGGAAGCTAGCTCGACAGTTGGAAATGGAGAAACTACAGGAACGATTGGTTCTACTGATTCGACAAATAATCTTAAACCAGCTGAAGCACCTGGAATTCCAGAGAATGAAACAAAGCCGTCTGAAGCCATGAGTGGAGGACAAAATGATAAAGAAATCGCTAAACCTAGTCAACCAATTACACCTGAAACTCCAAAAGTAGAGCAAACAGGTGATGGAACAGTTGAATTGGCAGATCAATTCACTGCAAGCAAACCAGCTAGCGAAGCCAGTATTGAAGCTGCCAGCAAGAGCTCAGACTATCTCAAAAAAGAGTACAAGGTCTTTCCAACTCCACAAAAAGTGACTTATGGAGAAGGTGTCACAGCCCTTCGTAAGCAAGTCAATCTGGTAATGGGCGATCAACTCGATATCTATACTCGCAATCGCTTGAAGAGCGTTTTGCAGGACAATCAAGTATCTTACAAAACTAGTAAAACGGTCGTTTCTGGCGCAACTAATATCTATCTTGGAGTGCATGGACAAGGTTCACAAGCAGAACAAAACTTGTCCAAGGTTTCCGCAGGTCTCTTTGACAAAATTGATGCTTATGCTCTGACCATCAAGGACAACTCTATCTTCATCGTCGGAAAAGACACAGATGCGGTCTTTTATGGTTTGACAACCTTGAAACATATGCTCAAGGAAAGTCAAGTGCCAGTCCTTCGCAATGTGACAGTGGAAGATTACGCTGAAATCAAGAACCGTGGGTTTATCGAAGGTTACTATGGAAATCCATGGTCTAATGAAAATCGTAAAGAATTGATGCGTTATGGAAGTGAATTGAAGTTAACTCAATACTATTTCGCACCAAAAGATGATCCATACCACAATAAGAAATGGCGTGAACTTTACCCAGAAGAAAAACTGGCTGAAATCCGAGAACTTGCACGTGTCGGTAATCAAACAAAGACACGTTATGTTTGGACCATCCATCCATTTATGAACAATCGTATCCGCTTTGGCAATGAAGCGCATTACCAGGCTGATCTTGCAACCATAAAGGCTAAGTTTACTCAGTTGTTGGACGTGGGAGTGCGTGAATTTGGTGTGCTTGCAGATGATGCACCAAGCCCAGTTGGTGGTTACCATAGTTATGTTCGCTTGATGAAGGATATCACAAATTGGTTGACTGAAAAACAAACAACATACAGTGGTCTCCGTAAAGATATGATTTTTGTTCCTGCCTGGTACATGGGGCAAGGAACTGAAGCTGAACTTCGAACCTTGAATGAATATCTTCCTGAAAATGTCCATTTAACTCTTACTGGTGGAAAGGTCTGGGGGGCTGTTGACCAAACATTCTTAACGAACTTAAAGAAAAATTTAACAGAAGGTGGTAAGACTTACCGTCCAATTCAGTTCTGGATTAACTGGCCATGTAATGATAATACAAAACCCCACCTAATTCTTGGAGGCGGTGAAAAATTCTTACATCCAAATGTTGATTTATCACTTGCACAAGGAATTATGCTAAATCCAATGCAACAATCTGAAGCATCTAAAGTGGCACTTTTTGATATGGCTCAGTATGGATGGAAACAATGGAGAAGTGTAGAAGAAGCAGAACAAATCAACGATATGGCCTTTAACTATGTAGTTAATGATCATTTTGAAGAAAGCAGTGTTTCGAAGGCTTTTCGAGAACTCGGAAAACACATGCGCAATCAAAATAGACCTCCCCATGTCACTAAATTAGAAGAGTCTGTAGAATTGGCTCCAAAATTGACAGAATTCTATAACAAACTCAAATCTGGTCAAAATCTGGATACTGAAAGAAAAGAGTTGAGGGAAATTTTTGCTGGTTTGAAAGCCAATGCTCTATTACTTAAAGAAAAAGGTGATCAGAAATTAATCGAACAAATTCACTATTGGTTAGAGAATACAGTAGATCAAATGAACGCGCTTGAAGCTTTCCTAACAGCTACAGAAGGTCTTACTGAAAAGAATGATGCCAAGGTGTGGGAGTATTATCAGGCCGGAGTCAAACATTATGACCAGTCAGTTAAGTATGCCTTCTTTTACGTTGACCATTATGAATACGCAGAATTTGGTGTCCAACATATTCGACCATTTATCAATAATCTCAAAGAATACTTAGCCTTACATATCCAAGCAATGTTGAATCCAGATAAATTTGTGACAACATTTATTACGAATCGTGCTGGAATAGAAGGCGGATTGAAAGAAGTCACAGATGGTGACTTTGATACACATGTGATTGCCAAAACAACCATTGTGATTGAGAGAGGCGATTATGTAGGCTTGCGCTTTAATAAGGCAATTAAAATACACAAATTAGGTTTCGCTACGGGTACTAATACGGCCGATAATTATACCTTTAGTAATGCTCTTGTTGAATATCAAAATGAACATGGAGAATGGGAAGCCATAACGAGCCCTGCTTATACTGGTAGAGAACGTATTCTGGAATTTAATGACCTCGATATCACAGCTCAAGCTGTTCGTATGATAGCAACAGCTAAGAAGGATAATGCTTGGCTTGCCATGCGTGAAATTGCTGTTAACAGACCCCTAGAATTGGGTAGTAAGAAGGTTAGGGGCACTATTAGTTTAAGTCCAAACCTTGTTTACAAATATGGAACAAGTGTTGTTCAGATGCAAGATGGTCGAGAAAACACAGAATCCATGATGGCACATGTTGATCAGACCAATGTCACACCAGCGCAAGCCTGGGTACAAATGGACTTAGGTGGACTGCACAAAGTAAAACGAGTTCATCTGATGCAAGGGGAACGAGATAAACTAGCATCTGGTGTCATCGAATATTCTGCAGATGGTACAAATTGGACAACGCTTCAAAATTTATCAGGGCAACGAACTTCTGATATTGTGCAAGAATTTACAACTCGTTTTGTTCGCATTCGCAATACACAAACCTTAAATAAGTGGTGGAGAATTGCGGAATTTACAGTAGATGTCGATAGTCCAAATCTTGACTTAACAGACACTAACGTGGACTCCTTGAAGGAAACACCAGTAGTGGATAGCTTGGGCAGTTACGAGCTTCAAATTCCAGCTGGAACCAAACTCCCTGCTCATAGCTATCTAGGTATGAAGCTTGACCGTATCCATCAGATCAAGAGCATCCAGCTCAAAGGCCAAGCCAACCCTGCTCTTAGCCTAGAGTATTCTGCAAATGCACAAGAATGGACACCAGCCAGCCAGTTGACAGACAGAACTGTGGCAACCCACTTAGTACGTTATGTTCGTCTAGTCAATAAAACAGATCAGGAACAAGCTGTGACAGCCACTTCTCTCCTTGTGACAACCAAAGAAGTACAACCAACCAAACTAGAATCTACAACTATGGGCATTCATCCAACATACGGAAGCAATGATGTTCGTAAACTAAACAACCTAGATCAACTATTTGACGGTGTTTACAACAACTTCGTTGAGTTTTCAGACTATGCCCATAAAGATGGTCATGTGACCTTGAAACTTGGTAGCGAACGCACTATCAAGAAGATTAGAGCCTACATCCAAGACGGAACTCAAAACTACCTTCGTGATGGTAAGATTCAAGTCAGCCAAGACGGTAAAACTTGGACAGATGTTGTGACAGTAGGAGATGGTGTAGCCAATAGCCAACACGATGATTCATTGACAGATGGTTGGACACATGATTCTAAGATGCCAGGAAATCGCTACATCGAAGGTGAATTGACGACACCAGTCAAAGCCAACTATCTCCGTGTTCTCTATACTGCAGACTATGATGCTCGTTTTGTAGGCTTTACAGAATTGGTCATCAATGATGGTGAATTTGTCAAACCAATCAATGATCCGACAGTAGAAGGAAACAGTGGAGAAAGCCAAGGCAATCTCTACAACAATCTTGTAGACGGAAAAGTCTTGACCAGCTACAAGTCTGAAAAAGACAAGGGCGAATTGGTGTATCACTTATCTGAGCCAACCAATGCCAACCACCTTCGTCTCGTTTCCAGTCTTCCTGAAGGAGCTAAGGCACGTGTTCTTGCTAGAACACTCAAGGATGGTCAAGACAGTTGGACAGACCTCGGTGCCATTACATCTAGTCTCCAAACCTTCGCTATCCGAAATGGTGGCTCTCTTCTAGACGTCAAATTAGTCTGGGAAGGTGGCAAGGCTGAGTTTTATGAATTGGCGAGCTTCTATCAAGATTTGACAGAAGAATCTGTTCAATCAAGTAAGGGTGAAGAACCAGCACCCGTGCTTGAAGTTCCTGAGTTCACAGGTGGTGTCAATGCAGTGATGGCTCTAGTGCATGAATTGCCAGAATACACAGGTCTGCTAGCAACAGTAGGTGACCAATCTGCTCCAATGGTAGAGAAACCTGAGTTCCAAGGTGGTGTCAATGCAGTTGAAGCCTTGGTACATGAGCTTCCAGAGTACACAGGCCCATTATCAACAGTAGGTGACCAATCCGTACCTACAGTAGAAAAACCAGAGTTCCAGGGCGGAGTCAACTCCGTTATGGCCTTGAAACATGAGCTCCCAGCTTACACAGGTCCCTTATCAACAGTAGGCGACCAGGCAGCACCGACAGTAGAGAAACCAGAGTTCAAGCTAAGTTCGTTAGAAAAAACTCAGACTTCAGGAGCACCAGTTCAAATTGCCAAAGAAGACAAGAGATTGCCAGAAACTGGTGAGAAACAGTCAGAAACAGCTATTTTCTTGGCAAGTGTTGGACTAGCTCTATCTGCTATCTTTGTCGCAAAAAGTAAAAAAGAAATTAATTGACTTTGAAAAAAGAGATATTTCGTAGAGGGGCTTTGTCCCCTCTTTTTCTATATGAAGGAAGAGATTTATGTTTAAGATGCAAGGTCAATAAACTTTATAGTATAATGAATAGAGAGGAAAAAACGATGAAAGTGATTGATCAAGCCTTACTAGAAAAAGTCATTATTGAACGTTCTCGTACCAGTCATAAAGGAGACTATGGCCGTCTACTCTTGCTTGGTGGGATCTATCCTTATGGTGGAGCCATCATCATGGCTGCCTTGGCAGCTGTAAAAAGTGGTGCAGGATTGGTGACCGTTGGAACAGATAGGGAAAATATCCTTGCTCTACACAGTCATTTACCTGAGGCTATGGCCTTCTCTCTTCAAGATCAGCAATTGTTAAAAGAGCAATTGGAGAGGGCAGAAGTTGTCTTATTGGGACCTGGTTTACGAGATGATACTTTTGGAGAAGAACTAGTCAAACAGGTCTTTGCTAGCTTAAGACAGAATCAGATTTTGATTGTAGACGGAGGTGCCTTGACTATTCTCGCTAGGATAAGTCTGTCATTTCCTTCTAGTCAGCTCATCCTAACTCCCCACCAAAAGGAATGGGAAAGACTGTCTGGTATAGTTCTTGACCATCAAAATACAGAGACGACTGCTAGAGCTCTTTCAGCTTTTCCTCAAGGAACGATTCTAGTTGAGAAAGGTCCGGCAACTCGTATCTGGCAAGTCGGTCAGCCTGAATATTATCAATTAGAAGTCGGAGGCCCCTATCAAGCAACTGGTGGGATGGGAGATACTCTGGCTGGGATGATTGCAGGTTTTGCAGGTCAGTTCTGTCAAACCAACCTTTATGAGAGAGTGGTGGTAGCTACTCATCTTCATTCAGCTATCGCGCAAGAACTAGCTCAAGAAAATTACCTTGTCTTGCCAACAGAAATTAGCAAGGAACTTCCAAAAACAATGAAAAAAATATCTCAAAAAGGCAGCTAATACCTTAGTTGTCTTTTTATGTTGATGTAGCTTTGTTGATAAGGTTTTCAAATACCTCAGAACTAGCGACCAACTGCTGAACTTGCGTGAAATTCTCACTTTTAAGGTCTTGATTTTTAGTCAAACTCGCAATTAAAGCGAGATTGTTATCAAAGTTGAGGGGTGTCAAATCATGCTTTTTTTGATATAATTTTTAATGATGAATGCGAGAAATGATCGGTATGTGGTCGTTGATTTAGAGGCGACCAGCACCGGAAGCAAGGCAAAAATTATTCAAGTAGGCATTGTGGTGATTGAGAATGGTGAAATCATCGATCAGTATGCGACTGATGTCAATCCTCACGAACCCTTGGATTCTCATATCAAAGAATTAACGGGTCTGACCGATCAGCGTTTGGCTGTGGCACCAGAATTTTCTCAGGTAGCTGGAAAAATTTTTGAATTGGTTAAGGACGGTATTTTTGTTGCGCACAATGTACAGTTTGATGCCAACCTTCTTGCGGAATTTCTCTTTTTTGAAGGATATGAATTGCGCACACCGCGGGTGGATACAGTTGAGCTTGCCCAGGTTCTGTATCCTCAGTTTGAAAAGTATAACTTAGGTATCCTTTGTCAAGAGTTGGGCATTGAGCTGGAACATGCCCATACTGCCCTGTCAGATGCTCAAGCAACAGCTGAACTCTTGCTTTACATGCGTCAAAAACTCTTCGAGTTACCTAAAGGGCTCTTAGAAAGCTTGTTAGACCTTGCAGATAACCTTCTCTATGAAAGTTATCTGGTGATTGAGGAGGTCTATCAGCAACAATCTCTCCTGTCCTCTCCGGAATTGATAGAACTACATGGGCTTTTCCTGAGAAAGGAAAGCAAAGTCTTAGTCCCAAGAAAGTTATCCAAAGACTTTGCTAAAAACATTTCTTTATTGGGGCTGGAGGAGCGTCCGCAACAGTTGGAATTTGCGGAGAAGATTGAGCAATTATTGGAAGAACACCAGACTTCCTTTATCCAAGCCCAAACGGGACTGGGCAAGACTTATGGTTATCTCCTTCCAGCTTTGAACTTGGAGAGTGAAGCAGGGATACTAGTGAGCGTTCCGACCAAAATTCTTCAAAATCAAATTATGCAAGAAGAAGGTCAGCGCTTAAAAGAGGTCTTCCATCTGGAGATTCATAGTCTCAAGGGGCCTCAAAATTACTTGAAATTGGATGCTTTTCACCAAGTCCTCCATCGGCCTGAGTCCAATCGTCTTTTCACACGATTTAAAATGCAACTGCTCATCTGGCTAACGGAGACAGAGATTGGTGATTTGGACGAAATCGGGCAACTTTATCGCTATCAACACTTTCTGCCTGAACTAGTCCACGATGGCAAGCTTTCAAAGAAAAGTTTATTTGCTACAGAGGATTTTTGGAAACGAGGGCAGGAAAAGGCACAGACCAGTCGCGTTCTTCTGACCAATCATGCCTATCTGGTCACTCGTTTGGAAGACAATCCAGAGTTTGTCGACAATCGATTGGTGATCTTGGATGAAGCTCAAAAAATGCTGCTAGCTCTTGAAAATCTAGCCCAGCAGGCTTATCGCCTTGAGGATCTTGTAACTCAAATTGAAAAGTCCTTGGAGACAGAGGGAGTTTTGGTTCAGAAGCGCTTGCTTGAGAGTATTAGCTTTGAATGTCGTTACTTGACGGAGCACTATCAGTCAAGCCTTAAGGATGGAAAGTGGTTGGATTCTCTCGAACAGTTGCGCCAGCATTTTTCGGAGCTAGGTCTCCCAGAGTATCGAGAAATTGCAAACTTTTTCGCGTCGGACCGTGAATTTTGGCTTGCTACAGCAGAGAAATCGGGCAAGGATGTCTTGATTTGTTCAAGCAAAAAAGGCCGCTTTATACTAGCAGATTTATTGCCAGAAGATTGTAGGCTCCTAGGAGTATCGGCCACTCTTGAAATCAGCAATCGGGTTTCCTTAGCAGATTTATTGGGATTTCCAGATGCTCCGCTTGTTAAGCTTGATGTAGCAAAGCAGGAGCAACAAGAAGTCTTTCTAGTCGATGATTTTCCTCTTGTGACAGAAGTTTCGCCTTTTGACTATGCTAATGAAGTGTCTTCTGTTATCCGAAGGTTACAAGTCTTTCAAGAACCTTTATTGGTTTTGTTTACTTCAAAAGAAATGCTGCTGGCAGTTTCGGACCTGCTCGACCAACCGCATCTGGCTCAGTATAAAAATGGGGAACCAAGTCAACTGAAAAAACGTTTTGAAAAAGGTGAACGCCAGATCTTACTTGGAACAGGTAGTTTCTGGGAAGGAGTTGACTTTTCTACCCATCCTTGCGTAATCCAAGTGATTCCGAGATTGCCTTTCCAAAATCCCCAAGAGCCTTTAACCAAAAAATTAAACCAAGAACTGCGTCAAGAAGGGAAAAATCCTTTCTATGATTATCAGTTACCGATGGCGATCATTCGGCTAAAACAAGCCCTTGGTCGTACTGTTAGACGGCCCAACCAAGGTTCGGTTGCTGTAATCTTAGACAGTCGTGTCGTCAGCAAGCGTTACGGCAAACAAATCGCCCAGACCTTGTCAAAAGAAAGGGCTGTTCAGGTTCTTTCTAGAGAACAGTTAGAGCCTGCTGTAGCTGATTTTCTCCAATCCCGTCGCAATAGAATGAAAGAAAAATCCAAGAAAGAGAAAAGGTAAAAAATATGAAACGTTCCTTCGACTCTCGAGTCGATTATAGCCTCCTTCTACCAGTGTTTTGTTTACTGGTGATTGGAGTAGTGTCCATTTATATAGCAGTTAGTCATGACTATCCAAATAATGTGTTACCAATACTAGGCCAGCAAATCGCTTGGATTTCCTTGGGTCTTGTCATTGGTTTTGTGGTCATGTTCTTCAATACCGAGTTTTTATGGAAGGTGACTCCCTATCTTTATGGTCTAGGGCTAGCTTTGATGGTCCTACCCCTTGTTTTTTACAATCCGAGTCTGGTAGCTTCTACGGGAGCTAAAAACTGGGTGTCTATCGGGGGAACCACGCTCTTTCAACCATCTGAGTTCATGAAGATTTCCTACATCTTGATATTGGCTCGAGTCATTGTACAATTCACTCAAAAACACAAAGAATGGCGACGGACTATTCTGTTGGATTTCCTATTGATTGGTTGGATGATTGCCTTTACCATCCCAGTCTTGATCCTCTTAGCCCTACAAAGTGACTTAGGGACTGCCTTGGTCTTTGTAGCTATTTTTGCAGGCATGGTCCTCCTTTCAGGTGTTTCGTGGAAGATTATCATTCCTGTTTTTGCAACAGGAGTGACTGCAGTTGCAGGCTTCATGGCCATCTTTATAAGTAAGGATGGACGTGCCTTCTTGCATCAGATTGGGATGCCAACATACCAGATTAACCGTATTTTGGCTTGGCTCAATCCCTTTGATTTCGCGCAAACAACGACTTACCAACAGGCGCAGGGGCAAATTGCTATTGGAAGTGGTGGCTTGTTTGGACAAGGTTTCAATGTGTCCAATCTCCTCATTCCAGTACGTGAAAGCGATATGATTTTCACAGTGATTGCTGAAGACTTTGGCTTCATTGGTTCAGTCTTTGTCATTGCTTTGTATTTGCTTCTTATCTATCGTATGTTGAAGATTACGCTCAGGTCAAATAACCAGTTCTATACCTATATTTCGACTGGTTTTATCATGATGTTGCTCTTCCATATCTTTGAAAATATCGGTGCTGTAACAGGCCTACTTCCTTTGACAGGGATTCCTCTGCCATTCATTTCTCAAGGGGGCTCCGCAATTATTAGTAACCTCATCGGAGTCGGTCTTCTCTTATCTATGAGTTACCAGACCAATCTAGCTGAAGAAAAGAGTGGAAAAATTCCATTCAAACGAAAGAAAGTCGTCTTAAAACAAATCAAATAAGGAGGCCACTATGGCAAAAGTTGCAGTTATCTTAGCAAATGGCTTTGAAGAAATCGAAGCCTTGACAGTAGTCGATGTCTTGCGTCGAGCAAACATTTCCTGTGATATGGTAGGATTTGAGGAACAGGTGACAGGATCACATGACATTCAGGTAAAAGCCGATCGTGTCTTTGATGGTGATTTATCCGACTATGATTTAGTAGTTCTTCCAGGTGGTATGCCTGGATCAGCAAATCTACGGGATAATCAAGCCCTCATTTCTGAGGTTCAATCCTTTAACCAAGTAGGAAAGAAAATTGCGGCTATCTGTGCAGCCCCAATCGCCCTCCACCAAGCAGGTGTTTTAAAAGACAAGCGCTTTACCTGTTATGACGGTGTTCAGGAGCAAATTACTGACGGGATTTACCAAAAGGAAACAGTGGTTGTGGATGGCAATCTAACAACTAGCCGAGGGCCGTCAATTGCCCTTGCCTTTGCCTATGAATTGGTGGAGCAGTTGGGAGGAGATGCAGAAAGTTTACGAGTCGGCATGCTCTATCGAGATGTCTTTGGAAATCAGCAGTAAAACGAGAGTTCGGCTCTCGTTTTTTACTTGGAAAAATCTAGGAAAACATCGCTTTTTTCATAAAAAAATGGTATAATGAAGGGTATGAAATATCACGACTACATATGGGATTTAGGTGGTACCTTATTGGATAATTACGAGACTTCTACAGCAGCTTTTGTAGAAACCTTGGCCCAATACGGAATAGAGCAAGAACACGACCGTGTTTATGAAGCCTTGAAGGTTTCGACAGCTTTTGCCATTGAGAAGTTTGCCCCAGATATCGAGGATTTTTTAGAGAGCTACAAAGAGAATGAGGCACGTGAGCTAGAGCATCCAGTTCTGTTTGAGGGAATTCCAGAGTTACTCAAAGACATCTCTGACAAGGGTGGTCGCCATTTCTTGGTTTCTCATCGAAATGACCAAGTTCTGGAACTTCTTGCTAAGACCCAGATAGCCAACTACTTCACCGAGGTGGTGACTGCCAGTTCTGGCTTTAAACGAAAACCAGATCCTGAGTCCATGATTTATTTACGTGATAAATATCATATTACATCTGGTTTGGTCATTGGTGACAGAAAGATTGATGTAGAAGCAGGTGAAGCTGCTGGCTTAGATGCCTATCTTTTTAATAACGTTGCGACATTGAGACAAGCAATAGACATGTAAGAAAAGGAAAAAAATGACAGAAGAAATCAAAAATCAACAAGCACAGGATTATGATGCCAGTCAAATTCAAGTTTTGGAGGGGCTTGAAGCCGTTCGTATGCGTCCAGGTATGTATATTGGGTCGACTTCAAAAGAAGGTCTTCACCACCTAGTCTGGGAAATTGTTGATAACTCTATTGACGAAGCCTTGGCTGGATTTGCCAGTCATATCCAAGTTTTTATAGAGCCAGATAATTCCATCACGGTTGTGGATGACGGTCGTGGAATTCCTGTTGACATTCAGGAAAAGACGGGACGTCCTGCTGTTGAGACAGTTTTTACGGTTCTTCACGCTGGAGGAAAATTTGGCGGTGGCGGATATAAGGTATCAGGTGGTCTTCACGGTGTGGGTTCATCAGTAGTAAACGCTCTTTCAACGCAACTAGACGTTCATGTTCACAAAAACGGTAAGATTCATTACCAAGAATACCGTCGTGGTCATGTTGTTGCTGATCTTGAGGTCGTTGGAGATACGGATAAAACTGGAACAACAGTTCACTTCACGCCGGATCCAGAGATTTTTACTGAAACAACGACCTTTGATTTTGACAAATTAAACAAACGTATTCAAGAATTAGCCTTTTTGAACCGAGGACTTCGGATCTCCATCACAGATAAGCGTGAAGGTCTCGAACAAAGCAAACATTACCACTATGAGGGTGGGATTGCTAGCTACGTTGAATATATCAATGAGAACAAGGATGTGATCTTTGATACGCCAATCTACACAGACGGTGAGATGGATGATATTACAGTTGAAGTAGCCATGCAGTACACAACTGGTTATCACGAAAACGTCATGAGTTTCGCCAATAACATTCACACCCATGAAGGTGGTACGCATGAGCAAGGTTTCCGTACAGCGCTGACACGTGTTATCAATGATTATGCCCGCAAAAATAAGCTACTAAAAGACAATGAAGACAACCTGACAGGGGAAGATGTCCGTGAAGGATTAACTGCTGTGATTTCTGTCAAGCATCCAAATCCGCAGTTTGAAGGACAAACCAAGACCAAACTGGGCAATAGCGAAGTGGTTAAGATTACCAATCGTCTCTTCAGCGATGCCTTCTCTGATTTTCTCATGGAAAATCCGCAGATTGCTAAGCGCATCGTGGAAAAAGGGATTTTGGCTGCCAAGGCTCGTGTAGCTGCCAAGCGTGCGCGTGAAGTCACTCGCAAGAAATCTGGTTTGGAAATTTCCAATCTTCCAGGAAAACTAGCAGACTGTTCTTCGAACAACCCAGCTGAAACCGAACTCTTTATCGTTGAGGGAGACTCAGCTGGTGGGTCAGCTAAATCTGGTCGTAACCGTGAATTCCAAGCTATCTTGCCGATTCGTGGTAAGATCTTGAACGTTGAAAAAGCTAGCATGGATAAAATCCTTGCAAACGAAGAAATTCGGAGTCTCTTCACAGCCATGGGGACAGGATTTGGTGCAGAATTTGATGTCACTAAGGCTCGTTACCAAAAACTCGTTTTGATGACTGATGCCGATGTCGATGGAGCCCACATTCGTACTCTATTGTTAACCTTGATTTACCGCTACATGAAACCAATTCTAGAAGCTGGATATGTCTACATTGCTCAACCGCCAATCTACGGAGTAAAAGTTGGAAGTGAGATCAAAGAATACATTCAACCTGGTGCAGATCAAGAAATTAAACTCCAAGAAGCCTTAGCACGTCATAGTGAAGGGCGTTCAAAACCAACCATCCAACGTTATAAAGGTTTGGGAGAAATGGACGACCACCAATTGTGGGAAACTACCATGGATCCTGAACATCGCTTGATGGCGCGTGTTTCGGTAGATGATGCAGCAGAAGCTGATAAAATCTTTGATATGTTGATGGGTGACCGAGTTGAACCTCGCCGTGAATTTATCGAAGAAAATGCCGTTTACAGTACCCTTGACGTCTAAAAAATGTGGGAAATAGTTCCCATGACCTAAAAAATATGATATAATCAATACGATTGTTTCTAGTATAAAAGGAGTTTGATATGTCTAATGGACAACTAATTTATCTAATGGTTGCGATTGCAGTCATTTTGATTCTGGCTTATGTAGCGGCAATCTTCCTACGTAAGCGTAATGTAAGTAGATTGACGGCCCTCGAAGAAAGAAAAGAAGAACTCTACAACCTTCCTGTAAATGATGAGGTTGAAGCGGTTAAAAACATGCATTTGATTGGTCAAAGTCAGGTAACCTTCCGTGAATGGAATCAAAAATGGGTTGATTTATCCCTTAACTCATTTGCTGATATTGAAAATAACCTGTTTGAGGCTGAAGGCTATAATAATTCTTTTCGCTTTTTCAAAGCGACTCACCAAATCGATCAAATCGAAAGTCAAATTGATTTAATTGAAGAAGACATTGCGGCGATTCGCAATGCGCTTTCAGAGCTTGAAAAACAAGAGTCTAAGAATAGCGGACGTGTTCTGCATGCTTTGGACTTATTTGAAAATCTGCAACATACCGTAGCAGAAAATTCGGAACAGTATGGTAAAGCCCTTCCTGAAATTGAGAAACAATTGGAAAATATCCAGTCAGAGTTTTCTCAATTTGTAACCTTGAACTCTTCAGGTGACCCAGTTGAAGCTGCAGCAATTCTTGATTCAACTGAAAATCATATTCTCGCTTTGACACATATCGTTGATCGTGTTCCATCTCTCGTGAAGACTTTGTCAACAGAACTTCCAGAACAATTGGAAGATTTGGAGGAAGGCTACCGTAAACTCTTGGATGCTAATTATCACTTCACTGAAACGGACATCGAGTCACGCTTCCAACTTTTACATGAATCCTTGAAAAATAATCAAGAAAACATCCGCCAGTTGGAATTGGATAATGCAGAGTATGAAAATACACAAATCCAAGAAGAGATTAATGCGCTCTACGATATCTTCACGCGTGAAATAGCTGCCCAAAAAGTCGTTGAAAGTCTCCTTTCAACGCTTCCAACCTACCTCAATCACTTGAAAGAAAATAATCAGGTTTTGGTTCAAGACCTTGAACGCTTGAATAAAACTTATCTTCTCCCAGAAAGTGATGGGAACCATGTCCGCCGTCTTCAAGCTGAATTGTCAGGGCTTGATACAGCGATCACAGAGGCAACTGAAGATCAGACAGAACCTACTCAAGCCTACTCTGTTTTAGAGGAGCAGCTTAGTTCACTTCAAAGTAATCTAAAAGACATTGAAGACGAACAAGTTTCTGTTAGTGAACGCCTAGCCCAAATCGAAAAAGACGACATCAATGCTCGTCAGAAAGCAAATGTCTATGTGAATCGCTTGCATACTATCAAACGTTACATGGAGAAGAGAAACTTGCCGGGTATTCCTCAAAGTTTCTTGAAACTTTTCTTCGCTGCAAGCCATAACACAGAAGATCTGATGGCAGAGTTAGAACAAGCACAAGTTAATATTGAATCAGTTAAACGAATTCTTGAAATTGCGACCCATGACATGGAGGCTCTTGAAACAGAAACCTACAATATTGTTCAATACGCGACCTTGACGGAGCAACTCTTGCAGTATTCAAACCGTTACCGTTCATTTGATGAGCGTATCCAGCAAGCTTTCAATGAAGCACTTGAAATTTTTGAAAAAGAATTTGACTACAAGGCATCATTTGAGAAGATTTCTCAAGCCTTGGAAGTTGCAGAGCCTGGAGTCACAAATCGCTTTGTTTCTTCTTATGAAAAAACACGTGAAGCGATTCGCTTCTAATACCTGAAAAGCTTAGATCATCTAGGCTTTTTATTATTTCTTTCAAAAATAGAAGAATATCGATTTATCATTGAAATTATAGTTCTGATTTGATATGATGGAGGTATGAAGAAAAATAGAGAGAAGCGTGTTTCCCACGATAAAAAGAGAAGTAGATTACTTTCCCTTGTTGGAATCTTAGGCCTTGCTATGATCTGCTTAGGTGGTGCCATTGGCCATAAGATTCTACAAAAGCAATCTTATGAACAAAAAATTGAAGCGCTAAAAAGTGAAAAAGATCAACAATTCAACGCAGGTAGTCAGAAAGACCATTTCCGAAAAGGTCAAGCCGAAGTGATTGTCTACTACCCTCTTCAAGGAGAGGAAGTCATTGCGTCTGTTAGAGAAAAGATCAACCAGGATATCAAAGAAAAGCTAGAAGATAAAGAGGATCTGGTCTTTTATTATACGGAGCAGTTGGATCCCGTCCTAAAAGGGGTTGTTGCACGTAATATTACTAAGCAGGTCTATGATCTGTCTGCTTCAAAAGTGGAGGAAAAAGAAAAGACTTCTTTAGGAAAAATTTTCTTGACAGAAGACGGCAAAACTTTCACTCTTAGTCAACTTTTCAAAGATGCGAGCAAGGCTAAGGAACTACTGCTGAGCCAAATCAAATCAACCCTAGAAGATAAGAAACTTGACCAGACAAAAATTGATCAGGTGCTAAAAACCTTCACAGACCAAGAATTGGCATCTTGGAGCTTTGACTATAAAGATAGTCAACTCATCCTTTATCCTGCTGACCAAGTGGAGACTCTGGAGGAAATTGCTTTACCAATATCCAGTTTCTTTGACGTTATTGAGTCATCCTATCTGCTTGAGAAAGATGCTGAACTTTACCAGGCTTACTTTGCTCAGAAAAATAAAAAAGTTGTAGCCTTGACTTTTGATGATGGTCCAAATCCATCTACAACTACCCAGGCTTTGGATACATTAGCTAAGTACAATGTAAAGGCGACCTTCTTTGTACTTGGTAAAAATATTGCTGGCAATGAAGATCTTCTGAAACGAATGAAATCAGAAGGACATGTTGTGGGAAATCATAGCTGGGATCATCCCGTTCTTTCAAAATTGACTCTTGAAGATGCTAAAAAGCAAATCATGGATACGGAAGATGCCTTGACCAAGGTTTTAGGTTCGAGTTCTAAACTTATGCGCCCCCCTTACGGAGCGATTACAGATGATATTCGTAATAGTCTGGATTTGAGTTTTATCATGTGGAATGTAGATAGTTTGGACTGGAAGAGTAAAAATGAGACAGCCATTTTAACAGAGATTCAGCATCAAGTTCGTAATGGATCGATTGTTCTTATGCATGATATTCATGGCGCTACAGTTAATGCTCTTCCAAAGATTATAGAATATCTGAAAGAGCAAGGTTATACATTTGTGACTGTTCCGGAAATGCTCAATTCACGTCTAAAAGCTCACGAAATGTATTACGATCGTGATCAATGATTTTAAAATCTAAAGGAGCAAGTGTGCTGATAATCAGGACTTTGTTTCTTTAGATTTTCTTCACATAGAAAGGAAAAAAGATGAAATCTTACACCCTTAATAATGGAGTTTCAATCCCAGTTTTAGGATTTGGAACATGGAAGGCTGAAAATGGAGAGGTAGCCTACCAAGCCGTTTTAGAAGCCTTAAAGGCTGGATATCGTCATATTGATACTGCGGCTATCTATCAAAATGAGGAGAGTGTTGGTCGTGCTATTCGAGATAGCGGTATTCCACGACAAGAAATCTTTGTAACGACCAAACTTTGGAATACCAATCACAGCTATGATGAAGCTCGCCAAGCTTTTGAGGAATCAATGGAAAAACTGGGCTTAGACTATCTAGATTTGTATCTTATCCATTGGCCGAATCCAAAACCACTAAGAGAAAACGACGAATGGAAAACTCGCAATGCTGAAGTCTGGAGAGCGATGGAGGACCTTTACCAAGAAGGCAAGATTCGTGCTATCGGCGTTAGTAATTTCCTTCCCAAGCATTTGAATGCCTTGCTTGAGACAGCAAGAATCATTCCAGCGGTTAATCAGGTGCGATTAGCGCCAGGAGTTTATCAAGAGGAAGTAGTTGCCTACTGTAGAGAGAAAGGAATTCTCCTAGAGGCTTGGGGACCTTTTGGACAAGGAGAATTGTTTAATAAGAAAGAAGTCCAAGAAATTGCTGATAAGCATGGAAAATCAGTTGCTCAAATCGCCTTGGCTTGGAGTTTGGCAGAAGAGTTTTTACCGTTACCTAAGTCAGTGACAGCCTCTCGCATCCAGAGCAATCTTGACTGTTTTGGAATTGAACTCAGCAAAGACGAGCGAGAAGTCTTAAAGACGATTTCGGTGACTTCGGGCGCACCTCGTGTGGATGAGATGGATTTTTAAAAAGTAAGAAAAAGAATTGTAAATTTCGTACCTTTCTGATATAATATTCAACAGGAAAGAAAGTCTTATGGCGTTCTTCAAGCGAGTTTGGGACAGTGGGAGCCAAGTAGAACAAGGTAAGAAACTGGCGCTTTCTGTCGTATTTTTAAAAACAATGAAGTAATAAATTAGGGTGGAACCGCGTTTCTGACGCCCCTAGTCGCAAGGCTTGGGTGTTGAAATTCGGTTCTTTTTGAATTTCGTCTAATACCTAAGTAGAAAGGAGCATAATGCTTAAAGGATCTTGTTTATGTAAAGCAGTTACCTACACTTTAGATGAGGAATTGTCGGAATTAGTTTTTTGTCATTGCTCATTCTGTCGGAAAGCAACTGCGTCTGCCTATACAGTTAATGCCAAAGTTAGCAGCAAAAATCTGGTATTGTATGGAGAAGAGAATTTGGTTACTTATAGTTCATCTCCAGGGAAACAACGCTATTACTGCCAGAACTGTCATAGTCAAATTTTCACTATTCAAGAAGATGTACCAGAAGTTTGTGCTTTGAAATTGGGCACAGTAGATGAATGCAATCAGAATTTACAAACTGTTCCTAAACGTCATATTTTTCAGGATCCAGCTTTTTCTTGGTTGCTTGATAAATAAATTTAAAAAGATAATATAAACTAAAGGAGTATTCAATGTCTAAGAAATTAACATTTCACTGCGTCAGTGGCATAGACCTCCTTACAGTCGGGCTGCCCCACGATCAGCACTAGAGTGCCTGAGCTAGACGCAGTACTAACTCGTCTTGCCTCGTATGATCGACGAGGCAGACTCGTGTCGCAAGTAATTTATAAAAAAAGGAGTAAACAATGTCTAAGAAATTAACATTTCAAGAAATTATTTTGACTTTGCAACAATTTTGGAATGACCAAGGTTGTATGCTCATGCAGGCTTATGACAATGAAAAAGGTGCGGGGACAATGAGTCCTTACACTTTCCTTCGTGCTATCGGGCCTGAGCCATGGAATGCGGCTTATGTGGAGCCATCACGTCGTCCTGCTGACGGTCGTTACGGGGAAAATCCTAACCGTCTTTACCAACACCACCAATTCCAAGTGGTCATGAAGCCATCTCCATCAAATATTCAAGAACTTTACCTTGAGTCTTTGGAAAAATTGGGAATCAATCCATTGGAACATGATATCCGCTTCGTTGAGGACAACTGGGAAAATCCATCGACTGGTTCAGCTGGTCTTGGTTGGGAAGTTTGGCTTGACGGGATGGAAATCACTCAGTTCACTTATTTCCAACAAGTTGGTGGATTGGCAACTGGTCCTGTGACTGCGGAAGTTACTTATGGTTTGGAACGCTTGGCTTCTTATATTCAGGAAGTAGATTCTGTCTATGATATCGAGTGGGCTGATGGTGTAAAATACGGAGAAATCTTCATCCAGCCTGAGTACGAGCATTCAAAATATTCATTTGAGATTTCAGACCAGGAAATGTTGCTTGAAAACTTTGATAAGTTTGAAAAAGAAGCTGGTCGTGCCTTAGAGGAAGGCTTGGTTCACCCTGCCTATGACTATGTTCTCAAATGTTCACATACCTTTAACTTGCTTGACGCGCGTGGTGCCGTATCTGTAACCGAGCGTGCAGGCTATATCGCTCGTATTCGTAACTTGGCCCGTGTCGTAGCCAAAACCTTTGTCGCAGAACGCAAACGCCTAGGCTACCCACTTTTAGACGAGGCAACACGAGCTAAACTCTTAGCAGAAGACGCAGAGTAAAGAGAGTGACAGTTTACGAAAATGGGCGAACAGAGTGAGCCCTGAGCCAAGTTGCCACAGTGATGAAGGTATCCTTAGTGATGCTAAGGATACTAGGCAAAATTGGAGACTTTTGGCTCCAATTTTAGCAATGAAACGACGAAGTCGGTTGCTTGCGTGCCAATCACATAAGACAAACTGGAAAATAAAAAGATACTTTTCGGAGAAAAAATATGACAAAAAACTTATTAGTAGAACTCGGTCTTGAAGAGTTACCAGCCTACGTAGTAACTCCAAGCGAAAAACAACTAGGTGAAAAAATGACCGCCTTCCTCAAGGAAAACCGCCTTTCCTTTGAAGCCATTCAAACCTTCTCAACACCACGTCGTTTGGCTGTTCGTGTGACTAGTCTTGCAGACAAACAGTCTGATTTGACAGAAGATTTCAAGGGTCCGGCAAAGAAAATTGCACTGGATAGTGATGGAAACTTCACCAAAGCAGCTCAAGGATTTGTCCGTGGGAAAGGCTTGACAGTTGAAGATATTGAATTCCGTGAAATCAAGGGTGAAGAATATGTCTATGTTACCAAGGAAGAAGTGGGTAAACCAGTTGAAGCCATTGTTCCTGGTGTAGTAGACGTCTTGAAGTCACTGATATTCCCTGTCAGCATGCACTGGGCTAACAATACTTTTGAATATATCCGCCCTGTACACACTTTGACAGTTCTCTTGGACGAACAAGAGTTTGATTTGGATTTCCTTGATATCAAGGGTGGGCGTGTGAGTCGCGGCCATCGTTTCTTGGGACAAGAAACTAAGATTCAGTCAGCATTGAGCTACGAAGAAGACCTTCGTGAACAGTTTGTAATCGCAGATCCTCGTGAACGTGAACAAATGATTGTTGATCAAATCAAGGAAATTGAGGCAAAACATGGTGTTAGCATCGAAATTGATGCCGACTTGCTTAACGAGGTATTGAACCTGGTTGAATACCCAACTGCCTTTATGGGAAGTTTTGATGCCAAATACCTTGAAGTTCCAGAAGAAGTCTTGGTGACTTCGATGAAGGAACACCAACGTTATTTCGTTGTTCGTGATCAAGACGGTAAACTCTTGCCAAACTTTATTTCTGTTCGTAATGGAAACGCAGAGCATTTGGGAAATGTCATCAAGGGTAATGAAAAAGTCTTAGTTGCCCGCTTGGAAGACGGAGAATTCTTCTGGCGTGAAGACCAAAAATTGGTCATTTCAGATCTTGTTGAAAAATTGAACCAGGTGACCTTCCATGAAAAGATTGGTTCCCTTCGTGAACACATGATTCGTACAGGTCAGATTGCCGTCCTTTTGGCGGAAAAAGCTGGTTTATCAGTGGATGAAACGATTGATCTTGCCCGCGCAGCAGCCATTTACAAGTTTGACTTGTTGACAGGTATGGTTGGTGAGTTTGATGAGCTACAAGGGATTATGGGTGAGAAATATGCCCTTCTTGCTGGTGAAACTCCAGCAGTTGCAGCTGCCATTCGTGAACACTACATGCCTACATCAGCCGAAGGAGAGCTTCCAGAGAGCAAGGTGGGGGCAGTGCTTGCCATTGCAGACAAATTGGATACGATTTTGAGTTTCTTCTCAGTAGGTTTGATTCCATCAGGTTCTAATGACCCTTATGCCCTTCGTCGTGCGACGCAAGGTGTGGTACGTATCTTGGATGCCTTTGGTTGGTACATTGCTATGGATGAGTTGATTGATAGCCTTTATGCTTTGAAATTTGACAGCTTGACTTATGAAAATAAAGCAGAGGTTATGGACTTTATCAAGGCTCGTGTTGATAAGATGATGGGTTCTACTCCAAAAGACATTAAGGAAGCGGTTCTTGCAAGTTCGAACTTTGTCGTGGCGGATATGTTGGAAGCAGCAAGTGCTCTTGTAGAAGCAAGCAAGGAAGAAAACTTCAAGCCGTCTGTTGAATCTCTCTCTCGTGCTTTCAACTTGGCTGAGAAAGCGGAAGGATATGAAACAGTTGATCCTGCTCTCTTTGAAAATGAAGAAGAGAAAGCCTTGGCGGAAGCAGTAGAGTCACTCGTTTTATCAGGGACTGCAAGTCAGCAATTAGAACAACTCTTTGCGCTTAGTCCAGTTATTGATGCTTTCTTTGAGAATACTATGGTAATGACCGATGATCAAGATATTCGTCAAAATCGATTGGCCATCTTGTCGCAATTAACCAATAAAGCAGTGAAACTTGCACGTTTCAACCAAATTAATACCAAGTAAAATCTGTTAAACGGATTAAATCTTATCATAAAGGAGAGAAACATGGATCCTAAAAAAATTGATCGTATTAACGAGCTTGCTAAAAAGAAAAAAACAGAAGGCTTAACTTCTGCTGAAAAAGTGGAACAAGCTAAACTTCGTGAGGAGTACATTGAAGGCTATCGTCGTTCTGTTCGCCACCACATTGAAGGAATCAAAATTGTCGACGAAGAAGGAAATGACGTCACACCAGAAAAACTACGTCAGGTACAACGTGAAAAAGGTTTGCACGGCCGTAGTTTAGATGATCCTAACTCATAAAATGAAAGGGGGGTGTAGATGATTTACAAGCCCCTTTTCTGTTGTAATAAAAAAGGAGCCATTTGGCTCCTTTTTGGTTTCTTAGTTGCTTGCACCAGAAGTGGCGTCGGCGTCACCACCATGGCCTCCAGCGTCCCCCGAATCAGAAGCGCCAGAAGTAGCATCTGCGTCTCCATGACCTCCGGCAGCAGGAGCAAATGGTCCGCTACCACCCACCAAACGTTGACCAGTCTCTTTTAGGTACCATTCAAGCCATGGTTGGAAGTTAAAGACGATTTCATTGATTCCAGCGTAAGATCCATCAGGATAGTACATTGCTTGGTAGTTGTGGGTGTTGATAACACCTGCAGGAGAACCTGGAACGATCGTACGGACGTATTCTTGGTTTCCGTTGCGAAGTGTTCCGATGACCCACTCTACATTCTTCATACGTGCTGGTGGAAGAGAATTGTGAACAGTCGACATACGGTTACCTGATTGAGGTGGTACACGTTTGGCAAACATGGTGTCTGGATCTTGGTGAGCGTTGTTGTAGTAGAGGAATTGGTTGTTGTCATCAGCATATGTCAATTCAAATGGCATAGCTTTCAAGAACATATCGATTTGGTTAACTGTAAGGATACCGTGGTCCAATTTTACATAGGTATCACCAGAAACAGCTCCAGTGATTGCAGCAACTTTTTCTACCCATTCTGGATCGTCAGGATCAACTTCTGTGATGGTTGTAGCGATTGGTTTTCCACAATCCAAGTCTTCTGGTTCGATTGGTTTTGGTTTTTTCAATTTCGAAACGACTCCTACGTATTTTACAAAGTTATCTAAGCAAGTTTCAAGGAATTTAACAGTGCCTTCGTTGGTGATATTTCCTTCGTTATCAAAAGCTTCCTTAGCTTTACCAAGAAGGAATTCGTTACCTGGAAGCGTGTAGGCATTGACACCTGGAGCATCAAGGATTTTACGGAGGTGAACTTGGGCACGTGATGTTCCTTGGTCGTAGTATGATGCACCTACAATCATAACAGGCTTGTTTTCAAATGGATGAACTTCGTATGAAAGCCATTCGAGTACAGATTTGAGTGAAGCTGAGATAGTGTGGTTGTGCTCAGGAGTAGCGATAATGACACCATCAGCTCGTGTAATTTTGTTATACAAGAAGCGCAATTGGAAACTTTCGTCCCATTTTTCGTCTTGGTTAAACATTGGAACTTCGTCGATTTCAAGAACTTCTAATTCAAATTTGAATTTGAAATTACGACGAATAAATTCTAAGAGTTTGCGGTTATATGATTGATCGTAGTTTGATCCAACAAGTCCAACAAATTTCATTCTTTCGGTCTCCTATCTTACAAATTTTCCCAGTCAAATTCTTCGGCATCTTTGCGAAGCAATTCTTGTGCATTGCGCAATTTTTCAGTAATTTTCACGAAGATACGGAAGTCATCAAAGATGGCATCCAATTTCTTGATGACATCAAGGTCAACCAAGTCGCCACTTGGGTTAAATGCTTGAAGAGAGTGAGAAAGCAAGAATTCATCTGGTAGAACATTTGCCTTGATTTCAGGAGCGTTCAAGATTTGACGAAGCTGCAATTGGGCACGAGATGAACCAAGTGTACCATAGGAAGCACCAGTAATCATGATTGGTTTGTTCAAAAGTGGGTAGATACCGTAAGATAGCCAAGCAAGAGCGCTCATCAAAACTGCAGGGATAGAGTGGTCGTACTCAGGAGTACCGATAATCACACCGTCAGATGCTTCAATTTTAGTAGCAATTTCAAGAATTTCAGCTGGAAGAAGTTTATCTGCTGGTTTGTTGAAAACAGGGATGTCCTTAATTTCAACGAGTTCAATCTCAGCCTTATCGGCGAAGTGTTTTTGCATGTATTGGAGCAATTGGCGGTTTGTAGAACGTTTAGAGTTCGTTCCAACAATGGCAATAAGTTTTAGCATGAGATTTCCTTTCTCTTTTTACATAATACAATTTTGAAGGCCTGAAGAACAAGCAAAGCGTCCCTCTTTGTCGATGAGGATGGCTTCGATACCATCTAAACTTTCGACTTGCCAGAGGATAGAAGCGCTACGTTCTCCGAATAGGCGGGTTGTCCAAATCTCACCATCAACGGATTTATCAGAGATAATCGTTAGGCTAGCGAGCTCTGTTTCGACAGGGAATCCTGTCTCACTATCAAAAATATGGTGATAGTCTTTTCCGTCTATTGTCAGGTGGCGTTCATAGATACCTGAAGTGACGACGGATTTGTTAGAAGCAGGAATGGTTAGGAGATGATTGCCACGAGGATTTCGCGGATCTTGAATACCAATCTGCCAGGCTTTCCCTTCTTTGGCTTGATTGTTCCCGATGGTGAGGATATTTCCTCCGAGATTGATCAAGGCAGAGGTGACACCGTGTGCTTTTAAATACTGAGCAACCTTATCTGCACTATAGCCCTTGGCTAAACAACCTAGATCAAGCTTCATCCCTTTCTTCTCTAAAAAGACAGTAGAGTTAGTGGGATCTAACTTGATAAAATGCGGGTCAACTAGAGGCAAGACAGCTTCGATTTCGTTTAGCTCTGGGAGTCGGGCATCTGAAAAGCCGATTCGCCAAGTTTGAATCAAGGGACCAATACTGATATTGAGGTGGCTAGATGGAGCTAGGCTGTGTTCTAATCCAAGAGCAATCAGTTCAAACAGGTCAGGATGGATCTTTACAGGTGCAATTCCAGCCTGGTGATTGATTTCCATCAGTTCGGATTCTTGACTGTTGGCGTTGAAGCGGTACTCGAGTTCTTTGAGCAAATCAAAGGCTCCTTGAAGCAGGCAGTCTGCCTGTTTATCTACTAATGAAATCGTGATAGTTGTTCCCATTAGCCGTTCAGAACGTGAACGAAGAGGCAAGCTACCAACTCCTTTCTACTTCATAGGAAATCTTCTAAGTTATGTTAAATTCTAGGATAATTTAACCCCTTACATTTTCTTTCCATGTTTATAGCATAACATAAAGTCAGCGTTTTCACAAATAATTTTTGACAAAAAGTCAAGGAATATGCTTAAAATTAGTATGAAAACGATAGAAAAATTAGATTTATCAATGTTAAGTGTATTTTTTTCTGAAAATAAGAGAATTCTAAGCAAATACCTTGTAAACGCTAACAGTAAATGATATACTAGGAGAGTAAATTAAATTTTAAAGGTGGAATTATTCTATGAGTAAAATCGTTGTAGTTGGTGCTAACCACGCTGGTACAGCATGTATCAATACTATGTTGGACAACTTCGGACATGAAAATGAAATCGTTGTATTTGACCAAAACTCAAATATTTCATTCCTAGGTTGTGGAATGGCGCTTTGGATCGGGGAACAAATTGATGGCCCAGAAGGTCTCTTCTACTCTGATAAAGAAAAATTGGAAGCAAAAGGTGCTAAAGTGTACATGAACTCACCAGTTCTTTCAATTGACTACGATAATAAAGTTGTGACTGCAGAAGTTGAAGGTCAAGAACACAAAGAATCTTACGACAAATTGATCTTTGCGACTGGTTCAACTCCAATCTTGCCTCCAATCGAAGGTGTTGAAATCGTTAAGGGTAACCGCGAATTCAAAGCGACCCTTGAAAATGTTCAATTTGTTAAGTTGTACCAAAACGCTGAAGAAGTTATTGAGAAACTTGAAGATAAGAGCAAACACCTTGAGCGCATTGCCGTTGTTGGTGGTGGTTACATCGGTGTAGAGCTGGCTGAAGCTTTCGAACGTCTTGGAAAAGAAGTGGTGCTTGTTGATATCGTAGACACTGTTTTGAACGGCTACTATGACAAAGACTTTACCCAAATGATGGCGAAAAACTTGGAAGACCATAACATCCGCTTGGCACTTGGTCAAACAGTTAAAGCAATCCAAGGTGATGGTAAAGTTGAACGCTTGGTAACGGACAAAGAAACATTTGATGTGGATATGGTGGTTCTTGCAGTTGGTTTCCGTCCAAACACAGCCCTTGCTGACGGTAAGATTGAACTCTTCCGCAACGGTGCCTTCCTTGTAGATAAGAAACAAGAAACATCTATTCCAGGTGTATACGCTGTTGGTGACTGTGCAACTGTTTATGACAACGCTCGTAAAGACACTAGCTACATCGCGCTTGCTTCAAATGCTGTACGCACTGGTATCGTTGGTGCTTACAACGCTTGTGGACATGAACTTGAAGGAATCGGTGTACAAGGTTCAAACGGTATCTCAATCTACGGTCTTCACATGGTTTCAACTGGTTTGACTCTTGAGAAAGCAAAAGCTGCTGGTTATAACGCAACTGAAACTGGCTTTAACGATCTTCAAAAACCTGAATTTATCAAACATGACAACCACGAAGTTGCTATCAAGATTGTCTTTGACAAAGACAGCCGTGAAATTCTTGGTGCTCAAATGGTATCACGTGATTCTGCTATCAGCATGGGAATCCACATGTTCTCACTTGCTATCCAAGAGCATGTGACAATTGATAAATTGGCCTTGACAGACCTATTCTTCTTGCCACACTTTAACAAACCATACAACTACATCACAATGGCTGCACTTACAGCTGAAAAATAATAGAATTGTTATTTGAATATGAAAACAAAAAGTTGAGAAAAGATTCTCAACTTTTTTACATGTAATAAACAATCGCGATATATTGAAGTGCAGATGCTGCTAGGATAAAGAGATGCCAAATCATGTGGAAATAAGGTTTTTTCTTGGCGTAAAATCCAGCTCCAACTGTATAAGAGAGTCCGCCAGTTACCATGAGACTCCAGAAAATTGGCGTTGTTTGACTGATAATGGCAGGAATGATAGCCAGAACCAACCAGCCCATAATGAGATAAAGGGCAAGGCTGAATTTCTCATTGACCTTTTTAGCAAAGATTTTATAGAGGATGCCAAAGATGGTCGTTCCCCACTGAATGGCAATAATGAGATAGCCAAACCAGTTATTCATCAAAGTCAATACGACTGGCGTATAAGAGCCTGCGATAGCCACATAAATCATAGAATGGTCGATGATTCGCAAGACGTATTTGTGGGTCGAACCATAGGCCATAGAGTGGTAAATGGTTGACGAGAGGAACATGAGAAAGAGACTGATAACAAAGATAGAAACACCAAAAGATGATAAAAATCCGTGTGCTTCATAACTATAGGTGGATGAAATGGGGAGTAAGATGAGCATGATAACGGCACCCACAGCATGGGTTACGCTATTAGCAATCTCCTCTCCAAAACTGAGTTTTTTACTGAGTTTTAGACTGGTATTCATTGGATTTCCTCCTCTTTTTTGATAAGGATTAAGTCTAGAGTTTGATGATAGAGTTTAACCGTTTGACAGCTGGTTTGGATAATAGGATTTTCTGGATCAATCCCATAGTTCATGTAGTCCACAAAAGCATCGTAGAGCTGGTCTGAGCTCGCTTGAGTTTGTAGAGTATTAAGTGTCTGAGCGATTTCTTGGATCGAAAAGACAGACTTGAGAGTGGTGATAGCAATTAAACGGGCAATCTGTTTGCGTTGGTATTTTTTCTTGTCTGGCTTTGTCAAGTAACCATGTTTGACATAGTTATTGACCATGGATGCTGTTAGCCCCTTGTCCTTATCTGGAGAGATAGGGGCGCAGACTTGATTGACATAAAGTAAAACCTGATCCAGATAGAGGTCAATGTTTGGAATGTCTTCCCATTTTGGGTAGGAAAAGTTAGAATCCATTTCCAACTCCTTTTTATCTAGTTTCGATAACTAGATTATAAAATAATAAAAAACAAAAGTCAAGTTTCAACTGCTTGTAGAAAGCTTTAAATTATGCTATGATGAGAGAAAATAGTTAGAAAAGAGGGAGAAAAGATGGAGATTCGTTTAGCTTTTCCAAACGAAGTAGATGCGATTATGCAGGTGATGGAGGATGCCAAAAAATGCTTAGCCAAGTCTGGTAGCGACCAGTGGCAAAATGGCTATCCAAATGCTGACATCATTATTGATGATATTATCTCAGGCCAAGCCTATGTAGCCTTGGAAGAAGGAGAACTACTAGCCTATGCTGCTGTGACCAAGAGCCCAGAGGAAGCCTATGAAGCCATTTATGAAGGAAGTTGGCAGGGGGGAGAGTCAGAATATTTGGTCTTTCACCGTATCGCTGTAGCAACAGATGTCCAAGGGCAAGGGGTTGCTCAGACTTTCCTAGAAGGCTTGATTGAAGGTTTTGATTACCTAGATTTTCGTTCAGATACGCATGTAGAAAATAAGGTCATGCAGCATATCTTTGAAAAACTTGGATTTAGTCAGGTCGGAAAAGTTCCAGTTGATGGGGAACGCTTAGCCTATCAGAAATTAAAAAAATGAAGCAAAAAAAGTACGTAAAAATGCTCCACCCGTCGCCAATTGGAACCTTGTCCTTGGTTGCTGACGAGCAATATCTGTATGGAATTTGGGTGCAGGACCAAACTCATTTTGAGAGAGGTATTGATACGGATAGGATGGAAACAGTTAAGGAGCATCCTGTTCTTGACCAAGTTATTTGCTATTTAGATGCTTATTTCGATGGGAAGGATCAAGACTTATCTTTCTTGCCCTTGGCTCCCATTGGGACGGATTTTGAAAAACGGGTCTGGGCCTACTTACAGAGCATTCCTTATGGTCAAACAGTGACTTACGGTCAAATAGCTCAAGACTTGCAGGTGAATTCTGCCCAAGCTATTGGCGGAGCAGTGGGGCGTAATCCCTGGTCCATCCTCGTCCCCTGTCACCGAGTGCTAGGGTCTGGTAATCGTTTGACAGGCTATGCTTCTGGAGTCGAAAAGAAAGCCTGGCTCTTGCAGCATGAAGGTGCAGTTTTTCAAGAAAATAAAGAATAGAAAGAAAAGAAGATGTTAGAATTTATCGAATACCCAAAATGTTCAACTTGTAAGAAAGCAAAAAATGAACTGGACCAACTCGGACTTGTCTACCAAGACGTCCACATTGTAGAAGAAACACCAAGTGAAGAAGTGATTTTGAACTGGTTGGAAACTTCTGGTTTTGAAGTGAAACAATTTTTTAATACCAGCGGGATCAAATACCGTGAACTGGGCTTGAAAGATAAGGTGGGAAGCTTGTCAAAACAAGAAGCAGCTAAGCTTCTGGCTAGTGATGGCATGTTGTTAAAACGTCCAATTTTGGTGGAGAATGGTGCTGTTAAACAAATCGGCTATAGAAAAAGCTATGAGGATTTAGGTTTGAGATAGTTTTTATCTATCTCCTTGATAGGTAAAATATATAGCATCCCTGTTTTAAAGTGTGATAAACTAGAAGATAGACAAAGTCTGATCAGCCCGTAGCAAATAATTTGCTTGCGAGCAGAAGTATGATAGAATGAATCATTATCAGGAGAGGATGTTTTTATGACTGTTACAACATTTTTAGCATCAGATTGGTACCAAAGTTTGATGCAACTCATTCCGGATGGTAAGCTCTTTAGTTTGCGTTCGGTCTTTGATGGAATTCCAAGGATTGTCCAACAACTGCCTACAACCTTGATGTTGACGCTTGGAGGTGCACTCTTTGGTTTGCTACTTGCCTTGATTTTTGCCATTGTTAAGATCAATCGTGTTAAGATTTTATATCCCTTGCAGGCCTTTTTCGTCAGCTTCTTAAAAGGTACCCCAATCCTAGTTCAACTTATGTTGACCTACTACGGAATTCCTTTGGCACTGAAAGCTATCAACCAACAATGGGGAACTGGTTTCAATATCAATGCGATTCCAGCAGCACTTTTTGCGATTGTGGCCTTTGCTTTTAATGAGGCGGCTTATGCAAGTGAAACGATTCGTGCGGCCATCCTTTCTGTTAATCCAGGTGAAATTGAGGCGGCGCGTAGTCTGGGTATGACGCAAGCGCAAGTTTATCGTCGCGTGATTATTCCAAATGCAGCAGTGGTAGCGACACCGACTTTGATTAACTCTCTTATCGGTTTGACCAAGGGAACTTCTCTAGCCTTTAGTGCGGGTGTTGTCGAAGTTTTTGCTCAAGCTCAGATTTTGGGTGGAGCAGATTATCGTTACTTTGAGCGTTTCATCTCCGTAGCCCTTGTTTATTGGGTAGTCAATATCGGCATTGAAAGCCTCGGTCGTTTCATCGAGAGAAAAATGGCTATTTCTGCACCTGATACAGTGCAAACAGATGTGAAAGGAGACCTTCGTTAATGATTAAGATTTCGAATTTAAGTAAATCCTTTTCAGGCCAGACTGTCTTGGATCATCTGGACTTGGATATCCAAAAGGGAGAAGTAGTGGCTTTGATTGGTTCATCTGGAGCAGGGAAATCAACCTTTCTTCGTAGTTTGAACTACCTTGAAACTCCAGATAGTGGAACGATTCAGATTGACAATTTTAAAGTTGATTTTTCTCAGATTAGCCAAGAAGAAATCCTAACCCTTCGTCGCAAGTTATCCATGGTTTTCCAACAGTTTAATTTGTTTGAACGCCGAACAGCTCTTGACAATGTTAAGGAAGGTTTGGTTGTTGTTAAAAAATTATCGGACGAGGAAGCAACAAAAATCGCTAAGGAAGAGTTGGCCAAGGTTGGTCTTTCTGACCGTGAAAACCATTATCCTCGCCACTTATCAGGTGGACAAAAGCAACGGGTTGCCCTCGCGCGTGCTCTCGCTATGAAGCCAGATGTCTTGCTCTTGGACGAGCCCACTTCAGCCCTTGACCCAGAATTGGTCGGTGAAGTAGAGAAGTCTATTGCAGACGCTGCCAAGTCAGGTCAAACAATGATTTTGGTCAGTCATGACATGTCTTTTGTAGCCCAAGTGGCAGACAAGATTTTGTTCCTAGATAAGGGGAAAATCATCGAGTCAGGTACACCGGATGAAATCATCAATCATCCGAAAGAAGAACGGACAAAAGAATTCTTCGCTAGTTACAAACGGACTTATATTTGATATAATAGTAAAAGGAAAACTCAGTTAGTTGGACTAGCTGAGTTTACTCTTTAAAAAAGATAGAAACGAGAGAGATCATGCTGCTGCAACTGTTTTCTTTATATTTCGAGAGTTTGATCTTAACGACCATTCTCGTCGTGATTTTTTTAGGGATTTGGATTGGATTGCGAGCTATGTCTGGCGTGGACAAGACAGCCAAGGCCCGTCAAGCCCATCTCTATGATATGATTATGATTGGGGTTTTGGTGATCCCAGTATTATCCTTTGCCGTCATGAGTCTCATTTTAGTTTTCAGAGCATAATGCTTGCTAAGGAAACTTTAAACAGTTAGAATAAAGATAGTTACAACAAGAAAGAAGGAATCGAAATGTACGATACGATTATTATCGGTGCTGGACCTGCGGGAATGACCGCTGCCTTATATGCCGCTCGCAGCAATCTGAAAGTTGCTTTGATTGAAGGTGGTCTGCCAGGCGGGCAAATGAATAACACATCTGATATTGAAAACTATCCAGGTTATGCCAACATCAGTGGACCTGAATTGGCTGAGAAAATGTTTGAACCACTTGAAAACCTTGGAGTGGAGCATCTTTATGGCTATGTTGAAAATATTGAAGATCAGGGTGACTATAAGAAGGTAATCACTGATGATCAAGTTTACGAAACCCGTACTGTCATCGTGGCAACTGGGTCAAAACACCGTCTCTTGGGAGTTCCCGGAGAAGAGGAACTGAACAGTCGAGGAGTTTCTTACTGTGCAGTCTGTGACGGAGCTTTCTTCCGTGACCAAGATTTGCTCGTAGTCGGTGGTGGAGATTCAGCGGTAGAAGAAGCTTTGTTCTTGACTCGCTTTGCCAAGACTGTCACTATTGTTCACCGTCGTGATCAACTTCGTGCCCAAAAAGTTTTGCAAGACCGTGCTTTTGCAAATGAGAAAGTCAACTTTATCTGGGATTCTGTCGTCAAGGAAATCAAAGGTGAAAACCGAGTGGAATCTGTCGTATTTGAAAATGTGAAAACGGGTAAGGTAACAGAGCAAGCCTTTGGTGGTGTCTTTATCTATGTTGGACTGGATCCTGTTAGCGATTTTGTTAAAGAATTGAATATTAAAGACCAGGCAGGCTGGATTGTGACAGATAACCACATGAAGACGGCAGTTGATGGTATCTTTGCGGTTGGGGATGTTCGCCAGAAAGACCTTCGCCAAGTGACAACAGCAGTTGGAGATGGGGCTATCGCTGGTCAAGAAGCCTATAAATTTATCACAGAACATAGTTAAGCAAAAAAGTTTCCAATCAAGTGATTGGAAACTTTTTTATAGTCGGTTTCGGAAAACTTCGTACATGAGAATGGCTGCAGCAACACTGGCATTGAGGCTTTGAACATGTCCGTTCATTGGAATGGTGATCATCTCATCGACCTGTTTTTTGATGTTGCTAGAGATACCTTTTCCTTCATTTCCGATGATGAGGGCGATTTTCCCTTTTGTATTCCACTTGTGGCAAGGAGTGCCGTTCATATCCGTTCCAAAGGTCCAGAATCCTTCGTCTTTGAGTTTATCGAGGGTTTGACTGAGGTTGGTCACTCGGGCAATCGGTACATGTTCAATAGCACCTGTGGCCGTTTTAGCAACGACAGGAGTCACTCCGACAGCACGGTGCTTGGGAATGATGACACCTGAAACATTGGTCGCATCGGCTGTTCGCAAGATAGAACCTAGATTATGGGGGTCAGTTAACCCGTCCAGAATCAATAGCAAAGGGTTTTCTTCTTGACGCGTTTTGGCAAGAATGTGTTCTAGCTCGCTATAGGCAAATTCGGAAACTCGTAGAACAAAACCTTGGTGGACAGCGCCTTCAGTCATTTCAGAGAGGGATTTTTTTGAAGTCCAAGAGATGGAGACCTTTTTCTCAGCAGCCAGTTCCTTGACCTTCTCAACATTTTTACCTCGGAGATCATCTTGGAGGTAGAGTTTGTTTCCTGTATTTGCAAGGAGGGCTTCTGTAACAGCGTGGACGCCATAGACAATATCATTTGTTTTCATGTCTCTATTATAACACAAAACCCCGTCTTGCAACGGGATTTTCTTTATTCAAGAATGAGGAGTCCTTCTTTAACGGCAAATGGATCTTTTTCGTTGATACGATCGTAAAACATGATTCCGTTTAGATGATCAATTTCATGTTGGACAACGATGGAGTTGTAGCCTTTGAGCTTGATACGGTGTTTTTCGCCGTCCTTGTCAAAGTAATCAACAGTGACACGGGCATGACGGACAACATAGCCCGGAACTACACGATCAACAGACAGGCATCCCTCGCCTTCGCCTAGAGCCGCATCTTGGACTGAGTGTGATACGATTTTTGGGTTGTACATAATCGCTTGCAAATCGTAGGCTTCCTGTGGAGTCTCACCTTCTTCCACAATATTTGGCACTAAAACAGCAATAATACGTTTTGAGATATCCAGCTGGGGAGCAGCAAGGCCAACACCACCACGGAGTCCCATTTTCTCAGCCATAACAGGATCCTGAGAATGTTTGAGGAATTGCATCATCTTTTCACCAAGGATGATTTCCTGGTCAGACAGCGGGAAAGTGACCTCCTCAGCAATCGCACGCAGAGTTGGGTTCCCCTCACGGATAATATCGTTCATATCAATTAAGTGAGCAGCTTTTGTAATACGTTCTATAGCAGACATTTTCTCTCCTTTCATTACCTCTACATGATAACACAAAATAGACGAGAAAGAAAGTCACAGAAGTTCCTAAAAAATAATATAATAAACGATATTCCCCTTTTGTCTGTGGTATAATAAAAGAAAAGACTTGCAGTAAAAGCAAGGGGGGGATAAAGATGGAAAAGCGGCAAGATAGACGGTCTCATGATTCTCTTTATGAGGTGTGGAAGACTTGTGTTGATTTCTTTCGGAATTATAAATCCTGGACCAATGCCCAGTTTATTATTGTGTTATTGCTTGCAGTTGCCTTATCCATGGGGGGAAACTTATTAGTTCAAGCAGTACAAGGCAGCAAGGAAACAAGCCCAAGCAGTCAGACTACGACGTCTGGTAAATCCAAAGAAAATCAGTCTGGCGAAACAACGGCACGTATCATGGCAAATGGTGACCTTCTCTACCATATTCCCATCTACCGAACAGCTCTTAAAGAAGATGGAACCTATGATTTCCATGAAAATTTTGAATATGTAAAACCCTGGCTCAAACAAGCTGATTTGGTAATTGGTGACTTTGAAGGAACGGTGAACAAGGACCACTACTTGGCAGGTTATCCTCTCTTTAATGCACCAGGGGAAGTCATGGATGCTATCAAGGATGCAGGCTACCAAGTTCTAGACTTGGCTCACAATCACATCTTGGATTCTCAGATAGAGGGAGTGGTTTCGACAGCTCAAGCTATTGAAAAGGCTGGAATGACACCCATCGGAGTCTACACTAAGGAACCACGGGACAAGTCTCCTATTGTTATCAAGGAGGTCAATGGTATCAAGGTAGCTCTCTTAGCCTATTCCTATGGCTTTAACGGTATTGAACAATCCATTTCCCAAGAGGACTATAATCGCTATCTTTCTGATCTGAATGAAGATAAGATGAAGGCAGAAATCGAGCGTGCTGAGAAGGAAGCGGATATTACTGTCATCATGCCTCAGATGGGAATTGAGTACCAGCTAGAACCGACGGAGGAACAGAAAACACTGTACCACAAGATGATTGACTGGGGAGCTGATATTATCTTTGGAGGGCATCCTCACGTCGTTGAACCTTCTGAAACGGTTGAAAAAGATGGCGACAAAAAACTGATCATCTACTCCATGGGAAATTTCCTCTCAAACCAACGCATTGAAACCATGCAAGACGAGGAAAATGCCAAGTGGACGGAGCGCGGTGTTCTCATGGATGTGACCATTAAGAAAAAAGATGGTAAAACAAGGATTGAAACTGCCAAAGCGCATCCAACTTGGGTCAATCGGACACCGAAAGGAACATACTCTCCAGAAGGCTATCCGCTCTTCCTCTATCAGACCTATATCCTAGAGGACTTCATCGAGGGGGGCAGTCACCGTGACAAGTTGGATGAGGCGACCAAGGAACGAATTGACACGGCCTATAAAGAAATGAATGAACATGTAGGGTTGAAGTGGGACTAGCTTGAATCCAGAGGAAGTAAAATGACGATTAAGATTATTGCGACAGATATGGATGGGACTTTGCTGGATCCGAGAGGTCAGCTGGATCTGCCCCGCTTGGAAAAGATTTTAGATCAGCTAGATCAAAGGGATATCCGTTTTGTCATTGCGACGGGGAATGAAATCCATCGTATGAGAGAACTATTGGGACACTTGGCTGAACGAGTAGTACTAGTAGTTGCCAATGGGGCGCGAATTTTTGAAAACAATAAACTGATTCAAGCTCAGACCTGGGATGATGCTATGGTTGGCAAGGCTTTAGTTCATTTTAAGGGGAGAGAGTGCCGAGATCAGTTTGTCGTAACAGGTATGAAGGGTGGTTTTGTCAAGAAAGGGACTGTTTTTACAGAACTTGATAAATTTATGACTCCAGAGATGATTGAAAGACTCTATCAACGAATGAATTTTGTGGAAGATTTGCAAGCTGATCTCTTTGGTGGAGTGCTTAAAATGAGCATGGTCGTCGGTGAAGAGCGATCCAGTTCTGTTTTGCAGGAAATCAATGACCTCTTTGATGGTAGTGTGAGAGCTGTTTCCAGCGGTTATGGTTGTATCGATATCCTACAGGCTGGTGTTCACAAGGCTTGGGGATTGGAAGAATTACTTAAGCGCTGGAATTTAAAATCGGAACAAATCATGGCTTTCGGTGATAGCGAAAACGATGTCGAAATGCTAGAACTGGCTGGAATTGCCTATGCTATGGAAAATGCAGATGATGAGGCTAAGGCAGTTGCGACTGCTCTAGCGCCAGCTAACAGCCAGGCGGGTGTTTATCAGGTCCTAGAGAATTGGTTAGAGAAAGAGGGATAAGGTGGCAGTACAGTTATTAGAGAATTGGCTCTTAAAGGAGCAGGAAAAAATTCAAACCAAGTATCGTGAATTGAATCAAGTATCTGTTCTAGAGCCAGATATCATCTTTATTGGTGATTCGATAGTGGAATATTACCCTCTTCAAGAGTTGTTTGGGGTTGCCAAGACGATTGTTAATCGTGGCATCCGAGGCTATCAGACGAGATTGTTATTAGAGAATTTGGATGCTCATCTTTATGGTGATGCTGTGGATCAAATTGTTCTCCTAATAGGAACAAATGATATTGGAAAAGATATTCCCTTGAATGAAGCCTTGGATAATCTCGAGCGTGTAATCCAATCGATTGCCCGAAATTATCCGCTATCACAAATAAAGCTCCTTTCCATTTTGCCAGTCAATGAGGGAGAGAGATACAAGCAGACTGTTTATATCCGAACCAATGAAAAGATCAGAGAATGGAATCAAGCCTATGAGGCTCTAGCATCCGCCTATATGCAGGTAGATTTTGTGCCTGTTTATGATAGTTTGACAGATACAGAAGGACAACTCAAAAAAGACTATACAACAGATGGCCTCCATCTAAGTGTAGCCGGTTATCAAGTCTTATCGGAAGCCTTAAAAGGGGTTCTTTTCTAAAGAGGTGGCTTGATTTTGCATTTTTCATGAAGATAGGTTATAATGGTTCTATCGTCTTTTGGGGTCGTTACGGATTCGACAGGCATTATGAGGCATATTTTGCAACTCGTGTGGCGACGTAAACGCTCAGTTAAATATAACTGCAAAAAATAACACTTCTTACGCTTTAGCTGCCTAAAAACCAGCAGGCGTGACCTGATTTGGATTGCTCGTGTTCAATGATAGGTCTTATGATTAGCGAGATACGATCAAGCCTTGTCTAGTGGTTTGATAAGAGATTAATAGACTCGCAGTTCCTAGGCTTGAGTTATGTGTCGAGGGACTGTTAAAACAATACATAACCTATGGTTGTAGACAAATATGTTGGCAGGTGTTTGGACGTGGGTTCGACTCCCACCGGCTCCATTATTTCTTTGCATTCTTTTGCGCATTCCTTGGTAAAACGTTGTTAAATCAACGTTTTTTATTTTTGTCTTTGGTATTCCTTGGCAGTCTTTTGCGGAAAAGGGAGTCACAAAAGGAGTCACAAAAAGGAGGCTCGCCTCCTTAAAAATCAATATAATTCGCAAAGCGTTATCCAGCTCCATTATAAAAGGCTTAGAAATATAAATTTTCTATGCCTTCTTCAAATGTCTTGTATCTTGTGGGATGATTAAATTGTTTGAATAAAAGATATATTCTACTCCCTTACTAGGTTTGGTTACTGAATAATTTAAATAATATTTTTCGTTGCGGAAAGTGTTATACATTTGAAAAATTTCAGGCGCAACATCATATGTGAGAATCCATTTTTTATTTTTTAAATATTTCTTAATAGTATAAGATAAATTAAGATGATTTTCGTGGTTATAAAAATTTGTGTAAAGACCAGGACCTTTGGTGTAATAGGGAGGATCAAAAAACGTGAAGGAATCTTTTGTTTTAGTAATATTTAGTCGAATAAATTTTTCAGCATCCATATTATATAGCTTAATTCTACTTTTCATAGAAGCTATTAATTTAATTTTTTCAATAATTTTATCTTTATTAAAACGGCAATCAAGTTTATAATCGCTATTCTGTTGGAGACCACCTATAACACCAGCTTTTATAATTCCTGAGCGATTTGTTCGATTAAGAAATAACGTTGAGAATCCTAACTCAAGTAGGTCTTCAGACACATCTTTATTTTGTTGTATAATTCTCTGTTTTTTCCATTCTTCAATCGTAATAGGAGTTGTTTCAATTAAGTTAATAAGGTGATCTGTATAATTTAAAACAGAGTACCAGAATGCATAAATGGCTTTATCATAATCATTTACCATAATTTTTCGTACGTTATTATTCAAAAGTAACTTTAAAGCAATCCCCATTCCGCCCATATAAGGTTCAATATATGTTGTTGATCCATTAAATTCAATAAGTTCTCTAACAAATTCATATACTTGTGTTTTTCCACCTGGGTATCGTAATGGACTCAAATTATGCCTCATTTTATTCCTCCTTTCATGTAAAATACATCAAAACTATAGGTTGGGTATTTTATTATTTGTTGCGACAAAATCAAACACCTTTTTTAAATTTTCTTCAAATTGTTTAATTTCTTCAGGATGGCTTAATGTCCAATATTTAATTGGATTATTCTTCCCTTTCCAATGTTCCTTTTCAGTGTTAAACCAATCTTTCCAAACGATTCGTGGTTTAGTATTCTTATAGCTACCATGTGCTTCTTGATATTGATTTTTATATGTTCCGTCTTTAATACTTTGAAGTACTCTGTATCTACTATTTTTCATAAAAATCGAGTGGGTATAATTTTCGTTTGTTTGCTTCCAGAAATCAGAATTGGAATCATTTAAAATATCAAAAATGAATTCTTCCGGGTTTGAAGGTTCACCATGATTAGGCAATGTAATAAAGTTTTTTAAACTTGAAGTATTAATGAGTTGATCACCGTCAAGGCATATTATGGATGTTGTAGTAAATTCTGGAATTTTATTTTTATGGAGAGAAATATAGTTTGAACAAGAAAGTCCAATATCCTTTATAAGTTTTAATCTTTGTTTAACAGGAGAATTATTGCTATCTTTTAGTCCTGTTAAAAGGTGAGAAAAAATAAAGTAAGCTTCATTGTCCTCAAAATACACATTTATCTTATCAGGAATACTTTTTTTATTTGCCTGAACTAACAATTGGTTTTTAAATTTATACAAATATTCCAGTTCATTTAATTTAATATCGGTGATATCTGTTTCATCAGTTGTAAAAATTTTTACATCTCGGTTAATCCGTGGATTATTTAACTTTTCAGATTCAAGATGCTCTAATAAAGTAAGAGAATGAGAAGTTGCGAAAATTTGGATATTGAAAGCTCGGGCTTTTTCTAAAAAAACATCTAGAAGTACATTTTGTGCAGCAGGATATAGTGTTGAGTCGATCTCATCAATTAATAGAATCCCACCATTATAATAATCTGGGAAATTATCTTTTAATTTTTTAAATGAGTAGAGGGATAAAAGGAGTTGTCCCACGATGTCTTCTCCAGATGAGATCATCTCAATGGTTCTATCGGTATTAATATAAGCAGCTGTATGTTTGTTTGTATTTGTTTTGGTTGCACTTAAATTTTTCGGATATTTTTTTAATAAAATTGATTCATACAGAGTATGTATCTCTTTTATATCATCTTCTGATAGTGTCACATTGATATTCGTATTTTTAGTTCTAACAAGTGGAGTCAGTCTGTCAAGTCCTAAATAAATTACAGGATGAACATAGTTAGAGGATTCATTATCATCTCGTCTAGTTACGAAACGCGGAAGTTTTCTATCATTATGATTCGTTGTTTCGACTCTAAAGAATCTATTATTGTCTAAAACAATATTTATATGTTCGGTATTTCTACCATCTTTATCGGATAATTTGAAGTGTTCGTTTGATTCAGATTCAAAATTATTACCAAAAAGAGTAAGTATAGAATTATACTCGTTTAAAAGTGTAGAATCCATTTCCGGATCTAAATCTTTAACTTTAGGTTTAGTTAATTGTTTAGCTTCTTCTGAAATGAAATCCACCACCTTATTATTAAACGAAAAACCTTGAGCGATCATTCCGAGTATTGTTGATTTCCCAGTTCCATTTTTTCCAGAGATTATATTGATGTATTTTGAAGGCTGAAATGATAATTCTTTTATTAATCTAAAATCTTTAATTGTGATTTCTTTTATGTGAACCATATTTGGATAATGCAAGGTCTTTCTATGTTTTTTTCTAGTAGGAACATCATTAACAATAATGTATATTGTATTATTTTAGGGTAGAAATGATTGAGGTATGTACATTAAATATAAAAATAGCGAACTCAGAAGAGCTCACTAGATTTTTTTGTATAAAAATCAATATAATTAGTGTTCCTCTACGGAAGACATGGGATTCGAACCCACGCACGCTGTTACACGCCTACCGCGTTTCCAACACGGCCTCTTAAGCCTCTTGAGTAATCTTCCAATGCTTACTAAAATAGTCTACCATAAAGCGCTTCATCTTGCAATAAAAATTCCAGAATTGGCAAAAATGATAGTTTTTGAAGGAAAATGACAAAAAATGCTTGACTTTGGTAGAGAATGTGCTAGAATGAATAGTGTAAACGATAACAGGAGGTGATTTGGTGTTAAAAACTGAGCGGAAGCAACTGATTTTAGAGGAGTTAAATCAACATCATGTAGTTTCCCTAGAAAAATTGGTTAGTCTATTAGAAACATCAGAATCAACGGTTCGAAGAGATTTGGATGAGCTGGAGGCGGAAAACAAACTTCGCCGTGTGCATGGTGGAGCAGAATTGCCCCACTCCTTGCAGGAAGAAGAAACCATCCAAGAAAAATCTGTCAAAAACCTTCAAGAGAAGAAGCTACTGGCTCAGAAAGCAGCCTCTCTTATTAAGGAAAAAGATGTCATTTTTATCGATGCTGGAACGACAACTGCTTTTTTAATCAAGGAATTGGTTAATAAGAATATTACAGTTGTGACCAACTCCATTCACCATGCGGTTCAGTTGGTTGAAAAACAGATTCCAACTGTCATGGTTGGAGGAAGTGTCAAGATGGCAACAGATGCATGTATCGGTGGTGTTGCTCTTAACCAAATCAATCAATTGCACTTTGACCGTGCCTTTGTTGGGATGAATGGTGTAGACGATGGTTATTATACGACTCCTGATATGGAGGAGGGAGCCGTTAAGCGTGCTATTTTAGAGAATGCCAAACAAACCTATGTCTTAGTGGATTCGTCTAAGATTGGACAAACTTGCTTTGCCAAGGTAGCACCACTTAAACGCGCTATTGTCATCACAAGTCAAGGGCATGAGCTCTTGCAGGCTATTAAGAAGAAAACGGAGGTAATAGAAGTATGATTTATACAGTCACACTCAATCCATCCATTGACTATATCGTGCGCTTGGACCAAGTTCAAGTCGGTAGTGTCAATCGTATGGACAGTGATGATAAGTTTGCTGGTGGGAAAGGAATCAATGTCAGTCGTGTTTTGAAACGCTTGGGTATTCCAAATACTGCGACTGGATTTATCGGAGGTTTTACTGGTAAATTTATCACAGATACCCTTACAGAGGAAGAAATCGAAACTCGTTTTGTCCAAGTAGCAGAAGATACTCGCATCAATGTCAAGATTAAAGCAGACCAAGAAACAGAAATCAACGGGACTGGTCCAAATGTGGAACCGGCTCAGCTAGAAGAGTTGAAAGCTATTTTGTCTAGTCTGACAGCAGATGATACGGTTGTGTTTGCGGGTTCGAGTGCTAAGAATCTAGGTAATGTTATTTACAAAGATTTGATTGCCTTGACACGCCAGACTGGTGCGCAAGTGGTTTGTGACTTTGAAGGACAGACCTTGATTGATAGTTTGGACTACCAGCCACTTTTGGTTAAACCAAACAATCACGAGCTTGGAGCTATCTTTGGAGTGAAACTCGAAAGTTTAGATGAAATCGAGAACTATGCTCGTCAGTTACTGGCCAAAGGAGCTCAAAACGTTATTATCTCCATGGCTGGCGACGGTGCTCTTCTTGTCACATCTGAGGGAGCTTACTTCGCCAAACCTATCAAGGGAACAGTCAAAAATTCAGTCGGGGCTGGTGACTCTATGGTAGCTGGATTTACAGGTCAATTTGTCAAATCAAAAGACGCAATAGAAGCCTTCAAATGGGGAGTTGCTTGTGGCACAGCAACGACCTTCTCAGATGACTTGGCAACAGCGGACTTTATTAAAGAAACATATGAAAAAGTTGAGGTAGAAAAACGATGAAAATTCAAGACCTATTGAGAAAAGATGTCATGTTGCTGGATTTACAGGCAACTGAAAAAACAGCTGTCATCGAAGAGATGATTCATAGCTTGGTAGATCACGGTTACGTGACGGATTTTGAAACCTTTAAAGAAGGAATTTTAGCGCGTGAAGCTCTCACTTCCACTGGTTTGGGTGATGGAATCGCTATGCCTCACAGTAAAAATTCTGCTGTCAAAGAAGCAACGGTTCTCTTTGCTAAGTCAAACAAGGGTGTTGACTACGAAAGCTTGGATGGGCAACCAACAGACCTCTTCTTCATGATTGCAGCTCCGGAATGTGCCAATGATACTCACTTGGCAGCCTTGGCAGAATTGTCTCAATACTTGATGAAAGATGGTTTCGCTGACAAACTTCGCCAAGTAACATCTGCAGATCAAGTTATCGAACTATTTAACCAAGCGTCAGAAAAAGCTGAGGAGCCTGTTCAAGTACCTGCTAATGACTCTGGCGACTTTATCGTAGCTGTTACAGCTTGTACGACAGGTATTGCCCACACTTACATGGCCCAAGAAGCCCTTCAAAAAGTGGCTGCTGAAATGGGTGTTGGTATCAAGGTTGAAACAAACGGAGCTAGCGGTGTTGGGAACCAACTAACATCAGAGGACATCCGCAAGGCTAAAGCTGTTATCATCGCTGCAGACAAGGCTGTTGAGATGGACCGCTTTGACGGAAAACCTCTGGTTAACCGTCCAGTTGCTGACGGTATCCGTAAGACAGAAGAATTGATCAACTTGGCTCTTTCTGGGGATGCTGAAGTTTACCGTGCTGCTAATGGTGCAAAAGCTGCAACTACAAGTAATGAAAAACAAAGCCTTGGTGGTGCATTCTACAAACACTTGATGAGTGGTGTATCTCAAATGTTGCCATTCGTTATCGGTGGTGGTATCATGATTGCCCTTGCTTTCTTGATCGACGGAGCTTTTGGTGTGCCACAAGATAGTCTTGGCAATCTCGGATCCTACCATGAGCTAGCTTCTATGTTCATGAAAATTGGTGGCGCGGCCTTTGGCTTGATGCTCCCAGTCTTTGCAGGATATGTTGCCTACTCTATCGCTGAAAAACCTGGTTTGGTAGCAGGTTTCGTGGCTGGTGCTATTGCTAAAGAAGGTTTTGCTTTTGGGAAAATCCCTTATGCCGCAGGTGGTGAAGCAACTTCAACTCTTGCAGGTGTCTCATCTGGTTTCCTAGGTGCCCTTGTTGGTGGATTTATCGCAGGAGCCTTGGTTCTTGCTATCAAGAAATACGTTAAAGTTCCTCGTTCACTTGAAGGTGCTAAATCAATCCTTCTCTTGCCACTTCTTGGAACAATCTTGACAGGCTTTGTCATGCTGGCTGTTAACATTCCAATGGCAGCAATCAACACTGCTATGAATGACTTCCTAGGCGGTCTTGGAGGAGGTTCAGCTGTCCTTCTTGGTATCGTTCTTGGTGGAATGATGGCTGTTGACATGGGTGGACCAGTCAACAAAGCAGCTTATGTCTTTGGTACAGGTACGCTTGCAGCGACTGTTTCTTCAGGTGGTTCTGTAGCTATGGCGGCAGTTATGGCTGGAGGAATGGTGCCACCGCTTGCCATCTTTGTCGCAACCCTTCTCTTTAAAGATAAATTTACCAAAGAAGAACGTAACTCTGGTTTGACAAACATCATCATGGGCTTGTCATTCATCACTGAAGGTGCGATTCCGTTTGGTGCCGCTGACCCAGCTCGTGCGATTCCAAGCTTCATCCTTGGTTCTGCGGTGGCAGGCGGACTCGTTGGTCTTGCTGGTATCAAACTCATGGCGCCACACGGAGGAATCTTCGTCATCGCCCTTACTTCAAATGCCCTACTTTACCTAGTCTTTGTCTTGATTGGTGCAATCGTAAGCGGTGTGGTTTATGGTTACCTACGCAAACCACAAGCATAAAAAAGTATCAAAATAGAAAGATTGTTACCATTTGGTGCAATCTTTTTCTCTATTCGAAATGGCTGTGTAATATGTTATAATAGAAGAATGGCAAACAAGAATACTAGTAAAACAAGACGGAGACCGTCTAAAGCAGAACTCGAAAGAAAACAGGCTATCCAGAGGATGCTAATTTCCTTAGGAATTGCCTTGTTATTGATTTTTGCAGCCCTCAAACTCGGAGCGGCAGGTATCACCCTTTATAATCTCATTCGACTGGTGGTCGGAAGTTTGGCCTACGTGGCTATAGGTGCCCTTCTCATCTATCTTTTTCTATTTAAATGGATACGCAAGAAAGAGGGACTTCTATCAGGATTTCTCTGTATCTTCGCTGGCTTGCTCTTGATTTTTGAGGCCTATCTTGTCTGGAAGTATGGCTTGGAGCAGTCAGTTTTAAAAGGAACCTTGGCTCAAGTTATGACGGACTTGACTGGTATGCGGGTGACTAGCTTCGCTGGTGGAGGCTTGCTTGGTGTAGGACTCTATATCCCTATAGCCTTTCTTTTCTCCAATATCGGCTCTTACTTTATTGGAGTTCTCTTGATTCTAGTTGGGGCACTCTTGGTTAGTCCTTGGTCTATTTATGATGTTGCAGCCTTTATTGGAGCTCAGTTCAGATCGTTTATGGCAAAACAGGAACAGAGAAAACAGGAACGCTTCATCAAGAGAGAAGAAGAGAAGGCTCGTCAAGAAGCTGAAGAAGCTGCCAGAATTCAGAGAGAACAAGAAGAGCAGGATGCGCTGCCGCTTCCTCCCGTAGATCCTGAAACTGGAGAAATCTTATCTGAAGTAGCAGACTACGATCTCCCACCAATTCCTGAGGAAGAATGGAGTGAACCGGAGATTATCCTTCCTCAAGCTGATTTTGACGTTCCAGATGTGGAAGAAGATTTTGAGGATGAAGAGGTGCAGGTTGATTTTTCTGCCAAAGAAACCCTTGAATACAAGCTACCAAGCTTGCAACTCTTTGCGCCAGATAAACCCAAAGATCAGTCCAAGGAAAAGAAGATTGTTCGAGAAAATATCAAAATCCTAGAAGAAACCTTTGCCAGCTTTGGGATCAAGGTGACGGTTGAACGAGCTGAAATTGGACCATCAGTAACCAAGTATGAAGTCAAGCCAGCAGTTGGTGTACGGGTTAACCGCATTTCCAATCTAGCAGACGACTTAGCGCTAGCTTTAGCAGCCAAGGATGTTCGGATTGAGGCTCCAATACCTGGTAAATCCCTAGTCGGAATTGAGGTTCCTAACTCTGAAATTGCGACTGTTTCCTTCCGTGAGCTCTGGGAACAGTCTCAGACTAAACCAGAAAATCTCCTCGAAATTCCTCTAGGTAAGGCGGTCAATGGAACTGCTCGTACCTTTGACCTTTCCAAGATGCCCCACCTACTTGTTGCAGGTTCGACGGGTTCAGGGAAATCAGTCGCAGTTAACGGTATTATCGCCAGCATTCTGATGAAAGCAAGACCCGACCAGGTCAAGTTTATGATGGTGGATCCTAAGATGGTTGAGTTATCGGTTTACAATGACATTCCTCATCTCTTGATTCCAGTTGTAACCAATCCACGCAAGGCCAGCAAGGCTCTGCAAAAGGTTGTGGATGAGATGGAAAACCGTTATGAACTCTTTGCTAAGGTTGGTGTGCGAAATATCGCTGGTTACAATGCCAAGGTCGAGGAATTCAATGACCAGTCTGAGTACAAACAAGTACCGCTGCCTTTAATTGTTGTCATTGTAGATGAGTTGGCAGACCTCATGATGGTGGCTAGCAAGGAAGTGGAAGATGCCATCATTCGTCTCGGACAGAAGGCACGTGCTGCAGGGATTCACATGATTCTCGCAACGCAACGCCCATCAGTTGATGTCATCTCTGGTCTTATCAAGGCCAATGTCCCATCTCGTGTGGCTTTTGCAGTTTCATCAGGTACAGATTCACGAACCATCTTGGATGAGAATGGGGCAGAAAAACTGCTTGGTCGAGGAGACATGCTCTTTAAACCAATTGATGAAAATCACCCAGTCCGCCTGCAAGGATCCTTTATCTCGGATGATGATGTTGAACGCATCGTAAACTTCATCAAGGCTCAGGCAGATGCGGACTATGATGAGAGTTTTGACCCAGGTGAGGTTTCTGAAAATGAAGGAGATTTCTCTGATGGTGAAGCTGGTGGCGATCCCCTCTTTGAAGAAGCCAAGGCTTTGGTTATTGAAACCCAGAAAGCCAGTGCCTCTATGATTCAGCGTCGTTTGTCAGTTGGATTTAACCGTGCGACCCGCCTGATGGAAGAGCTCGAACTGGCAGGTGTTATCGGTCCAGCTGAAGGAACCAAACCGCGAAAAGTATTGCAACAATAAAAAAACAGCTTCTTTCCAAATTTGGAAAGAAGTTATTTTTGTGATTACTGGTTCGTTTTAGTTTCAGAATTCGTCGTATTTGACTGTGTTCCGTTATCGCTTGTTTCTTTGTTTGTAGGAGCTGTAGAAGAGTCCTGAGTTGTTGTTTTCTGCTCTTCTTTTTTCTCCTCTTTCTTGTTGGATTGAGAAGTTTCTTCTTGTGTGGTATTTTCTTTAGTAGAAGTGTTGTCCCTGTTAGGAGTAGTATTTTCCTGAGGGGATTCTTTTTGAATTTCCTTGACAACAGTTGTTTGAGTTGTCGTCGGTTCTTTCTTGTTGTTTTTGTTATTATCCATGGCGTTCATGATGGTAATAGTAGCAGTGATGAGACCAAGGATACTACCGATGGTAGCAATCGTTTTTTGAAAGACAGTAAAGCCCTTTTTGATATGTTCTGTTTTTGGTTTTGAAGTTCTACGATAGTTAGACATGATACTCTCCTTTAATTATGATTTATTATACCTCATTTCTTTAAAAAAATCTTAAAAAAAGAGAAACCTCCCTTTCTTGTCGCAGGTCTCTTTTCGTGATACAATAGAAGGAGTGATTTTAGAAAGCGTGAGAAAACATGATCTACTTTGATAATTCGGCAACAACTAAGCCTTATCCTGAAGCACTTGAAACTTACATGCAGGTCGCTTCAAAAATTGTAGGAAATCCGTCTAGTCTCCATCGTTTGGGAGACCAGGCAACACGAATCTTAGATGCTTCCCGTCAACAGATTGCAGATTTAATCGGTAAGAAAAGCGACGAAATATACTTTACTTCTGGTGGAACAGAAGGAGATAACTGGGTTATCAAGGGTGTGGCCTTTGAAAAAGCCCAGTTTGGCAAGCACATCATCGTATCAGCTATTGAGCATCCAGCAGTCAAGGAGTCAGCCCTATGGCTGAAAAGTCAAGGTTTTGAGGTGGATATTGCTCCAGTTGATGAGAAAGGATTTGTGGATGTTGAAGCATTAGCAGATTTGATACGTCCTGATACGATCCTTGTCTCCATCATGGCAGTAAACAACGAAATTGGGTCTATTCAACCTATTGAGGCTATCTCAGAACTCTTGGCAGACAAGCCAACCATTTCCTTCCACGTTGATGCAGTTCAGGCACTCGCTAAGATTCCGACTGAAAAATATCTGACAGATCGAGTGGATTTCGCGACCTTCTCAAGTCATAAGTTTCATGGTGTCAGAGGTGTTGGCTTTGTCTATATCAAGTCTGGTAAGAAAATTACGCCTCTGTTAACTGGTGGTGGTCAAGAGCACGATTATCGCTCGACAACTGAAAATGTGGCAGGGATTGCAGCGACAGCAAAGGCTCTCCGTTTGTCTATGGAAAAGTTAGCTATCTTTGCTAGTAAGACAGGGCAGATGAGATCAGTCATTCGCCAAGCACTTTTGGATTATCCAGATATTCTTATCTTTTCAGATGAGGAAGACTTCGCCCCTCATATCCTGACTTTTGGAATTAAGGGTGTTCGTGGAGAAGTCATCGTTCACGCCTTTGAAGACTATGATATTTTCATCTCCACAACCTCTGCTTGTTCATCCAAGGCTGGAAAACCTGCGGGGAGCTTGCTTGCTATGGGAGTGGACAAAGATAAGGCCCAGTCAGCTGTTCGCCTAAGCCTAGACCTGGAAAATGATATGAGTCAGGTCGAGCAGTTCTTGACCAAGCTAAAATTAATTTACAATCAAACTAGAAAAGTAAGATAGGAGCATTTATGCAGTATTCAGAAATTATGATTCGCTACGGAGAGTTGTCAACCAAGGGCAAAAACCGCATGCGTTTCATCAATAAACTTCGCAATAACATTTCGGACGTTTTGTCCATCTATCCCCAAGTAAAAGTAACCGCTGATCGCGACCGTGCTCACGCTTATCTCAATGGAGCCGACTATACAGCGGTTGCAGAATCACTTAAACAAGTCTTTGGAATTCAAAACTTTTCTCCCGTTTATAAGGTCGAAAAATCTGTTGCGACGCTTAAGTCTGCCGTGCAAGAGATTATGCAGGACATCTACAAGGAAGGGATGACCTTTAAAATTTCTAGCAAGCGTAGCGACCACAACTTTGAACTCGACAGTCGTGAACTCAACCAAACACTTGGTGGAGCAGTATTCGAAGCTATTCCAAATGTCCAAGCTCAAATGAAAAATCCCGATATCAATCTTCAGGTGGAGATTCGTGAGGAAGCAGCCTATCTTTCCTATGAAACCATTCGTGGAGCAGGTGGCTTGCCAGTAGGTACTTCTGGTAAGGGGATGCTCATGTTGTCAGGAGGGATTGACTCACCTGTTGCTGGTTATCTAGCCCTTAAACGTGGGGTGGATATTGAGGCCGTTCACTTTGCCAGCCCTCCTTACACAAGTCCTGGTGCTCTTAAAAAGGCCCAAGATTTGACCCGCAAATTAACCAAGTTTGGTGGTAATATCCAGTTTATCGAGGTGCCTTTTACAGAGATTCAAGAGGAAATCAAGTCTAAGGCGCCAGAAGCCTACCTCATGACCTTGACCCGTCGTTTTATGATGCGGATTACCGATCGTATCCGTGAGGTACGAAATGGTTTGGTTATCATCAATGGGGAAAGTCTTGGTCAAGTAGCCAGCCAAACTCTTGAAAGTATGCAGGCTATCAACGCTGTGACCAACACCCCTATCATCCGCCCTGTGGTTACTATGGACAAGTTGGAAATCATTGACATCGCCCAGAAAATCGATACCTTTGACATTTCTATCCAACCGTTTGAGGACTGTTGTACTATTTTTGCGCCTGATCGTCCTAAGACCAATCCTAAGATAGAGAATGCTGAGAAGTATGAAAAATGGATGGATGTTGAAGGTTTGGTTGAGCGAGCAGTGGCTGGAATTATGCTTACTAAGATAACGCCTCAGGTTGAAAAAGATGAAGTTGATAACTTGATTGACAATCTCCTCTAATCAGAAAAACCAGAAGAATTTAGAATATTAAATGAGAAAAGTTAGTTATTTATCCTTAAAATGGACAATTACTGACTTTTTTTCTATTTTTATGGTATAATGAGATAAAATTTTGAATATAGAGAGTTTTCTGACAATGAATCATTCCTACTTTTACTTGAAAATGAAAGAACACAAACTCAAGGTACCTTATACAGGAAAGGAGCGTCGTGTGCGTGTGCTTCTGCCAAAGGACTACGAGAAAGACACAGACCGTTTTTACCCTGTTGTTTACTTTCATGATGGGCAAAATGTCTTTTACAGCAAGGAGTCTTATATCGGACACTCTTGGAAGATTATTCCGGCTATTAAGAGAAATCCTGACATCAGTCGCATGATTGTTGTTGCTATTGACAATGATGGTTTGGGGCGGATGCATGAGTACGCGGCTTGGAAGTTTCAAGAATCTCCTATCCCAGGCCAGCAGTTTGGCGGTAAGGGTGTGGAATATGCTGAGTTTGTCATGGAGGTGGTCAAGCCTTTTATCGATGAAACCTATCGTACCAAAGCTGATCGCCAGCATACTGCTATGATTGGTTCGTCACTAGGAGGCAATATTACTCAGTTTATCGGACTGGAATACCAAGATCGAATTGGTTGCCTAGGTGTATTTTCATCTGCTAACTGGCTCCACCAAGAGGCCTTTAACCGCTACATCGAGCGTAAGAAATTGTCGCCTGATCAGCGCATTTTCATTTATGTAGGAACAGAAGAAGCAGACGATACGGACAAGACCTTGATGGCTGGCAATATCAAACAAGCCTATATCGACTCGTCGCTTCGCTATTATCACGATTTGATTGCAGGTGGAGTAGGCTTGGATAATCTTGTCTTGAAAGTTCAGTCTGGTGCTATCCATAGTGAAATACCTTGGTCGGAAAATTTACCAGACTGTCTCCGATTTTTTGCAGAGAAATGGTAAGTTAAGAAAGGAGAAAGCCAATGCATATTGAAAACCTCAGCCACTGGAGTGGCAATCTTAATCGTGAAATGTACCTCAACCGTTATGGACATGCTGGGATTCCAGTTGTTGTTTTTGCTTCATCTGGTGGCAGTCACAATGAATACTATGATTTTGGCATGATTGATGCCTGTGCTTCCTTTATTGAGGAAGGGCGTGTCCAGTTCTTCACTCTATCCAGTGTGGACAGTGAGAGCTGGTTGGCCACTTGGAAAAACGGTCACGACCAGGCAGAGATGCATCGTGCCTACGAACGCTACGTGATTGAGGAGGCAATTCCTTTTATCAAGCATAAGACAGGTTGGTTTGATGGCATGATGACGACAGGTTGCTCAATGGGTGCCTACCATGCACTCAACTTTTTCCTCCAGCATCCAGATGTCTTTACCAAGGTGATTGCTCTCAGCGGTGTTTACGACGCGCGTTTCTTTGTCGGCGATTACTACAATGATGATGCTATTTACCAAAATTCGCCAGTAGATTATATCTGGAATCAGAATGACGGCTGGTTTATCGATCGTTACCGTCAGGCGGAGATTGTCGTTTGTACGGGACTTGGTGCTTGGGAACAAGACGGTCTACCATCTTTCTACAAGCTCAAAGAAGCCTTTGACCAGAAACAAATTCCAGCCTGGTTTGCTGAATGGGGACACGATGTCGCCCACGACTGGGAATGGTGGCGTAAACAAATGCCCTATTTTCTTGGACACCTGTATCTATAAAAGGAGTTGCCTATGAATTACCTTGTTATTTCTCCCTACTATCCACAAAACTTTCAACAGTTTACTATCGAACTAGCTCGTAAAGGCATCACAGTCTTGGGGATTGGTCAAGAACCATACGAGCAACTGGATGAGCCTTTGCGCAATAGTCTGACCGAGTATTTCCGTGTAGACAATCTTGAGAACATAGGCGAAGTCAAACGTGCTGTTGCCTTTCTGTTCTACAAGCATGGCCCAATTGACCGCATCGAGTCCCACAATGAATACTGGCTTGAACTAGACGCAACACTCAGAGAGCAATTCAATATTTTTGGTGCCAAACCAGAGGATCTCAAAAAGACCAAGTTTAAGTCTGAGATGAAGAAACTTTTCAAAAAAGCAGGCGTCCCTGTGGTACCTGGTGCTGTTATCCATACGGAAGCAGATGTGGATAGAGCAGTTGAGATGATTGGTCTACCAATGATTGCCAAACCTGATAACGGAGTGGGAGCGGCAGCAACCTTTAAGCTTGAGACAGAAGACGATGTAAATCACTTCAAGGAAGAATGGGACCATTCAACCGTTTATTTCTTTGAAAAATTTGTCACTTCTAGCGAAATCTGTACCTTTGACGGACTTGTGGACAAGGATGGTAATATCGTCTTTTCAACGACTTTTGACTACGCCCATACACCACTTGATCTCATGATTTATAAGATGGACAATTCCTACTATGTGCTTAAGGATATGGATCCCAAACTGCGCAAGTATGGCGAGGCCATCGTCAAAGAATTTGGAATGAGAGAACGCTTTTTCCATATCGAGTTTTTCCGTGACGGGGACGACTACATTGCCATTGAGTACAATAACCGTCCTGCGGGTGGCTTTACCATTGATGTTTATAACTTCGCTCACTCCTTGGATCTCTACCGAGGTTATGCGGCTATTGTCGCAGGAGAAGAGTTCCCAGCAGCAGAATTTGAAGCACAATACTGTTTAGCTACATCACGTCGTGCCAATGCCAACTATGTCTATTCAGAAGAAGACTTGCTTGCTAAGTACAGCCAGCAATTCAAGGTCAAAAAAATCATGCCAGCAGCCTTTGCAGAGCTACAAGGGGACTACCTTTATATGCTGACCACTCCGAGTCGCCAAGAGATGGAGCAGATGATTGCAGACTTTGGTCAGCGTCAAGAGTAACGAAAAGGATGAAAGGTGTTTGACCCCTTTTGTCCTTTTCTTAAAGATAAGTTAAATAAAGCGTTTTCCAGAGATTCTTTTAGAAAATCGGTTGCGAAAAGGCCTAAAAATTGATAGAATAAGGATTGTCTAAAAAAAATTAAGGAGAATCTATCAAATGGATTTTACATGGGCTATTAAATATGCCACTGAATTTTTGGGAACTGCTATTTTGATCATTCTTGGAAATGGTGCAGTTGCCAACGTTGAACTTAAAGGTACGAAAGGTCACCAAAGTGGCTGGCTCGTTATCGCTGTTGGTTATGGTATGGGGGTTATGATCCCAGCCTTGATGTTCGGTAACGTTTCTGGTAACCACATCAACCCAGCTTTCACTCTTGGACTTGCTGTTAGCGGACTTTTCTCTTGGGATCAAGTACCGTTTTACATCCTTGCGCAATTTTTGGGGGCAATTTTTGGTCAAGCTTTGGTTGTAGCGACTCACCGTCCTTACTACTTGAAAACAGAAAACCCAAACAATATCTTGGGTACCTTCTCAACGATTTCAAGCATTGACCACGGTACAAAAGAATCACGTTTCGCAGCAAGTGTAAATGGTTTTATCAATGAGTTTGTCGGTTCGTTTATTTTGTTCTTTGCAGCCCTAGGAATGACTAAAAACTTCTTTGGTGCTGAGGTTCTTCAATACATGAAACAAATGGCTACTCAAGCTGGTCAAACTGTTGACTTAAGTGAATTGGCAGTAAAAGCTCAAGTAGCACCACACACAGCTGCTGGACTTTCAGTTGCGCACTTGGCACTTGGTTTCCTAGTGATGGCTTTGGTAACTTCACTTGGTGGACCTACTGGACCTGGTTTGAACCCGGCTCGTGACTTCGGACCACGTCTTCTTCACGAACTCCTTCCAAAATCAGTTCTTGGTCAACACAAGGGTGATTCAAAATGGTGGTATGCATGGGTTCCAGTTGTAGCACCAATCGCAGCTGGTATTGCAGCAGTAGCAGTCTTTAAACTACTTTACCTATAATAAAATGAAACTGGGAAATCCCAGTTTTTTTATCGGAAATTTTTGTAAAAAATTCTAGAATTTAAGTGGAATAGCTTGTAAAAAATCCTAAAATCCTTTAAAATAAAAGAGTTGGAGGAAGCTATGAATGCAAATCAAATGATACAAATTATTCCGACTTTGAAGGTCAATAACCGAAAATTAAATGAAAAATTTTACATTGAAACTCTTGGAATGAAGCCCTTATTAGAAGAATCTGCTTTCCTTTCACTTGGTGACCAATCAGGTGTTGAGAAGTTGATTCTCGAAGAGGCTCCCAGTATGCGAACTCGGAGAGTTGAAGGGCTTAAGAAACTAGCTAGACTCTTGGTAAAAGTTAAGAATCCTTCTGAAATTGAGGATCTTCTTTCACAGATGGAGTCTCTTCCTCGCCTATTTAAAGGAAGCCGTGGTTATGCTTTTGAGATTGTTTCTCCTGAACAGGATGTGATTCTTGTTCATGCGGAAAATGATATAAGAGATTTGGTTCCACTGGAAACTGTTCCTGAATTTTCTTCAAATAAAAGTATAAAATACTTGAGTCAATTTGAGATTTCTATGGAGTTGCGTCTGCCTGAGGGGACGGAGAGTATACTCGATCCTGAAAAAGTGGGGACAGTTATCACCTTTACGGAAGGGCAAGGTCCAGATTTAGCTGTTGAAAACAACGTCACTTGGGACTTGTCTATGCTGAAATTTTTGGTAAAGGATCTAGATTTAACTAGTCTTCGTCAGAAATTTGAAAAGACAGGCTATTTTGTTCCCAAGTCTGAAAAATTCTTCCTTGGGAAAGATACCAATAACATCGAATTGTGGTTTGAAGAAGCATGAAGTTGGAAAAAATTCAAAGAAAAATAGAAGATCAAATTGAGGCAGGGGTATATCCCGGGGCCTCTTTTGCGTATTATAAGGATGGTGAATGGAAAGAGTCTTATCTAGGATTGAGTGACCCTGAGAAAGGTTTGAAAACAGAGTTGGGACTGGTCTATGACCTAGCTAGTGTGAGTAAGGTTGTGGGAGTAGGGACAGTCTTTACCTTCTTGTGGCAGCAAGGTAAATTAAATATTGATCGACCAGTGACAGATTTTTTACCTGAGTGTGATTATCCTGATATCACTATACGACAACTTCTGACACATGCTACAGACTTAGACCCCTTTATTCCCAATCGAGACAAGTTAAGTGCAGAGGAATTGAGAGAAACCATGTTTCACCTCAACAGACGAAATCAGTCTGCTTTTCTATACTCAGATGTTCACTTTTTACTCTTGGGCTTTCTTTTGGAAAAAATCTTTGAACAAGACTTGGATCAGATTATAGAAGAACAAGTTTTGAACCCATGGGGAATGACGGAAACCAAGTTTGGCCCCGTAGAGTATGCTGTACCAACAGTGAGAGGAGTGGAAGCCGGAAATATCCACGATCCCAAAGCTCGTCTTTTAGGAAAACATGCTGGAAGTGCTGGTTTATTTTCAACTGTTAAGGATTTGCAAATCTTTCTGGAACATTACTTGAAAGATGATTTTGCTGAAAACTTGAGCCGAAATTACTCTCCTTTAGATGATAAAGAGCGTTCGCTAGCCTGGAATCTGGAGGGAACCTGGCTCGACCATACGGGCTATACAGGTACCTTCATCATGTGGAATCGAGAGATACAGGAAGCCGCTATCTTTTTATCCAATCGAACGTATGAGAAGGATGAGCGTGCTCAGTGGATAATCGATCGAAACCAAGTCATGGATATGATTCGTAGGGAAGAGTAGGGAGAAAGCATGTCAAAAACCGTAAAAGGAACGCTATTCACAGTAGTTGCAGGGATTGCTTGGGGCTTGTCTGGAACCAGTGGTCAATACCTGATGGCACATGGGATTTCCGCTCTAGTCTTGACCAATCTGCGGCTCATCATTGCAGGATTGGCACTGGTAGTCTTATCCTATATGACTGCAAGGGATAAATTCCTATCTTTTTTAAAGGACAGAAAAAGCCTTTTATCTCTGCTGTTATTTGCCTTGTTTGGACTTTTCTTAAACCAGTTTGCCTATCTTTCTGCCATTCAGGAAACCAATGCTGGAACGGCGACAGTTCTCCAGTATGTATGTCCCGTTGGGATCTTGGTTTATACTTGTATCAAGGACAAGGTGGCACCGACTCTGGCTGAGATTGTTTCGATTGTTTTAGCAATTGGAGGAACTTTTCTTATCGCGACGCATGGGGAACTTGACCAGTTGTCTGTCACACCTGCTGGTCTTTTCTGGGGGCTCTTTTCTGCCTTGACCTATGCTCTCTATATTATCCTTCCCATCGCTTTGATTAAGAAGTGGGGCAGTATTTTGGTGATTGGTGTTGGGATGGTTATTTCTGGTGTAGTGGCTATTCCCTTCACAGGAGTTTTGCAAGCCAGCATACCAACCAGCTTAGATTTTCTCTTTGCATTTGCTGGGATTATCATCATCGGAACGGTCTTTGCCTACACCGCTTTTCTAAAAGGCGCTAGTCTGATAGGCCCTGTTAAATCTAGTTTATTGGCTTCCATAGAGCCAATTTCAGCCGTTTTCTTTGCCTTTCTGATTATGAAGGAACAATTCTACGCGATTGACTTTGTTGGTATGGCCATGATTTTACTTGCGGTAACCATCATTTCTTTGAAAGATTTGTTGATAGAAAACAAACAGAAGGTTGAATGAGAAACTAGTTACTCGTAAAAAGTGGTTGTTTTGAATATCCTATCGAAATACTGATCAAGGATAAGGAATGGGAGTGGAATTTTATAGAATTTTAAGTTTCTTTTCTTACAATAAACCAATCTTTAACTGCTAGAAGGAGGAGATATGAAAATTTTACAAAGCATTCACCCAACTAAGCCCCTGCGCTACTTGAGATGGTTTGACATTTTGATTATCACAGTTCTAATGTTTGGCCTGTTTATCATTCGTTCAACGGAGCTCTTTTTAGCAAGTATGTTTCCCACAGGTTTGTCAACTACAATGAATACGGCAAGTGATACTGTCGGCGAAGGAGCGGCCTATTCGAGCAACTTCACTCTGCAAGTGATATTTCTGACCTTGGCCTTGCTTTACCTTTTGATTCGGAATTATGATTTCAATCAGCTTCCTATTCGTTGGACCTGGTCCCTTCTCTTTTGGGTTCCATTTATATTTGCCATTGTGGGATTGTTTGGAGACTTGGTGACGACACTAACTGGTGAATACAATTACTTAAATCCAGCTCTTTTTGCCCACATAGATCCCATGGAAGTTATACGGAAATTCCTAGCGCTTAGTCCGATGGCAATTGCCTATGCCTTGCTGAATGGCTTCTATGAAGAGTTTTTCTTTCTAGGGTTGTTGACTTCAGTGAAAGAAAAGCACAAGTGGCGGGTTTTGTTTTATTCTACCCTCATTCGGATTTCTTTTCACACTTATCAAGGATTAGTGTGGGCACTGATTATTGGTGTAGTTTATGGTTTATTCTATTATTTTCTATACAAGTATAAGGTTAAAAATCTTTTGCCATTTTTCCTCATGCATGCTTTGGCAGACATGTTTGGTTCTAGCCTCATGTATCTCTTGATTGCGTGGGGAAGGTAAGAAATCAGAAAAATCCACTCAACTGAGTGGATTTTGTGTGTATAGATGACTAGTCTTTGTTTTCGTATGGTAAGATCAGGTTTAAGATGATACCTGTCATAGCTGATAGGGCAGTACCTGAAAGGGTAACTGGTCCTACTTTGAGGATGGCTCCACCAAGCCCAAGAACCAACATAGCACTAGCAATGATGAGGTTACGCATTTGACTGAAATCAACGCGCTCCTTGATCAAGACTTTCAAACCGTTGCTGGCGATAACTCCGTAGAGAAGGATGGACATCCCACCAAGTACAGCACTTGGGATTGTTGAGATCAAGGCAGTGAATTTACCAAGGAAGCTAAGTGCAATTGCGATAAAGGCTGCGTTACGGATAACAGAGACAGAAGCGATACGAGTCATCCCGATAACCCCTGTATTTTCACCGTAAGTCGTATTAGCTGGTCCACCGAGGAAGGCAGATACAGATGTTGCGATACCGTCACCGAGAAGTGTACGGTGAAGACCTGGTTCTTTCAAGAATTGACGGCCACAGATTTGACCCAAAACAGTATGGTCTCCGATATGTTCAGAAATTGTTACGATAGCGATTGGCAAGATGGCAATGGTTTCTGGACCAAAGTAAAGATTGTATTCTTTAAAGGCACCACCAGTGCTAAACGGCAAGTAGAAACCAGGAATTTCAAACCAGTTAGCTTTAAGAACTGGTGTAAAATCAACCAAGCCAAGAGTTAGTGCGAAGAGGTAACCACCGATAATGGCAAAGAGGAAAGGAATGATTCGTAGGAAGCCTTTTCCTTTAGTATTGATAAAAGCAGCAATCAAGAAAGTAACAACTGCTACAAGAGCATTTTTCCAATTTCCATCTGCTACAAGTCCAGCATTCGTTACAGCAGAACTAGCTAGTCCAAGACCGATAACGATAATCATAGGTCCGATAATGATTGGTGGCAAGAGTTTATCAATCCATTTTGTACCTGCAAAACGAACACCAGCAGCAACAAGGACGTAGACCAAACCAGTCAAGATCACCCCTGTTTGGGCAGCAGATACATCCCCACCCATTTCTTTCATAGCCAGTGACATAGCTGTGATAAAGGCAAATGAAGAACCTAGATAAACTGGAACTTTAAACCCAGTTGAAATCATGTAGATGAGTGTTCCAACACCTGAAGCAAAAAGGGCAACAGATACAGGCATTCCCAAAATCAATGGTACCAAGATGGTCGCACCGAACATGGCGAAAACGTGTTGGAAACTAAGGAGAATTCCTTTTCCAGCTGAAGGACGTTGGTCAACGTCTAGTAACAAATCAACAGTTGATTCTTGTTTCATATAAACCTCACTTTTGGGCATCAAAAAAGAGCCCATTATTTTACAGCAACAGGCTCTTAGAGTAAGACTTCTTTAAAGAGAGGGGTATCTCATTAAAGAATTTCATATATTTCTGCGTCTTCGTCACCTCACGGGATGACATTAAAAACCTTTGCTTAGGATAGTATAGCAGAAAAAATTCGTTTTGTAAACGAATTTTTCCCGAGTCTAGAAATAAAAGAGCGAGGCAGATTTTGTAAATCATTTTTTCCCGAGCCCGGAAATGCGAGAGCGAGGTTCGTTTTGTAAACGAATTTTCCCGAGTCTAGAAATAAAAGAGCGAGGCAGATTTTGTAAATCATTTTTTCCCGAGCCTAGAAATGTAAGAGCGAGAAATGATTTTGTAAATCATTTTTACTCAACTTTAAACAAGGGTGCGCTATTGATAGGATTAAAGCGGGCGTTTGTTGGGCATGCCAGCCTTACGTGGATATTTATTTGGTGTTTCCTTTTTCTTTTCTACCACTGTGATGTAGCGCGGATCTCCATTTGGTAGGGCGTAGCTGAGATTGTCTTCAACTTTACTAAAAAGGAGATTGAGGGCATTCTTAGCTTCTAACAATTCCTCAGGAGCATTGCTGGCCTTGAGTGCCAATAGTTTTCCACCGACTTTAAGGTAAGGAATGGTCAATTCAGACAAGATCTGCATGCGAGCAACCGCACGAGCCGTCACCATATCAAACTGGGCACGGAAGTTCTTGTCTTGGGCAAAGTCTTCTGCCCGTCCATGGTAGAAGTGAACACCATCCAAATTCAACTCTTGAGCCAAAAGTTGAAGGAAGTTGATGCGCTTATTTAGCGAATCAATGATGGTCACATCTAACTGAGGATAGAGAATTTTCATCGGCAGACTGGGAAATCCTGCCCCCGCTCCGATATCAAGAAGTTTGATATCTTCATTGGGAATCAAACCCTGCAAGATAGGCGCAATCGAATCGTAAAAGTGTTTGAGATAAACTTCTTCCTTTTCTGTAATGGCTGTTAAGTTAATCTTTTCATTCCACTCGACCAAGAGTTCAAAATACCGTTCAAATTGGTTCTTTTGCTGGTCAGAAAGTGGAAGATTTTGCTCAGCCAGTAGGCTGTAAAATGTTTCTGGTTTCATAGTTTTTTCCTTCTCTAGTATCATCTTATTTTACCATATTCATTAAAATTTTGATATACTGGTATTAATCTAAAAGCAGAAAGGAATAAGATTATGACTTGGATTATTCTTGGAGTTTTGGCTCTGATTGTTATTTTTGTGATTGTTAGCTATAACGGTTTGGTTAAAAATCGTATGCAGACCAAGGAGGCTTGGAGCCAGATCGATGTTCAATTGAAGCGTCGTAATGATCTCCTCCCAAACTTGATTGAAACAGTCAAAGGCTATGCGAAATATGAAGGTTCTACCTTGGAAAAAGTAACAGAACTTCGTAGACAAGTAGCCGCAGCAACTTCACCAGCAGAAGCTATGAAGGCCAGTGATGCCCTTACCCGCCAGATTTCTGGTATCTTTGCAGTAGCAGAGAATTACCCAGACTTGAAAGCTAGTGCAAACTTTGTTAAATTGCAAGAGGAGTTGACCAATACTGAAAATAAAATTTCATACTCACGTCAACTCTACAACAGTGTTGTCAGCAACTACAATGTAAAACTTGAAAGCTTCCCAAGTAACATCATCGCGGGACTATTTGGCTTTAAAGCTGCAGACTTCCTTCAAACACCTGAAGAGGAAAAGGCAGTTCCGAAAGTCGATTTTAGCGGTTTAGGTGACTAAGATGTTGTTTGATCAAATTGCAAGCAATAAACGAAGAACTTGGATTTTGTTGCTGGTTTTCTTCCTACTCTTGGCCTTGGTTGGTTATGCGGTTGGCTATCTATTCATGCGCTCAGGTCTTGGGGGCGTGATTATTGCCTTGATTATCGGCCTTATCTACGCTCTGACCATGATCTTTCAATCAACAGAGATTGTCATGTCTATGAATGGGGCGCGTGAGGTTGATGAGCAAACAGCACCAGACCTCTACCATGTAGTAGAAGATATGGCCATGGTCGCTCAGATTCCCATGCCGCGTGTTTTCATCATTGAGGATTCATCTTTAAATGCCTTTGCAACAGGTTCCAACCCGCAGAATGCGGCAGTTGCGGCAACGTCGGGTCTCATAGCAATCATGAATCGTGAGGAGCTAGAAGCGGTTATGGGCCATGAGGTTAGCCATATCCGAAACTATGATATCCGAATTTCGACCATTGCTGTCGCCCTTGCTAGTGCCATTACCCTTCTATCTAGTATGGCTGGTCGTATGATGTGGTGGGGTGGTGCAGGTCGAAGACGGAGCGATAATGATCGTGATGGAAATGGTCTAGACATTATCATGCTTGTCATCTCTCTCTTAGCCATTGTTCTAGCACCTCTCGCTGCAACCTTGGTACAACTAGCCATTTCCCGTCAGAGGGAATTTTTGGCGGATGCATCCAGTGTGGAGCTGACTCGCAATCCTCAAGGGATGATCAATGCCCTGCGTAAGTTGGATAATAGCGAGCCAATGCAACATCATGTCGATGATGCCAGCAGCGCTCTTTACATCAATGATCCCAAGAAAGGTGGCGGACTTCAAAAACTCTTTTATACCCACCCACCTATCTCAGAACGAATTGAACGCTTGAAACAAATGTAAACAAAATCCAGAGAGATTTCTCTGGATTTTTGCTATGTTCAACATTTATAAATCTTGTAAATCGACGACTTCCAAACCATTTTCTGTCAAACGATAGAGACTCGTACAGACCTCTTTTAAGAAGCGTCTGTCATGCGAAACAGTGATCAGACCACCAGGATAAGAGGCAAAGAGTTTTCTTATTTCGGGTTGAGAAGTGGGAGAAAAATTACGTGTAGGCTCATCTAGAAGAAGAAAGTTTGGTTTGCGCAGGACTAATTCCAAAAGAAGCAGTTTACCCTGTTGACCACCAGATAAGGAACGGATTTGGTGGTGCATCTCTGGATAGCTGAAATTGAGACTGGCTAAGTGAGATTGGATTTTCTGTAGTTCCTCTTTTTTCCCAGTTTTGCTGAGATAGGCTACTGGAGAAAAATCCAATTGCAGTTTTTTATGGTAATCTTGTGGCATAAAACCAAGCGAAATTTCTCTTTTGGCGCTGAGCAGTTGTTGCAACTTGGCTAGCAGAGTCGATTTCCCAATACCATTAGGCCCGATGATACCAATTTTATCTTGGCCACGGATAGTTAGTTGAAGTCCTTGAACCAAAACGCGCTCACCAATGGACAACTTTTCCTTTTCCAGTCGGATTAAGACTTTAGAAGCCGCTAATGGTTGGATATCTGAGAAGAAGAGTTGGATTTGTTCCTCTTCAAGTGGCCTTTGTGTCATCGACTGAGCTGCCTTTTCGTAGCGTTTTTCTTGAGAAAGGACATTTTTCATCTTTTTAGCCAATAGGCGCCCAGCAACATCATTTTTAGTGTTACGCAAAGCAGTTTCTACATTTTGCTTGACTCGGCGATGCTTTTCCATGCTTTTATCATAGGCTCTCTGGTCATTAGCAGCTTGCTGGCTTTGTCTAGCAAAACTAGCCTTTCTCTGCTTACTGTAGCGATCATAGTCTAAATGCTCTACAAGCGTTTCCGCTTCTTTCCGATGCCTGACCAGTCGCAAGTGAACAATAGTATCAGCCGTTTGAGAAAGAAAGTCTTCATCGTGCGAAATAAAAATAACTGTTTGCCTGCTCTTTCGAATCTGACTTTTTAGCCAATCAACAGTCTCAAGGTCCAGGTCATTTGAAGGTTCATCTAAAAAAAGAATTTCAAAGGGCTTGGCTAACTCATGGATGAGCTGAATTTTCAAAGCTTCGCCCCCTGATAGACTGCCAATTTCTTGGTCGCTAGCAAAACGGTCGCTATCAAAGTGCAATTCCTCCGCCAAACGATAAAGAATGCTGTAGTCTAAATCAGCAGAATCCAAAAAGAAGTAGTCATGGAGAGTTCTACTTTTCAGAAACTCGGGGAGTTTTTGAGGAATGTAGGCCAGTGATTGAAGATCAGAATGGATATCGCCCTTGATAGTAAAATCAGGTAATGCTTCCCCCATTAAAGCTCGTAGCAAGGTTGATTTGCCATTTCCTTCTTCGCCGATAATAGCAACCTTTTCCCCGTCTTGGATAGTCATGGTTAGGTTAGAAACAAGATCTCGTAGATCTTTGTTTTGTGTGATGGTCAGGTGATTGATTTTTATCATATTGTTGCCCTTTCTAGAATGTCCATAGTGCATAACAAAAAGCTCTACTTTACCTAGTAGAGCCCAAAGTCACTGTCAAAACTCTATTATCCTCGTTGAAAAGTTCGTCAAACTAGCTTGGAGCTGCCTAACCCAACCCAAGAGGAGCATAGCTTTCTAGTTTTTTGATTTTCAATGAGGATAAAGTACCAGAAAATCCAGTACAAAAAGAGCATGCAAAAAGAGACAAAAACAAGATCTACTAAATAAAGTTTCTTTATTTGATAGATTAGTTGTTCATGTCTCCCTTACCTCCGAGTATTAGTACCTCTATCCTATACCTTTTAGGAAATTTTGTCAATAGAAAACAAGTAATTTCAAGCTCTAAAAACCAAAAACAGGTCCATAGAGAGTCAATACGTGTTTGACATGTTCGTAGTGGAACTTGTCATAGTTGCGCCAAGCAGCACGAGCTTGATCGTTTAGTTTTAGGCTACCCAGTCCAATCAGAAGACTGGTACGTTGGTAAAATTTCTCAAGGTCGATTAAGATACTGTTGTCCAGCTTTTCTGCTTTTTTTAGTTCCTTAAGAGTAGTGTTCAGCAGCTCTTGCAGTCGAAGATCATCGGCTGTACCTTGTTTGCAACTTTGGTAGCTTTTATTTAACTCGGAAAGGAGTTGGTAAGCTTTAGTGATGAGTGCTTTGTCTTCCATGTGAGCATCCTCCTTGCTCTGATGTATTCTTGCCTATAGTATAACACTAATCGGATAATATGTCATAGTAAATATGTTAAGAATGAGTTTTTAATATCAAAGTTTGGAAAGCTGACTTATAGCCTTTTCATGGTATAATCAAGTGAATACATCTTTATGGAGGAAATATGAAGTTAAATATTCAAGAAATTCGTAAGCAGCCTGAAGGCCTACACTTTGAACAAACTTTAGACCTTGTCGCAGACTTGCGTAAACGGAATCAAGAAATTTTAGATGTCAAAGATATCCTAGCAGTGGGAAAGGTCCAGTACGAAGACCGTCTGTATTTCCTAGATTATCAGTTATCTTATACTATTGTCCTTGCTTCCAGCCGCAGTATGGAGCCAGTTGAGTTGGAGGAGTCTTATCCAGTGACAGAGGTCTTCATGGAAGGAGCAACCAACCAACTGGATCAAGAAGTTTTAGACGATGACTTGGTCTTGCCTATCGAAAATGGGGAAATCGACCTTGCTGAGAGCGTTTCCGATAATATCTTGCTAAACATTCCAATCAAGGTCTTAACAGCAGAAGAAGAAGCTGGTCAAGGTTTTGTGTCTGGAAATGACTGGCAAATCATGACTGAAGATGAATACCAGGCTCAACAAGCAGTCAAGAAAGAAGAAAACAGTCCATTTGCTGGCTTGCAAGGACTATTTGACGGAGACGAATAATGGTCTTGTCAAAAAAACGAGCACGAAAGGTGCTAGAAGAAATCATTGCCCTCTTTCCAGATGCTAAGCCTAGTCTTGATTTTACCAATCATTTTGAACTCTTGGTTGCGGTGATGTTGTCAGCTCAGACGACAGATGCCGCAGTCAACAAAGCTACGCCAGCTCTCTTTGCAGCTTTTCCAACGCCTCAAGCCATGTCTGTCGCGACTGAAAGTGAAATTGCCTCACATATTTCCCGTCTAGGACTTTATCGCAATAAGGCCAAGTTTCTAAAAAAATGTGCCCAGCAACTCTTGGAAGATTTTGACGGTCAAGTACCTCAAACTCGTGAGGAATTAGAAAGTCTAGCAGGTGTTGGACGCAAAACAGCCAACGTAGTCATGAGCGTGGGCTTTGGAATTCCAGCCTTTGCAGTAGACACTCATGTTGAACGTATCTGCAAGCATCATGATATTGTTAAAAAATCGGCCACACCCCTTGAAGTAGAAAAACGTGTCATGGATATTCTGCCACCAGAGAAATGGTTGGCAGCCCATCAAGCCATGATTTACTTTGGACGGGCTATCTGTCATCCAAAGAACCCAGAATGCGATCACTATCCCCAATTATATGATTTTAGTTCGTTATAAGATAAAAATTTTATGTTTTTTTCTTGCATTGATCCATTCTTTGTGATATAGTAATAACAATAAAATATTCCTTTAAACCTGTCCCGTGAGGCAGGCAAGGAGTCGGATCAATAGATAGCAGAAGTCTATACTCTTTACAGTAGGGCTGGCTTGGCTATACATTCTGAAGTCTCCTTGTTAAGGAGACTTTTCTTTTTGGAGGTTTGTCATGAGGACAAAAGAAGTTGTAGACGAATTGACCGTCAAACGAGCGATTACTCGGATTACCTACGAGATTATTGAGCGAAACAAAGATTTGAATAAAATCGTTTTGGCTGGTATTAAAACGCGAGGTGTTTTTATCGCTCGTCGTATCCAAGAACGTTTGGAACAGTTAGAATCTCTTTCAGTTCCAGTGGTAGAACTAGATACTAAACCTTTCCGTGACGATGTCAAAAGTGGAGAAGATACCTCTGTAATCTCTGTTGATGTGACAGATCGGGAAGTCATTTTGGTGGACGATGTACTCTACACTGGTCGTACTATTCGTGCAGCTATCGACAATATTGTTAGCCATGGTCGCCCTGCCCGTGTGAGTTTGGCAGTCTTGGTTGATCGTGGTCATAGAGAACTTCCAATCCGTCCGGACTATGTTGGAAAAAACATCCCAACCAGTCGTTCTGAAGAAATTATCGTAGAGATGACAGAACTAGATGGACAAGACAGAGTACTAATCACAGAACAAGCCTAAAACACTAAAAGGAGTAAAAAAATGTCAGAAAATCAACAAGCTTTGCAACATGTCGTTTCTATGGAAGACCTTACTGTAGAACAAGTAATGAAATTGATCAAACGAGGAATCGAATTTAAAAACGGAGCGAGTGCTTCTTATGAGGAACAGCATATTGTTTCTAACCTTTTCTTTGAAAGTTCAACTCGTACCCACAAATCCTTTGAGGTAGCAGAACTGAAACTTGGACTTGATCTTTTGGATTTCGACGTGAAGACCAGTTCAGTGAATAAGGGTGAAACACTCTATGACACGATCTTGACGCTTTCTGCACTAGGAGTGGATGCCTGTGTCATTCGTCACCCAGAGGTGGACTACTACAGAGAATTGATTGCTAGTCCGACCATCACAACTTCGATTATCAATGGTGGGGACGGTTCAGGGCAACACCCTAGCCAAAGTTTGCTTGACTTGATGACAATTTATGAAGAATTTGGACATTTTGAAGGTCTTAAGGTGGCTATCGCTGGCGACTTAAACCACTCACGGGTAGCCAAGTCTAATATGCAAATCCTTAAACGCTTGGGAGCGGAGCTTTACTTTGCAGGTCCTGAGGAATGGAGAAGTGAGGAGTTTGAACATTACGGTCGCTTTGTATCAATTGATGAGGTGATTGATCAAGTAGATGTTATGATGTTTCTTCGTGTGCAGCATGAACGTCATGAAATTGTGACAGGATTTTCAAAAGAAGACTATCATAACCAGCATGGTTTGACACAAGAACGCTATGACCGCTTGAAAGAAAAAGCAATCCTTATGCACCCAGCTCCAGTCAATCGTGATGTGGAAATCGCTGATCACTTGGTAGAAGCACCGAAATCACGTATTGTTCAGCAAATGACCAACGGTGTCTTTGTCAGAATGGCAATTTTAGAATCTGTGCTGGCCTATAGAAAAGCAAAATAAGGCACAAAGCGTTAAAAGATGTCTGAGAGCATCAACGAGAGGTGAGTAGATGAAAAAACGACTTCTAGTATTAGAAGATGGTACAGTATTTGAAGGCAAGGCCTTCGGAGCAGATATTGATGTAACAGGGGAAATCGTCTTTAACACAGGGATGACTGGTTACCAAGAATCCATTACAGACCAGTCTTACAATGGACAAATCTTGACCTTCACTTATCCATTGGTGGGGAATTATGGGATTAACCGTGATGATTACGAATCTATTAGCCCTACCTGCAAGGGTGTTGTAGTATTTGAAGAGGCACGTAGAGCAAGTAACTGGCGCAATCAAATGACCTTGGACGAATTCTTGAAAGCTAAGAAAATTCCTGGTATCTCAGGAATTGATACCCGTGCTCTTACAAAAATTATCCGTAAGCATGGTACCATGCGTGCAACCCTTACGCATGTTGGTGATACCATGGACCATATCATAGACCAGCTCCAAGCGACAGTTCTACCGACAGATAATATCAAGCAAGTCTCTACTAAGACAGCTTATCCTGCTCCTGGAGTTGGATTGAGTGTTGTTCTGGTAGACTTTGGTCTTAAACATTCTATCTTACGCGAACTATCTAAGCGTAACTGTAACGTGACCGTTGTTCCATACACAACAACAGCAGAAGAGATTCTCCATCTCCATCCTGACGGGGTCATGTTGTCAAACGGTCCAGGAAATCCAGAAGATGTTCCTCAGGCACTCGATATGATTCGTGGTGTGCAAGGGAAGATTCCAATCTTTGGTATCTGTATGGGACATCAACTTTTTGCTATGGCAAATGGTGCTAAGACCTACAAGATGAAGTTTGGTCACCGTGGATTTAACCACGCGGTGCGTGAAATTGCAACAGGCCGAGTAGACTTTACTAGCCAGAACCATGGTTATGCGGTTAGCCGTGAGGATTTGCCAGAGCATTTGATTATTACCCACGAAGAAATCAATGACAAGTCAGTTGAAGGTGTGCGTCACAGATACCAACCAGGTTTCTCTGTGCAATTCCACCCAGATGCAGCTCCAGGACCGCATGATGCAAGCTATCTCTTTGATGAATTTATCGAAATGATGGAGTCGTTTAAATCTGCTAATCGCTGATATAGGAAACTCTGTCAGAGGCTTGTCGAATAAAAAGGCAAGTCCTTTCTTTTAGTTGAGCAATGAGATGCTGAAAATTTTTACACTCGATTTATTATTGAAAAATCATCGGAGAATTTATTTAATGTCGCCCTGTGAGGCGACGAATAGAAAGGCAGGTCGTTTCTTTTAGTCGCTATCAGGCGAACTAAAAACTCCCTGCACTAGATTTTTTATCGAAAAATATCGTTTCGCTAAAAATCGTCGGAGAATTTATTTAATGGCAACCAGAGAGTTGCCGAATAGAAAGGAGAAGATACATTGTTCGCGGAAGTGAACACGCCCTAAGAACTGTGTGAAAAAGATAAACATCGTCTTGATGCTGAAGGCATCTGCACCGAGTTTCCTATTTTCACTTTGTTCTTGACGGGCTTTGTATCATAAACTATGCCTAAACGTACTGATATTCAAAAAATTATGGTGATTGGTTCTGGTCCGATTATTATTGGTCAGGCTGCTGAGTTTGACTACGCGGGGACCCAGGCCTGCTTGTCTTTGAAAGAGGAAGGATATGAGGTTGTCTTGGTGAACTCAAATCCTGCCACTATCATGACGGACAAGGAGATTGCGGACAAGGTCTACATCGAACCGATTACACTCGAGTTTGTGACACGTATTCTCCGTAAGGAACGTCCAGATGCTCTGCTTCCAACTCTTGGTGGTCAAACAGGGCTCAATATGGCCATGGAATTGTCTAAAAATGGTATCCTAGATGAGCTCGGTGTCGAACTTCTAGGTACTAAATTGTCTGCCATCGACCAAGCGGAGGACCGTGACCTCTTTAAACAATTGATGGAAGAGCTTGAGCAGCCAATTCCAGAATCTGAAATTGTCAACACGGTGGAAGAAGCAGTGGCCTTTGCAGCAACAATTGGTTACCCAGTCATCGTTCGTCCAGCTTTCACACTTGGTGGTACTGGTGGTGGTATGTGTGCCAACGAGGAAGAATTGCGTGAAATCGCTGAAAATGGGTTGAAACTGTCACCTGTTACCCAATGTTTGATTGAACGTTCAATCGCAGGTTTCAAGGAAATCGAGTACGAAGTGATGCGCGATTCAGCTGACAATGCCCTCGTTGTTTGTAACATGGAAAACTTTGACCCAGTTGGGATTCATACAGGGGATTCTATCGTATTTGCTCCTGCGCAAACCATGTCAGACTATGAAAACCAAATGCTACGTGACGCGAGCTTGAGCATTATCCGCGCTCTTAAGATTGAAGGTGGGTGTAACGTTCAGCTGGCCCTTGATCCGCATAGCTTCAAGTACTATGTTATCGAAGTAAACCCTCGTGTATCGCGTTCGTCAGCCCTTGCTTCTAAGGCGACGGGTTATCCGATTGCCAAATTGGCTGCCAAGATTGCCGTTGGTTTGACTCTGGATGAGGTCATCAACCCAGTTACAGGTTCAACCTATGCCATGTTTGAGCCAGCCCTTGACTACGTCGTTGCTAAGATTCCACGTTTCCCATTTGACAAGTTTGAAAAAGGTGAGCGTCGTCTTGGTACTCAGATGAAGGCAACTGGGGAAGTCATGGCCATTGGTCGTAACATCGAGGAATCACTTCTCAAGGCATGTCGCTCTCTTGAAATTGGGGTTCACCACAATGAAATGCCTGAACTGGCATCTGTTTCGGATGATGCCTTGATTGAAAAAGTTGTGAAAGCCCAAGATGATCGTCTCTTCTACGTATCAGAGGCCATTCGCCGTGGTTACACACCAGAAGAAATCGCCGAGCTTACAAAAATTGATATCTTCTATCTGGATAAACTCTTGCATATCTTTGAAATTGAGCAAGAATTAGATGCCCATCCACAAGATCTAGAAGTTTTGAAAACAGCTAAACTCAATGGATTTTCAGACCGTAAGATTGCTGAACTCTGGGAAACGACCGCTGACCAAGTTCGCCAACTGCGTTTGGAAAACAAGATAGTCCCAGTCTACAAGATGGTCGATACCTGTGCAGCGGAGTTTGACTCTGAAACACCATACTTCTATTCAACATATGGATGGGAAAATGAGTCTATCAAGTCTGATAAGGAATCTGTCCTTGTCCTAGGTTCAGGTCCAATCCGTATTGGACAAGGGGTTGAGTTTGACTACGCAACCGTTCACTCTGTTAAGGCTATCCAAGCTGCTGGCTATGAAGCTATCATCATGAACTCAAATCCAGAGACTGTTTCGACGGACTTCTCTGTGTCTGACAAACTTTACTTTGAACCATTGACATTCGAAGATGTGATGAATGTCATCGACTTGGAGCAACCAAAAGGGGTTATCGTTCAGTTCGGTGGTCAAACAGCCATCAACCTTGCGGAGCCTTTGGCAAAAGCAGGTGTGACCATTCTTGGTACACAAGTCGCTGACTTGGATCGAGCTGAAGACCGTGACCTCTTTGAGCAAGCTCTGAAAGACTTGGGTATTCCACAACCACCAGGACAAACAGCAACTAATGAAGAGGAAGCAGTGCTTGCAGCTCGCAAGATTGGTTTCCCAGTCCTCGTTCGTCCATCTTATGTCTTGGGTGGACGCGCTATGGAAATCGTTGAAAATGAGGAAGACCTTCGTTCTTACATGCGTACCGCTGTTAAGGCCAGTCCAGACCACCCAGTTCTTGTTGATTCATACATCGTTGGGCAAGAGTGTGAAGTTGATGCCATCTCAGACGGGGAAAATGTCCTCATCCCTGGTATCATGGAGCATATCGAACGTGCCGGTGTCCACTCAGGTGACTCAATGGCAGTTTATCCTCCACAAACCTTGTCGCAAAAGGTTCAGGAAACTATCGCAGACTACACCAAACGCCTAGCAATCGGTCTTAACTGTCTTGGGATGATGAACATCCAGTTTGTCATCAAGAATGAAAAAGTCTATGTTATTGAGGTCAATCCACGTGCCAGCCGTACGGTGCCATTCCTTTCTAAGGTAACTAATATTCCTATGGCTCAGGTAGCGACCAAGCTCATTCTTGGGCAAAGTCTTGAAGAACTTGGCTACCAAGATGGACTTTATCCAGAAAGCACTCGCGTTCATATCAAGGCACCAGTCTTCTCCTTTACGAAACTAGCTAAGGTAGATAGCTTACTTGGTCCTGAAATGAAGTCAACAGGGGAAGTTATGGGTTCTGATACTACTTTGGAAAAAGCTCTCTACAAGGCTTTTGAAGCTTCCTACCTACACTTGCCAACCTTTGGAAATGTTGTCTTTACCATCGCTGATGATGCCAAAGATGAAGCCTTGGACTTGGCTCGTCGTTTCCAAAATATCGGTTATGGTATCCTCGCGACAGAAGGGACAGCAGCCTTCTTTGCCAGTCATGGACTTCAAGCCCAACCTGTTGGTAAGATTGGTGATGATGAGAAGGATATCCCAAGCTTTGTCCGCAAAGGGAAAATCCAAGCGATCATCAATACTGTCGGAACCAAACGAACTGCTGACGAAGATGGTGAGCAAATCCGTCGTTCAGCCATTGAACACGGTGTGCCCCTCTTTACAGCCCTAGATACAGCTAATGCCATGCTCAAGGTACTAGAAAGCCGTAGTTTTGTCACAGAAGCGATCTAGTTGAGAAAGAATTTTCACAGTTTTAAAGCCAGCGTTAGAAAACGCTGGCTTTTGCAATACAGATATTGCTTATTTGAACTATCATTCTTTCCTTAAGAAACATTTCAAAATGTGATATAATAAGGAAGAATTGGAAATAGGAAACTATTTTCATTATATTTTCAAAAATTCCATTAAGAAAATAGGTAAAGACAGATTAGAAAGTGTAAAATTCCGATGTCTTCTTACAAAAAAGTCTCTCTTTCTGAGATCAATCAATCCATTGAAACTCCGAATAACAATCATTTTTGGCAAAATCTAAAAGCTTTTTTAGGACCTGGAGCTCTTGTAGCAGTTGGCTACATGGATCCTGGAAACTGGATTACCAGTGTGGTTGGTGGTGCTTCCTACAAATATAGTCTCTTATTTGTTATTTTGATTTCATCCATCATTGCCATGCAACTACAACAGATGGCTGGAAAACTCGGTATCGTGACTAGGATGGACCTAGCACAGGCAACAGCTCATCATGCTCCCAAGTGGCTTCGCTATAGTTTGTGGGTGATTTTAGAATTAGCTTTAATGGCGACAGACTTAGCTGAGGTTCTAGGTTCAGCGATTGCCTTAAATCTTTTATTTAAAATACCGATTATGGTCGCTATCCTCTTAACTGTTTTAGATGTATTTCTTTTGTTGTTGTTGATGAAATTTGGCTTCAAAAAAATTGAAGCCATTGTCACGACCCTTATTTTAACCATATTAGCCATCTTTACCTATCTTGTGGCCTTATCCAGTCCAAGTATTCAGGGTATTTTTGGTGGTTATTTACCGACTTCAACTCTATTTGAAACACCATTGCCAGGTCATGAAAGCCAATTAACATTAGCTCTAGGAATTGTAGGAGCGACAGTCATGCCCCATAATCTCTATCTTCATTCATCCCTATCCCAGACAAGGAAAATCAATCACAAAGATAAGAAAGATGTGCGGAAAGCAGTTCGTTTTATGACCTGGGATTCAAATCTTCAGTTGTCCCTAGCCTTTATTGTCAATTCCTTGCTTCTCATTTTAGGGGCCTCTCTCTTTTTTGGTCATGCATCTGAAATTTCAGCTTTTTCTCAAATGTACAATGCTTTACAGGATTCGAAGATAGCAGGAGCTATAGCTAGTTCAACTCTGTCAACTTTATTTGCCCTTGCCCTCCTAGCAAGTGGTCAAAATTCGACTATTACAGGTACCTTGACAGGACAGATTGTCATGGAAGGTTTCTTGCATTTGAAATTGCCTCAGTGGATTATTCGTATCGGTACACGTATTTTTGCCTTGCTCCCTGTGATTATTGTAGCCGTCTTGTTTGGACATCAAGAAAAAACCTTGGATCAGTTATTGGTCTATTCACAAGTCTTTCTGTCAATCGCTCTTCCGTTTTCAATCTTCCCCTTAATCTATCTGACTTCTAAAAAGTCACTGATGGGAGAATTTACCAATGCCAAGTGGAACACCATCCTAGGTTACGCAGTTTCAATCATCTTAACCATTCTCAATATCAAACTTCTTTTCGATATTTTTTAAACTTGTTCAAATTAGTTCTCGGCACTAGCTTGAAGCTTGATATTGAGATAATAGTAGTGATTGATTCATAAAAATAAGTACAAAAAAAGAACAGTCGAAGCTGTTCTTTTTTTTATTATTTGAGACCGTATTTTACAAAGATATACTCTATAGTGTTTAAATCCTTATTAAATCAACGTTTCTAAAGGGGATATAGCTGTAAAATATTATATATATACCGTATTATTAAACCAAGACGGTACCAAAAAGGTACCAAAAATTAAGGTTTCGGAGCTTATAAAATAATGAAAGCTGTCTCAATCAGTTGAGCTTTTTTTTATTGCCTTTTTGTAGCAAAGTGACATAGTCACTTTTAGTGTGGAATAGGTGAGATAAAAAAACAGTGTTTCGGTTTTGGTCGATGAAGTAAAGCAAAACATATTGGTCAATTATTTTTCCTCGTGTGGGATACTTACTGTTAATCTTTACTCCGATTTTCTCATCAGCGTCAAAACCTGCTTCAGGAAAGATTTCTAAACTTTTTAAGCTGTCTAAAATTTTAGCCACAGTATTTTTAGCAGATTGAGGGGATAGAAGTACCGTAGCTATATAGTCGTGTATATTGTCGATAGCTTCCTCGACCTCTTTTGAAGCAATCACTTTATAAGCCATAGCGTACCCTCATATCATCTAGGGAAGTTCCTTCTCCTGCCTCGTATTCTCTCAAGGCACGTTCAGATTGGGCTTGTAATTCTTCAATCAACTGTTCTCTATGTAGATCTTCGGCCGTCTTAATAGGCAAATCTTGCTCCAGGACTATTTGCTCTACAAAAAGGCTAATAGCCTCAGTCATGGTCATTCCTTTTTCCTTGATAATGGATCTAGCTTGCTCCATTGTTACTTCATTTATTTTAAAATTGTATTGCTTAGCAAGTGATGTAGTCATGGTATATCTCCAATCTATATCTTATATAGCTAGTATATATCTTTTATACTTTTTAGGCAAGAAAAAACTCTTGAATAAAATCCAAGAGTGAAAGAAATAGGACCGATGGTAGTCAGGGGTCTTTACAACCATAGGCTGAAGGCAGTCCCACACCCATACCAGAAGATGGTACCTTTGAACGATCTGTTACCAGTCGTCCTACGTTATCCTATCCTTATCCATAGTTTAGGATAAATAAGAGAGAATGTCAATAATAATTTTATTAACTTCGATGTTTGTGATATTTGACTTCTCCTTGATTGATTTATTCCAATTTCCTTTTGACAACAAGTAACCTATGACTTTTTATTCCTGTTGTAATCGGTCGGCAGCTTTTCAGTCTGCCGACACGACCCAACTAGTCTAATTCGTCATAGCGTGTTTTCAAAAGTTTTCTCGGCATAAAGAGATTATTCAGCGTTCTAGGGTTTGTTCATAGATTTTTTTGATGACTTTGACAGTATTAACAAGTTTAATAGGCTTGAAAGCATTTAGTTGTTTTGTAAGGTTTTGGAATTCCTTTTGTTTCATGTAGTTTTGAGCCTGGTTTCGCCATACCCCAAGCTTTCTGCTGGCTATATTTAGACGGTCACGAAGTTGTGAAATTTTATTTTTCAAGCTATTGTTTTCAATTTCTAAAATTCGTTTTTGATTTTTAGTTTCTCGGAGTTCGTCTAATATCTGATTTTTATTACTTGATACATTTCTCAGCATATTCAATTCCTTGTTTTGTTGCTGGATAGTTTGTGACAGTTGGCGGTTCTCGTAGAAGTGTTGGATTACAGATTTTATTAGATTATTGAGTGTTTCAGGGGAGAGTTTAATTTTGCCATCGAGAGTTTGTTTACCTATCGTTCCATTTTCAAGTTGACTGATATTCAGTCCGTCGAAGTTTTGATATTTTTGAAGGTGCTCTCTAAGTTGCTTGGTGAGTTCGTTGATAGTACCTTGTTTTGTCTTTATATCTTGGTTCATACTGTCAATTGTTTCACTTTTACTACCTATGATGCTGTCTACGATATCTAGATCTTCTTTTTTGATATTAATTTCTTTTTCAAGATGTGATAGTGTATCTTGTTTTTCACTTAGATCATGATCTAGATTGGATAGCATTTCATTTTTTTCTTCGTTTAGAATTTTCAGTTCTTCGACTTTATTCATCAAACCTATCTCCATTTGGTTTAGTTCGCTGTTAAATTCCATTACTTTATCGATTTTTTCGTCGATTTGTTTTTCAATTTTTTGAAGAACCTCTTGCTTGTCCTTGTATTCCTGTGTTGATAAATGTTTTTTTGTACTATCAAGTTCTCCTCGTTTGAGATGAAAACCATATTGAGATAAATACTTGGGGAGTTCATCTTGGATTTTTTTCAACTCTTCACGATTAAAAATTGACTTGGACGATAACTTTCCTTGCTTCATTGGTACAATTCCCATGTGCATGTGTGGTGTGTTTTCGTCTAGGTGAACACTAGCATAGGCAATATTTTCTAAACCATAGTTTTCAGCGAAATAATTTTTAGAAGTTTCAAAAAATCGTTTTGTCTCTTCGGGAGTAAGTTTAGCAAAAAAATCTTTATCAGATGTTATAATCCATTCATCGCATAGAACGGCATCTTTTCGAATAGCTCGTTTAGAAATTTTGTTCTCGTCTATATAGTTTTTGATTTGCTTTTCGTACGACATAGAGCGATCCCTATCTGTCAATTCATAATTTAAATGTGAGCGTTTGATATCGATATCCTTGTTACTGTGTTGCTTAAAAATACGTTCATTGTGTCTGTAAGCTCCACCTAAATTACCTGATTTGTACTTCGTCATTCTGGCTACAACATAACTCATAATTCATCCTTTCTCGGCTCAAAGGGTCGCCGAGCGTGTGGCTAAAAATTGCCACACATAAGCAAGCCTTTATGCGGTGTTCTTTACTGAGAACGGCACTACTTCCAAGTAAAGTATAACGCACTATACTTTGCCTCCGGAAAGTGTGCGGTCTCCGACGGTTTTGCTCTCTCGAAAGAGAGCAATCGGACTGTCGAAACAGTCCGATGAAAAGAGAAGTTCGAGCCACAAACTTCTCTTTTTGTTTCGCTCCGAGGAGCGTTAGGCATTCTTTGGAATGCCTAACGCCCCCCATAATAAGCAAGCTGTTTTTCTAATACTGGTCGTTCATGTTTTAATAAATCTTTCATCAACTGCAGATAGTCAGTATCAGATGTTTGATAGGTTTCTAAAATCTTTTTATATTTAGTTCTTGTGTTTCTATGTAATTTTTGCCAAACATTTTTATTACGTGTATATGCAACTAAATATATTTGAGTTTCAATTGGCAAATCATCAAACACAAAAGGTTTAAAGATAACAGAGTCAATGACCTCAAATATTTCTTCGACAGAGCGACTCCGTAGCTGAAATTCTAAACGCCACCAATGCTGGAACTGCTGGGCAAATTTCTTGTCTTCCTCAGAGCCATTTTCTAATTGTTCAACTTTTTTGTTATAGAGTCTGACTTGCTTTTCTGACCTGGAGGCGCCTAGATATTTAGTTTCTAGTTTTCCATTCTGGTCTCTCCATTCTTTGGTAGCAGTAGGGCGGCCTTTCTTTTCAAGAATAAACTCACTACAATCAACTTCAAATATATCAAAAGCTAAATCAACTCGAGAGATTGCAATATCTTCAAGATATGGTATAATTGTATCTAAGATATTACTATCAACTTGACGGAGTTTATTGGGGTTAAACTCTATCCTGAAAGGGCGAGCATTAAAGGCTTGTCCTTTTAATTTGTCGTAGTCTAGGAGGAGTCTAACGTGACTTCCGTCCCGAGTGATTGCTCTAAACATATCAGTCATAGCAGTCTGGAGGATAATGGCTGTATGATTTTCTATCAAACTTTTGAGATCAAGGAGTTTGATAGGTTTGATATAAGCGGTAATAGTGATGTTGTCCAAGCTAACTTTTAATTCCAAACAAACCTCCTTTCTTTTAGAGGTCGCCTGTCGGCGCCTCTTTTTTGTCTGCGCAAAGACCTACGTAAAATGACATTCTTGGGGGAGCAACCCCAAGCCGACTTCGTCGGACCATTTTCATTTTGCTACGGTCAAACTTGCCAAAAAACGGGTGTAGTAAATGCACATCAGATGTGCACATAGCGGGCTGTTAGAGGGGCCCGCGTTATAAATTTTGAGAAAGCTCAAAAATTTAGTCTTAAAATCTCGTTTTCAAAATATTTTCATAGTTGTTTTCATAATTATTTTAAGATTAAATGTTTTGCAAACTTGAAATAGTTTTTTTGAAAAAATCAACTCTCTCAATCAAAAATATTTTTTGGATCTTTTCGATGATATCTTCAGGAGGAATTTGCTTGTTATTCTTGTATGTAAAGAATCGGTCTTTAGCTTTTTTGATTTCTCCTAAATCGTCAGATTCATCAGCAAATAATAAATCATACAGTTCAAACCAACGTAATTCTGACTGTTTCCTAAATGAGTCAAAGTTTCTCCAGAAGAGGGTCCCTGCCTCCAATTCCTCAAACTTTTTGAAGAGATACTGTCTTTCAATTTTTCTACGTTCTTTAGGAATAAACATGCGAACATCTTCTACTGATACTCCAGAGTAAACTCGGTCATTTACAATTGCAATTGGTAGTCTTAAATATTTATCCTTATCAGATAAAATTCGATGGATAAATTGCTTGAGGCTAAGTCGATTATCCAGTTTGTAGTGTACTAGATTAGGATTTAGCAAATCAAAGAAATCACTTGTCTGTTTCAACATTTCCAGAAAGACTTGTTCAGTAAGTTGTTCCTCTTCATAACTTTGAAAATTAATAGAGTAGGAAGTTAGCTGCTGGGTTAACTGTGCTCGAATACCAGGATCATTGCCAAAGAATATTTTTATCATTTTTATCACCTCATATTTCGTTGATATACATCCGATAAGGCAAGCTGTATCCGTAGAATACACCTTCTCTTTCTCGTTCAATCAGATTGTGCTCCTCCAACATACGTAGGATATTAATCATTTTCTTTTTTCCTACACCGAACATCTTTTGCATTTCAGACAAACGATAGGCCAGATAAATATTGCCTTCAGAGTCAATCCATCCTTTACTTGTAACCTCCTTTTGTTTATCTTTCAGGATTGTATAAACTACTATAGCATCGATACTCAAATCTTGGTAATAAGCGTCTTGAAAGAGGATTTTAGGGATATAGTAACAATTATCTTCAAAAATGTAAGTCATAGTATTTCCTATCTTTCATATTGTTGTAGCCATTTAGAGACTTTATGTTTATCGTACAAGGTCACTCCGTCAATGACCATGTGGGGCATGCCTTCACGTTGCCATTTGATAACGGTAGTAGTGGATACATCAAGCCAGCGGCATAAACCTGACATTCGTAGCATAGGTTTATAAAGTTCCTGATCTTCAAAAGCTTTTTCGATAGCTTTCTGAAGCATGGTATCGTAACGAGCAAGCAACTTCTTTTCTGTTGCTTTTGGGAGGTGGATGGTAAAGTTTTCTGTCATATTCTGACCCCTTTCTTAATTTTATAAACCCCGAAAGTTATTTTATAACTATTATTTTAAGTTAAAAAATAACTTATGTCAAGAAAAAAGTTATTTTTTAATTATTTGTGTTATAATTTTAAATATAAAATGCCAGAAAGGAAAAAAATGAGCGATAGACTAAAAGTTTTAAGAAAAGAAAAAGGATTGACGCAAGCTGACTTAGCAAAAGTTTTGAATACTAACCAGTCTCAATACGGGAAATATGAAAATGGAAAAACAAATCTTAGTATAGAAAATGCAAAAATTCTTGCAGGATACTTTGGAGTGTCCGTACCTTACTTACTAGGTCTTGATGATAATCCTGTATTAAAAGATCTAGGAGCACCTAAAGAAATGCTCAAAGATTTCTATAAAGTGTTGACAAAAGGTACGAGTATAGAGCATAAAATTACTAAATGGACTCCATTTGGTGATGAACTTGCCATTATACTTAAAGAACTCAATCAGTCAGAGGCATTGTCTGACTACATTGATTTTCTAGCAAGTAAAAAAGGCTTTAACCCTGTTTTGGTTAAAGCTGTTAAGGAATTTATAGCTGACGAGAAACAAGGCCTTATTCCATTCCTGATTAACAAATCAGGTGCAGAAGACTCTCCTTATCATTATGTTTGGGAGGCATGGATAAATTCTGACGAATACAAGAGACTGCAAGAGGAGAAAAAGAGTAAGAAATAACTGACAATCATGATTTCTTTATTTTATAAGCCCCGAAACCTTAAAAAATAAAGGAGAAATTAGAATGTCTATTATTAAATATAAAGCTAAAAAGTCTAAATCAGGGTATCTTTATAAGGTCAGAATCTACAGGGTGATTGATGGCAAACGTAAAGACTTCTTTAAAGGCGGTTTTAAGAGCCGTAGAGAAGCTAGACAGTATGAAGCTATGATTTACCACAAAAAAGCGTCAGGAGACCTCTCAGAACTTCTGAGAGTCTCTGAGAGACGTTTTGATGAAGTTTTTGAGGAATGGTTCAAAACTTATCAAAACACAGTAGAGAGGACGACAAGCGTCCGTACAGATGATTTGTTTAGAATTCATATCTTGCCAGTTCTTGGAAAGGTGAAAATTTCCAAAATTACTCCTTGGCAATGTCAGGACTTTATTACCGAAAAAGGTCAGACTTTTAGGAATATCAAACAGGTCAAATCTTACACTAGTCAAGTGTTTGATTTTGCTTTGAAAATGAAATTGATTACAGACAACCCAATGAAACAAGTGATACTCCCAAAAAGAGAGCGGAAGAAGTCAGATAACTTCTTTAGCGTTGAGGAGTTGCATGAGTTTTTAGCCATTATTAAGGCAGAAGAGCCTTATAAAAACTATGCCTTATTTCGTTTGTTGGCCTATAGTGGTTTAAGGAAAGGGGAGCTGTATTCTTTGAGGTGGTCTGACATCGATTTTGACAATCAATTACTTTCTATCAGCAAAAACCTAGGTAGAATCAAGGGGAAAGCCGTTGAGAAAAGCACCAAAAACAAGTTTTCAATACGGCAAATTCCTTTAGATACTGAGACAGTCTCGATTTTGAAAGAGTGGAAACAAAAGAGCAGAAAAGAAAAGGGGCAACTGTCAGTTACCCCATTGATTGATAGTGATTACATGTTTACGTTTGTTGGCCGAGATGGAAAGATAGAGCCTTTATATCAGGACTATATTAATAGCGTACTCAAGCGGGTTATCAAAAAGCATAATCTGAAAAAAATTACTCCTCATGGCTTCAGACATACTCATGCTACCTTGATGATTGAAGTAGGGGTTGACCCTGTCAATGCGGCCAAAAGGTTAGGGCATGCAAGTAGTCAGATGACCTTGGATACTTATAGCCATTCTACAGTAGCAGGAGAGAAGAAAGCTATCACAAAATTTGTAGATTACCTGGATAGTGCAAAAGGTTAGTTTTCCAAGACGGTACCAAAAACGGTACTAAAAACAAAAAAAGCCAATTCCAATTTCTTGGAAAAGGCTTTGTATCAACGTTTTTAAGCAATAAATGCGGTTGATTATTTGAGACCGTATTTTTTGTTGAAACGATCCACACGTCCATCTGCTTGAGTGAACTTTTGACGTCCAGTGTAGAATGGGTGTGAGTCTGATGAAATTTCCACACGGATCAATGGGTAAGTTTCGCCTTCGAACTCAACAGTTTCGTTAGAGCGTTTTGTTGAACCGCTAAGGAATTTGTAACCAGTAGTTGTGTCCATGAAGACAACTGGGCGATATTCTGGATGGATATCTTTTTTCATTTTGCAATATTTCCTTTCTGCCATGGTCTCTTTGCGAGCCATAGATTGTTACCTTACTAGTCTATCAGATTCTGAAAAGTTTGGCAAGTATTTTATCAGTTTTTAAGCAAGTTTTTTAACTTTTGGTAGATGATTTCGTTTTCTTCTAGACTATAGGAATTGGCACCACTAGCTAATGGATGTCCCCCTCCGTCGTGTTGTTTGGCAATTTCATTGATAGGGGTGATTTTACTGCGCATACGCACGCGGAAGTGACCGTCAGCTTGCTCAACAAAGATAGCCCAAGCCTTAACGGTATCAATTCGGCCAGGTGCTCCGACAATCGCCGCCGTTTCAGCATCTGTAACCTTGTATTTTTTCAAGATGTCTTGAGTAAGCAGAACGCGTGCAGCTCCATTCTCATCGACTTCTAAATGATCATAGACAAAGCCTTGCAATTTTGCAATCTTGAAGCTCATGGTATCCATTTGACGAGACAATCCAGCAAAGTCAAAATCAACTTCTCGGAGCTGGCCAGCTATCCTAAAGGTACGAGCACTAGTTGATGGGTAGAGAAAACGCCCCGTGTCCCCGACAATTCCTGCATAGAGAAGTCGAGCCGCTTCACTAGACAAGGCCAGTTGATTTTCTTGAGCAAATAGGGCAATCATTTCACTGGCACTGCTTGAACTTGTATCCACCCAAGATAGGTCACCATAGATATCATCATTTGGATGGTGATCGATTTTGATGGTGAAATCAGCTTGTTCATAGCGTTTATCATCGATACGAGGACGATTTGCTGTATCACAAATAATCGCAAGAGCTCCTTGGTAATCACTGTCTTGGACAGTATCCATTTCCGCCATCCAAGTTAGAGTTGGTTCGTTAAAACCGACTGCTTTGATGGTCTTTTCAGGAAAATGGTGTGTGAGAAGAGCTTTCAAACCTACCTGACTCCCTAAGGCATCAGGATCTGGTTTCATATGACGATGAATGATGATCGTATCGTATTCTTTGATTTTCTCTAAGATTTGCTGGCAAATTTCCATAAATAACCTCAATTCTTTCTCATTTCATTGTAGCACAAGAATTTTTATTTTTAAAATGAAAAAGATATGATATAATGGAGAAAGATAAATTGAGGAGGACGATATGGCATTAGCAAAAATTGTATTTGCCAGTATGACCGGTAATACCGAAGAAATTGCAGATATTGTAGCAGATAAATTGCGTGACTTGGGTTTGGATGTCGATGTGGATGAATGTACGACTGTTGACGCTTCAGACTTCTTGGAGGCGGACATCGCGATCGTTGCAACCTATACTTACGGTGATGGAGAATTGCCAGATGAGATGATGGACTTCTACGAAGATCTAGCTGATCTCAACTTGAATGGTAAAATCTACGGAGTTGTTGGTTCAGGTGACACCTTCTACGACGAATTCTGTAAGGCTGTCGATGACTTTGATCGCGTTTTTGTAGCGACAGGAGCAGAAAAAGGTTCAGAGTGTGTTAAAGTAGATCTTTCTGCTGAGGAAGAAGACATCGAACGCTTGGAACAATTCGCAGAAGAATTGGCTGCAAAAATAGGATAAGAAACAAGCTGCGCTGACTGGAAGGAGTCGGTGCAGTTTTTAGTAGCTAAACTAGATTTTACTAGCCTATTTGGTGGCTTTTTGATACAATAATTCAAATAAAGGAGGAGACTGTATGAACTTAGATATTATTCGGCAAGAAATTGATCAAATCGACGACCAAATCGTCAAGCTCCTAGAAGAACGGATGCACCTAGTTGAAGGGGTTGTTGCTTATAAGAAAGCCTCTGGTAAGCCAATCTTAGATACTAAGAGAGAAGAAGTTATTTTTGAAAAGATCAAAAATCGAGTAGAAGATAAGCGCTATCAGGAGACCATTGTTGCAACTTTTTCAGACATACTCAAACGTTCGCGTGATTATCAGGATCAAAACATCAAATGAAAAAAGAACAATTCTATCCGCTCGGAATTTTTATGGCTGCTATGTTGGGAGGCCTTGTCCGCTATCTCGTTTCCACCTGGTTACCAGCCAGCCCAGACTTTCCTTGGGGCACCCTCCTTGTCAACTATCTGGGAATTTTCTGCCTGGTCTATCTGGTGAAAGGCTATCTGGTCTATAAGGGAACTAGTAAAGGCTTGGTTTTAGCACTGGGGACGGGTTTTTGCGGAGGTTTAACAACCTTTTCTAGTCTACTCTTGGATGCTGTGAAATTGCTCGATACTGGGCGTTATCTTAGCTTAGTCATCTATCTGCTTTTGAGTATTGGGGGAGGTCTGCTCTTGGCTTATATTCTAGGGAGGAAGAAATGGTAATCGTTCATCTTGCAATCGCCTGCGGGTTCGGAGCCCTGGTGCGTTATTTCTTTTCCCGCTATAATCAAGCTTCAAAATTACCACTCGGAACGCTCATAGCCAATCTTCTAGGCTGTTTTTTGATTGGCTTACTCTACAACCATGTGGGGTCTAAGGAAGTCTATGCTATCCTAGCGACAGGTTTTTGTGGTGGCTTGACGACTTTTTCAACCTTGAATGACGAGCTACAAAGACTATTAAGTGACAAGAAGGTATTTTATAGCTATTTTCTCTTAACTTATATAGGCGGTTTTCTAGCGATTTTTTTAGGAATTCTGCTATAAATTTCTTTACTTTTAGGTGGAAATTTGGTAAACTGTATCTTGTGTGTAATGGACGCACAAAAATACAGTTTATCCGCTGAGGAAGGTTCCTCAAGATTGACAAAGATAGGAGAATAAAATGAATCCATTAATTCAAAGCTTGACTGAAGGTCAACTTCGTACAGATATCCCATCATTCCGTCCTGGTGACACTGTTCGTGTACACGCGAAAGTTGTCGAAGGAAACCGTGAACGTATCCAGATTTTTGAAGGTGTTGTTATCGCACGTAAAGGTGCTGGCATCTCAGAAAACTACACAGTTCGTAAAATCTCTAACGGTGTAGGTGTTGAGCGTATCTTCCCAATCCACACTCCACGTGTTGAAAAGATCGAAGTTGTTCGTTACGGTAAAGTACGTCGTGCGAAATTGTACTACTTGCGTGCTCTTCAAGGTAAAGCAGCTCGTATCAAAGAAATCCGTCGTTAAGTCGACTAAAAGACTCTGCTAATCAGCAGAGTTTTTCTCTAGCTCCCTTAGTTCAATGGATATAACAACTCCCTCCTAAGGAGTAGTTGCAGGTTCGATTCCTGCAGGGGGCAATATGAATAGTGTAAAAAACCGCTCAGCTGAGCGGTTTTCGTCTATTCATACCTTTTGCTACAGTACCCACGTACGGATGGCATGGGCGACGCCGGATTCATCATTTGTTTTGGTGATGTATTTGGCGATTTTTTTGAGTTCAGGATTTCCATTTTCCATGACAACGGGATTTCCAACGACTTCCAGCATGGCGCGGTCATTTTCTTCGTCCCCGATCGCCATGGTTTCATCTTTGGTCAATCCGAGTTTTTCAGCTAGGTGAGTGATGGCTGAACCCTTGTCTACATTCTTTTTAAGGAGTTCAAGGTAGAAGGGAGCAGATTTGTTGATGGAGTAGCGATCGTAAAATTCTGCTGGTATCTTATCAATCGCAGCATCGAGAATCTCCGGTTCATCGATAAACATACACTTGACGATTTCCTTGTCAGCCATTTCTTCAGGAGTGCGGTAAAAGATGGGCATGCTGACGAGGGTTGATTCGTGCACCGTGTATTTTCCGATATTGCGATTGGCAGTATAGATACCGTCCTTGGTAATAGCGTGCATATGAACACCGAGCTTGCGACTGAGGAATTCCATATCTAGATAATCCTCATAGGTCAAGGATTCGCTGATAATCTCATGGCCAGTAGCAGTTTCTTGGACAAGGGCACCGTTGAAGGTTACCACATAGTCACCCTCGTCTCTCAACTGCAAATCATCCAGAAGTTTGGCAACACCTGCGATAGGGCGACCGGTTGCAATGACAACCTTGACACCGACTTGTTTGGCATCTTGGATGGCAGAAAAGACTTCAGGAGTGATTTCCTTTTTACTGTTAACCAGGGTACCATCGATATCGACGGCGATTAGTTTGATACTCATATATTTCCTCTATTAGTTCTTATTTGGGGTAAAATGATCGTTCTCAATCAAGTGTAAAAATTGCTGGGTAATGCTTGCGAAGATGCTGTTTTGGTCCAACATTTCTTTCGGGAAATAGAAACGATTATCTCCGTGGCGACTGCCAGCAAGGGATTGGACGATAGGGGACAGGCTAGAGAGTTCTGCCAGTTCACCATTTTTTTGTAAAATCTCAATCTGAGTCCGTGGATTTTCAGATTCGGGACGATAGATATCATAAGGGAGGTCAAAGTTCTTATGAATGGCAGTGTAGTAGTCGGGATCAAAGCCGATGTCCTCAACCAATTGTCTCATGGTTGCGAGTTGGTCTTGGTCTTTTTCTGAAAAGGTAATGGATTTAAAGACCTTACGGTTAACAAAGCGTTGCGACAAGTCGGCTAGTATCTTGTCAGGACTGGTCATCCAGAGTTGGAAGTAGGTATTCATCACGCCATCATCCAGAGCCAAATAGTCAGATAGAGTAACTTTCTTTTCAAAAAAAGGTAGTAAATGAGGAGAAGTGCGTGCAAAGAAATCCTTATCCTCAGGATAGAGTTCTTTGGCGCGCTTGAGAAGATTCTGTAGGAGAACTTCCATGGCGCGTGTTGCTGGGTGAAAATAAACCTGCATATACATCTGATAGCGACTGAGGACATAGTCTTCAATGGCGTGCATGCCGTTGCGCTGAAAGGCGATGCCATTTTCGACTGGACGAATGACTCGGAGGATGCGAGTCAGGTCAAATTCACCATAGGAAGCACCTGTAAAGTAGGAGTCACGCAAGAGATAGTCCATGCGGTCTGCATCGATCTGACTGGAAATGAGTTGCACGACCTGCTTGTTAGGATAGGTATGATCAATGACGCTGGCAACCTTTTTTGGAAAGTCTGGTGCTACTTGTAGCAGAACTTGGTGAATCTCTGTCTCAGGACTTTGGATGATTTCCTGAGTAATGGCCTCATGATCTGTATCAAAGAGATGTTCAAAAGTATGCGAGTAGGCACCATGCCCAAGGTCGTGTAGGAGAGCAGCGGTCATGGTCAAGAGAGACTCAGCAGGATCCCATTCTTCAGGATATTTTTCTTCAAAAATCTCCGTGATACGACGAGCGATCTCATAGACTCCTAGACAGTGGGAAAAGCGACTGTGCTCTCCACCGTGGAAGGTATAGCTGGAAGTTCCTAGCTGTTTGATACGGCGCAGACGTTGAAATTCTTTTGTATTGATCAAGTCATAGATGACTTGATTATTGACATGGATGTAGTTGTGAACTGGGTCACGGAATACTTTTTCGTTCATATGACCATTATAGCAAAATCCTGCTCTTTTTGGTAAAATAGTAGGACAAGAGACAAGAAAGAGGATTTGATGTGAAGATTCGGATGCGAAATAGGATTCAGTTTGATGAACAGTTGGAAGTCATAGACCAACTCTATGACGTGGAAGTGCGTGAAAAGGGCGATTATAGCTATCTGCTTTTCTACAATGAGGAAAAGGAAAAAGTGGTTCTCAAGTTTCATGAAGAAGAACTGGTGATGACCCGTTTCTCGAGTCCTAAAACCATCCTGCGTTTTCTAAAGGCTAGTGATAGTTTAGCCTATATTCCTACACCAATGGGGATGCAGGAGTTTATCATTCAAACGAATCACTACAAATTGGATGGGCAAAAGATTGAGCTCGCCTATCAACTGCAAAATCAAGAGGGACAACCCTTTGCCAGCTATCAATTAGAAATTACTTGGGGATAAGAAAAAGGTTGGCGAATGCCAACCTTATTTGATATAGAGTTCTTGATTTTTTAGAACAATTTCACGTACACTTGTAAACTTCTTGAGTTTTTTAAGTTCTTCAGGATGGGTTACGAGAGTGATAACATAGCCCTCTTTGCCCATGCGACCTGTACGGCCAGCACGGTGAGTGTAGGTTTCGATATCTCTAGGAACATCAAAGTTTACGACACATTCTAGACTATCGATATCAATCCCACGTGCCAAAAGGTCTGTTGCAAGGAGCAGGGTCAACTGTTTGTCTTTAAACTTTTCTAAGATGACTTTTCGAAATTTAACATTGACATCGCTAGCGAGGGAGACAGCCAAGATATCCCGATACTGTAGTTTTTCTTCTGCACTTCCAAGATCTGATAGGCTATTAAAGAAAACTAGTCCGCGGAAATCCTCTACATGAGCCAGCTTTCGTAGCATATCCACTCGGTGACGTTGGTCTACCTGCATGTAGAAATGTTGAATGTTGTCCAGTTTTTGATCAGAGAGATCAATGGTGCGCGTGTTTGGTGTAATCTTATCTTGGTCAAACTTGGTCGTCGCACTCATGTAGATGAGTTGGTGGTCATGAGGTGCGTAGTGAGTAATTTTCTCAACAAAATGAATCTGAGAATCATCGAGCAATTGGTCAAATTCATCCAGAATGATGGTTTCCACATTCATCATCTTGATTTTTTTCAATTTAATCAACTCAAAGATACGGCCAGGTGTTCCAATCAGAATTTCTGGTCCTTTTTTAAGGCGTTCAATCTGGCGTTTCTGACTTGAACCTGATAGGAAGAGCTGAGAAGTTAAGCCGATAGCTTCTGCCCAGGTTTTACACACGTCAAAAATCTGTCCAGCTAGTTCTGTATTTGGTGCTAGAATCAAGAGTTGCTGGGCTTTTTTCTTTTGTAGTCTGAGAAGACTTGGAAGTAAATAAGCTAGCGTCTTACCAGTTCCTGTTGGGCTCACTCCCAGTAGGTTTTCTCCAGCAAGTATAGGCTCAAATAGTTGAGTTTGAATGGGGGTAAATTCTTGGAAACCGAGTTGGTCGCTCAATTCTTGCCATTCAGTCGGTAGTTTGGTTTTCATTTTTCTGCCTCAAATCTAATGCCAGCAGTCTGGCGCATAGTATATAGTAGCTCATGAACAGAACCTGCATTATCCAGCCAGTTCTGGTAAAGTGTCTGGTCTGGTTGCTGGATCATCTGTGCAAATGCAGCAACTTCCTCAGTCATCGTATGAGGAGCCTGTTGGATAGGGAGTTGAACTTGATTTCCTTGGTGGTCGGTAAAAATAGCTGAGCGGATATGCTCAATCGTGTTGAGGGTCAAGGTTCCATTTGCTGTGTAAATCTCACAAGGAAGATTGGAAGTGATGTTTTTCCCAGCTTTAATGTGAACTTGAAAGTTAGGGTAGAAGAGGATACCGTCTCCATTTAGGTCAATGCTATTGTCAAGCTGTTGAGCCTGATAGGTCGCGTCCTTAGCCTTTCCAAAGAGACGAACAGCGGCATAGATAGGATAAATCCCCAAGTCCATAAGGGCTCCACCAGCAAAACGATCTGAAAAGACATTTGGCGTCTGCCCAACCAACAAGTTCGGCATCTTGGAAGAATACTTGGCATAGTTGAAATCAGCACCTAACACTTGCTTGTCTGCTAAAAAATTCTTAATAGTAGTAAAGGCTTCCTCGTGGTAATTACGAGCTGCTTCAAAGATAAAACAATTATTTTTCTCAGCCGTTTGAATCAGATTCAGCCATTCTTGTGGCTGAGTGACAGCTGGTTTTTCAAGAATGACATACTTACCAGCAGACAAGGCAGCCTTGGCTTGAACAAAATGCAAGGAGTTTGGACTAGCGATATAGACTACATCAAAGGAAGACTTAAAGAAGTCTTCTAATTGATCAAAGAGTTGGATATCCTGATAGCGAGAAGCAAAGGTTGCGGCAGTTTCTAGTTTTCTAGAATAGACTGCGACCAGCTGATACTCTCCACTGGCATGGGCTGCTTCTATGAAATGGTGGCTGATAGCCCCTGTTCCGATGACACCTAATTTAAGCATAGATACTCCTTTTCCGACTTCAAATCCTTCCTTCATTATAACATAGAAAAGAAGGACTATCCAACAGATGGTAAAAATTTTCAAATGGACTACGCATTTCTTGGAGAAAGTGGTACAATATTTAGATAAGTAGATGAAATGAGAAGGGGGAGAAAATGAGATTATTACCAATAAGAAAAATATCACGTCAGTCTAAGAGACTAGCGCTTTTTTTGACTTTTTGCGCAGGGTATGTAGATGCCTATACCTTTATCGTGCGAGGAAATACCCTTGTGGCTGGACAAACTGGGAATGTGGTTTTTCTATCAGTAGGACTCATTCAGCAGAATGTGTCAGATGCCAGTGCCAAAGTAATGACCTTGCTTTCCTTTATGATGGGTGTCTTTTTACTAACATTGTATAAAGAAAAATTACGAATAGTTAAAAAGCCGATTTTATCCTTGATTCCACTTGCAGTCCTGTCCCTAATTATTGGCTTTGTGCCGCAAACGGTTGAGAATATCTATCTCGTACCGCCCTTGGCCTTTTGTATGGGATTGGTGACAACTGCTTTTGGAGAAGTGTCAGGGATTGCCTATAATAATGCTTTTATGACAGGGAATATCAAACGAACTATGTTGGCTTTTGGTGATTATTTCCGGACCAAGCATACGCCTTTCCTACGAGAGGGCTTGATTTTTGTTAGCTTACTTAGCAGTTTTGTCTTCGGAGTTGTTTTCTCAGCTTATTTGACGATTTACTATCAGGAGAAGACAATTTTAGGTGTTCCCCTGATGATGAGCATCTTTTACATCAGTATGCTTTTTGCTTCTTGGAGGAATAAAGGGAAAGAAAAAGCTTAAATTTGATTTATTTTACTTGTAAGAAAAAAGAAGATATGCTATACTTGAAGAGTTGACTATGCACAATCCTGTGCAACCGCACGAACATCGTTGCTCGTCGTATACTAAATTTAAACTTTGTTATACTTAGAGCTCTTCTTTTAAGTGGTTCGTCCCACGATGCTAGGCGAGTCTTCACAAAAATACGGGGAAACCCTAAAAATCATAGGAGGTGCATAATGAGCACATACGCAATTATCAAAACTGGCGGAAAACAAGTTAAAGTTGAAGTTGGTCAAGCAGTTTACGTTGAAAAATTGAACGTTGAAGCTGGTCAAGAAGTTACTTTTAACGAAGTTGTTCTTGTTGGTGGTGAAAACACTGTTGTCGGAACTCCACTTGTTGCTGGAGCTACTGTAGTTGGAACTGTTGAAAAACAAGGAAAACAAAAGAAAGTTGTTACTTACAAGTACAAACCTAAAAAAGGTAGCCACCGTAAACAAGGTCACCGTCAACCATATACAAAAGTTGTCATCAACGCGATCAACGCTTAATTTTAAGGAGAACACATGATACAAGCAGTCTTTGAGAGAGCCGAAGATGGCGAGCTGAGGAGTGCGGAAATTACTGGACACGCCGAAAGTGGCGAATACGGCTTAGATGTCGTGTGTGCATCGGTTTCTACGCTTGCCATTAACTTTGTCAATTCCATTGAGAAATTTGCAGGCTATGAACCAATCTTAGAATTAAACGAAGATGAAGGTGGCTATCTAAAGGTTGAAATACCAGCGGATCTTCCTTCGCACCAGAGAGAAATGACCCAGTTATTCTTCGAATCATTTTTCTTAGGTATGGCAAACTTATCGGAGAACTCTTCTGAGTTCGTCCAAACCAGAGTTATCACAGAAAACTAACACGGAGGAAAACATTATGTTAAAAATGACTCTTAACAACTTACAACTTTTCGCCCACAAAAAAGGTGGAGGTTCTACATCAAACGGACGCGATTCACAAGCGAAACGTCTTGGAGCTAAAGCAGCTGACGGACAAACTGTAACAGGTGGATCAATCCTTTACCGTCAACGTGGTACACACATCTACCCAGGTGTAAACGTTGGACGTGGTGGGGACGATACTTTGTTCGCTAAAGTTGAAGGCGTAGTACGCTTTGAACGTAAAGGTCGCGATAAAAAACAAGTTTCTGTTTACCCAATCGCAAAATAAAAAGGTCCAGTGAACCTTTTTATCCCGAGCCTTAAAATGAAAAGGCGAGGAAGCTAGAAGTAGCATAAAATCAGGCTTTCCGAGTCTTCGGAGAGCCTATTTTTTTGTTTTAATACCCATAATTCTTTGTTACTAGTGTAAATGAATTTCATGAGCGACATTATTTTTCCTAAGTGGAAAATTTCTGAAATATGGTATAATGAACAGATAGAGAAGTTGGGGGTAAAAGATGAACATTCAACAATTACGCTATGTTGTGGCTATTGCCAATAGTGGTACTTTCCGTGAAGCTGCTGAAAAGATGTATGTTAGTCAGCCGAGTCTGTCTATTTCTGTGCGCGATTTGGAAAAAGAGTTAGGCTTTAAAATTTTCCGTCGGACGAGTTCAGGAACGTTTTTGACACGTCGCGGTATGGAATTTTATGAGAAAGCGCAAGAATTGGTCAAAGGATTTGATGTTTTTCAAAATCAGTATGCTAATCCTGAGGAAGAAAAGGATGAATTTTCTATTGCCAGCCAGCACTATGACTTCTTGCCACCAACGATTACGGCCTTTTCGGAACGTTATCCTGACTATAAGAACTTTCGTATTTTTGAGTCTACTACAGTTCAAATATTAGACGAAGTGGCTCAAGGGCATAGTGAGATTGGAATTATCTACCTCAACAATCAAAATAAAAAGGGCATCATGCAACGGGTTGAAAAGCTTGGTTTAGAAGTTATTGAACTAATTCCTTTCCAGACTCACATTTATCTTCGTGAAGGACATCCTTTAGCACAGAAAGAGGAATTGGTCATGGAGGACTTAGCTGATTTACCAACAGTTCGTTTTACTCAGGAAAAGGACGAGTACCTATACTATTCAGAGAACTTTGTCGACACCAGTGCTAGCTCGCAGATGTTCAATGTGACGGACCGTGCTACTTTGAATGGTATTTTGGAGCGGACGGATGCTTATGCGACAGGTTCAGGATTTTTAGATAGTGACAGTGTCAATGGGATTACAGTCATTCGTCTCAAGGATAATCTAGATAACCGCATGGTCTATGTCAAACGGGAAGAAGTGGAGCTTAGTCAAGCTGGGACACTCTTCGTTGAGGTTATGCAAGAATATTTTGATCAGAAGAGGAAATCATGAAAAAAAGAGGAATAGTAGCAGTCATTGTACTGCTTTTGATTGGGCTGGATCAGTGGGTTAAAGCCTATGTTGTCCAGCAGATTCCACTGGGTGAAGTGCGTTCGTGGATACCCAATCTCGTTAGCTTGACCTATCTGCAAAATCGTGGGGCAGCCTTCTCCATGCTGCAAGATCAGCAGTGGTTATTTGCTGTCATTACACTGGTCGTCATGGTAGGTGCCATTTGGTATTTACATAAACACATGGAGGATTCTCTCTGGTTGGTTTTTGGACTGACTTTGATTATCGCGGGAGGTCTGGGCAACTTTATCGACAGAATGAGTCAAGGTTTTGTGGTGGATATGTTTCACCTAGACTTTATCAACTTTGCGATTTTCAATGTTGCTGACAGCTATTTGACAGTTGGGGTGATTGTTCTATTGATTGCAATGTTTAAAGAGGAAGTAAATGGAAATAAAAATTGAAACGGGTGGGGTGCGCTTGGATAAGGCTCTGTCAGATTTGACAGAATTGTCACGCAGTCTCGCTAATGAACAAATCAAGGCTGGACAAGTTTTGGTCAATGGCCAAGTCAAGAAAGCAAAATACACTGTCCAAGAGGGGGATATCGTCACCTACCATGTGCCAGAACCAGAGGTTTTAGAGTATGTGGCTGAGAATCTGCCGCTCGAGATCATCTACCAAGATGAGGATGTAGCCGTTGTTAACAAACCTCAAGGGATGGTGGTTCATCCCAGTGCCGGTCATACTAGCGGAACCTTGGTCAATGCTCTCATGTACCATATCAAGGACTTGTCAGGTATCAATGGGGTTCTCCGCCCAGGGATCGTTCACCGCATTGACAAGGATACGTCAGGTCTTCTCATGATTGCTAAGAATGATGAGGCCCACTTAGCACTTGCCCAAGAACTCAAGGATAAAAAGTCTCTCCGCAAATATTGGGCGATTGTTCATGGCAATCTTCCCAATGATCGTGGTGTGATTGAAGCACCGATTGGTCGGAGCGAAAAAGATCGTAAGAAACAGGCTGTGACTGCTAAAGGTAAGCCAGCTGTAACCCGTTTTCAGGTCTTGGAACGCTTTGGGGATTATAGTTTGCTAGAGTTGCAACTGGAAACAGGACGTACCCACCAAATCCGTGTCCATATGGCTTATATTGGCCATCCAGTCGCTGGTGATGAGGTCTATGGTCCACGCAAAACCTTGAAAGGACATGGACAATTCCTCCATGCTAAGACTCTAGGATTTACCCATCCGAGAACAGGTGAAACCTTGGAGTTCACAGCAGATATTCCAGAAATTTTTAAAGAAACGCTGGAAAGATTGCGTCAAACTGAAAATAGATAAAAGAGTTGAGATAGCTGTCTCAACCTTTTTCATTTCAAGTCTTTTCTATTTTAAAGCATTCATGTTATAATGGATAAATATGAAGAATCGGAGTGAGAATATGAACTACAAACGAATCGTCTTTAAGGTGGGGACTTCGTCCTTGACAAATGAAGACGGAAGTTTATCAAGAAGTAAAGTAAAGGTAATTACCCAACAATTAGCTATGTTGCATGAGGCCGGGCATGAGTTGATTTTGGTTTCATCTGGGGCAGTAGCGGCTGGCTTTGGAGCTTTGGGCTTTAAAAAACGTCCGACCAAGATTGCAGATAAACAAGCTTCGGCTGCAGTAGGTCAGGGACTTTTGTTGGAGGAATATACAACCAACCTCCTCATGCGCCAGATCGTTTCTGCACAAATCTTGCTGACACAGGATGATTTTGTAGATAAACGTCGCTATAAGAATGCTCACCAGGCCTTGTCTGTATTGCTTCATCGTGGTGCAATCCCCATCATCAACGAGAATGACAGTGTCGTCATTGATGAACTAAAGGTGGGTGATAATGACACTCTGAGTGCCCAGGTAGCGGCGATGGTTCAAGCAGACCTTTTAGTTCTCTTGACCGATGTGGACGGTCTCTATACTGGAAATCCCAACTCAGATCCAACAGCCAAACGTTTGGAGAAAATCGAGACTATCAATCGTGAGATTATTGATATGGCTGGTGGAGCAGGTTCGTCAAACGGTACTGGGGGTATGCTGACAAAAATAAAAGCTGCTACGATTGCGACGGAGTCGGGTGTGCCAGTCTATATCTGCTCCTCCTTGAAATCAGATGCACTGATTGAAGCCGCAGAGGAGACCAAGGATGGATCCTTCTTTGTTGCGCAAGAGAAGGGCCTTCGTACCCAGAAACAATGGCTGGCCTTCTATGCTCAAAGTCAGGGAACGATTTGGGTAGATGGTGGAGCTGCAGAGGCACTTTCAAAAAATGGGAAAAGTCTCCTTTTATCGGGTGTGGTAGAAGTGGAAGGAAACTTCTCTTACCACGATATTGTCACAGTAGCAGATAAAGAAACAGGTCAATCTCTTGGAAAGGGACGTGTCCAATTTGGCGTCTCAGCTCTAGAAGATATGCTCCGTTCTCAAAAAGCTAAGGGAGTCTTGATTCACCGTGATGACTGGATTTCCATCACTCCTGAAATCCAGCTGCTCTTTACAGAATTTTAGAGGTGAACTATGGTAAGTACACAAGAACAATTTGAACAGGTACAGGCTGTTAAGAAATCAATCAATACTGCCAGTGAAGCAGTGAAAAACCAAGCCCTGCTAGCCATGGCTGATCATTTATTGGCAGCTACTGAGGAGATTCTAGCGGCCAATGCCCTCGATATGGCAGCGGCCAAAGGTAAAATCTCAGATGTTATGCTAGACCGTCTTTATTTGGATGCAGGGCGAATCCAAGCGATGGCAAGAGGGGTTCGTGAAGTGGTTGCTTTACCAGATCCCATTGGTGAAGTCTTAGAGACAAGTCAGCTTGAAAATGGCTTGCTTATTACCAAGAAACGTGTGGCTATGGGTGTTATCGGTATTATCTATGAAAGCCGTCCAAATGTGACGTCGGATGCAGCTGCCTTGGCTCTCAAGAGTGGAAATGCAGTCGTTCTTCGTAGTGGCAAAGATGCCTATCAAACTGCCCATGCTATTGTCGCAGCCTTGAAGAAGGGCTTGGAGACGACTACTATTCATCCTGAAGTGATTCAACTAGTAGAAGATACCAGTCGTGAAAGTAGCTATGCCATGATGAAGGCCAAGGGTTATCTGGACCTTCTCATTCCTCGTGGAGGGGCTGGCTTGATCAATGCGGTGGTTGAAAATGCTATCGTACCTGTTATCGAGACAGGAACTGGAATTGTTCATGTCTATGTGGATAAGGATGCCGATGAAGACAAGGCTCTATCTATCATCAACAATGCTAAAACCAGTCGTCCTTCTGTCTGCAATGCTATGGAAGTTTTGCTGGTTCATGAAGACAAGGCAGCGGATTTCCTTCCTCGCTTGGAGAAAGTGCTGGTTGCAGATCGAAAAGAAGCTGGACTGGAACCAATTCAATTCCGTGTAGATAGCACAGCAAGTCAGTTTCTTTCAGGTCGAGCAGCTGAGGCCCAAGACTTTGACACTGAGTTTTTAGATTATATCCTTGCGGTTAAGGTCGTGAGTAGTTTAGAAGAAGCGGTTGCGCATATTGAAGCCCACAGTACCCATCATTCGGATGCCATTGTGACGGAAAATGCTGAAGCTGCAACTTACTTTACAGATCAAGTAGATTCAGCAGCGGTTTATGTCAATGCCTCAACGCGTTTCACTGATGGAGGCCAGTTTGGTCTTGGATGTGAGATGGGGATTTCTACTCAGAAACTGCATGCGCGTGGGCCTATGGGCTTGAAAGAGTTGACCAGCTACAAGTATGTGGTTACTGGTGACGGACAGATAAGGGAGTAAGAGATGAAGATTGGATTTATAGGTTTGGGGAATATGGGAGCTAGTTTGGCCAAGGCTGTCTTGCAGGCCAAGACGGGTGCTCAGATTCTCCTTGCCAATCGTAGTCAAGCAAAAGTAGATGCTTTCATCGCTGACTTCGGCGGTCAGACTTCCAGCAATGACGAAATCTTCGCAGAAGCAGATGTGATTTTTCTAGGAGTTAAGCCTGCTCAGTTCTCAGACTTGCTTTCTCAATATCAGACCATCCTTGAAAAGAGAGAAAGTTTTCTTTTGATTTCCATGGCAGCTGGATTGACTTTAGAAAAACTAGCGAGTCTTCTGCCAAGTCAACATCGTATCATTCGCATCATGCCCAATACTCCAGTGGCTATCGGTCAAGGGGTGATTAGTTATGCCATGTCAGCAAATTGTCGTGCTGAGGATAGGGAACTCTTTTGTCAGCTTTTAGCCAAGGCTGGCCTCTTGGTTGAACTTGGGGATGGCTTAATTGATGCTGCGACAGGTCTTGCAGGTTGTGGACCAGCCTTTGTCTACCTTTTTATTGAGGCTTTAGCAGATGCGGGTGTACAGACAGGATTGCCCCGAGAAATGGCTTTGAAAATGGCAGCCCAAACAGTAGTCGGCGCTGGACAAATGGTTCTCGAAAGCCAGCAACATCCTGGAGTTTTGAAAGACCAAGTTTGCAGCCCAGGAGGTTCGACTATCGCTGGTGTAGCAAGTCTGGAGGAACATGCCTTTAGAGGAACAGTGATGGACGCAGTTCATCAATCTTACAAACGAACACAAGAACTAGGTAAATAAGAGGTGGCTTTGTCTGCCTCTTTTGTGGTTGATTGAATGGAGAAGACACAAAAAGATTGTCACAAACCCCTATTTTTTTGATAGAATAGAAGTAGTAAAAAAGAAATGAGTTAGACATGTTAAAAGGATTTTTAGTCTCTCTTGAGGGACCAGAGGGAGCAGGAAAGACCAGTGTTTTAGAGGCTCTACTCCCAATTTTAGAGGAAAAAGGAGTGGAGGTGCTGACGACCCGTGAACCTGGCGGTGTCTTGATTGGAGAGAAGATTCGTCAAGTGATTTTGGACCCAAGTCATACTCAGATGGATCCTAAAACAGAACTCCTTCTCTATATTGCCAGTCGTAGACAGCACTTAGTGGAAAAAGTTCTCCCAGCACTTGAAGCTGGCAAGTTGGTCATTATGGACCGCTTCATTGATAGTTCCGTTGCTTATCAGGGATTTGGTCGTGGCTTGGATATTGATGCCATTAATTGGCTCAATCACTTTGTGACAGATGGCCTCAAACCCGATTTGACACTTTATTTTGACATTGAGGTGGAAGAAGGGCTGGCTCGCATTGCTTCTAATAGTGACCGCGAGGTCAATCGTTTGGACATGGAAGGTTTGGACTTGCACAAGAAAGTTCGTCAAGGTTACCTTTCTCTTCTGGACAAAGAAGGAAATCGCATGGTCAAGATTGATGCGAGTCTTCCTTTGGAGCAAGTTGTGGAAACAACCAAGGCTGTCTTGTTTGACAGAATGGGCTTGGCTAAATGAAACAAGATCAACTAAAGGCTTGGCAGCCAGACCAGTTTGACCGCTTTGTCCGTATCCTAGAACAAAACCAGCTCAATCACGCCTATCTCTTTTCAGGTTTCTTTGGAAGCTTGGAAATGGCGCAGTTTTTGGCTAAGAGTCTCTTTTGTACGGATAAAGTAGGCGTTTTGCCGTGTGAGAAATGCCGAAACTGCAAGCTGATTGAACAGGAAGAATTTTCCGATGTTACCTTGATTAAGCCGGTCAATCAGGTCATCAAGACAGAACGCATTCGGGAATTGGTGGGCCAGTTTTCTCAAGCAGGAATTGAAAGTCAGCAACAGGTTTTTATTATCGAGCAGGCGGAGAAAATGCATCCTAATGCAGCCAACTCTCTGCTCAAGGTCATCGAAGAACCCCAGAGTGATGTTTACATTTTCTTCTTAACTAGCGATGAGGAAAAGATTTTACCGACCATTCGTAGTCGGACCCAGATTTTCCACTTTAAAAAGCAAGAAGAAAAGCTCATTCATCAATTAGAGCAAGCAGGTCTGGTTAAGAAAAAAGCGACTCTTTTAGCCCAGTTTTGTCAATCAAGAGCTGAAGCTGAAAAATTGGCAAATCAGGCAAGTTTTTGGACCTTGGTGGATGAAAGCGAACGCTTGCTAACTTGGTTATTAACCAAGAAAAAAGAAAGTTATCTCCAAGTAGCTAAATTAGCTAGCTTGGCAGATGACAAGGAAAAACAGGATCAGGTTTTGCGAATTCTCGAAGTCCTCTGTGGGCAGGATCTCTTGCAAGCAAGGATTCGACAGATCCTACAAGATTTGCTAGAAACCAGAAAAATGTGGCAAGCCAATGTTAGCTTTCAAAATGCCATGGAATATCTGGTCTTGAAAGAAATATAAACTCAATGAAGGATAAAGAAAGGAAAGGGCTGGTTTATGGACAAAAAAGAATTATTTGATGCACTAGACGATTTTTCCCAACAGCTACTAGTGACCTTGGCCGATGTAGAAGCCATCAAGAAAAATCTCAAGAGCCTGGTAGAGGAAAATACAGCTCTTCGCTTGGAAAATAGTAAGTTGCGCGAACGCTTAGGCGAGGTGGAAGCAGATACGCCCGTTAAGGCCAAGCATGTTCGTGAAAGCGTCCGTCGAATCTATAAAGACGGGTTTCACGTATGTAATGATTTTTATGGACAACGCCGAGAGCAGGACGAGGAATGTATGTTCTGTGACGAGTTGTTATACAGGGAGTAAGCATGCAGATTCAAAAAAGTTTTAAGGGGAAGTCTCCCTATGGCAAGCTTTACCTAGTAGCAACGCCGATTGGTAATCTAGAAGATATGACCTTTCGTGCCATTCAGACCTTGAAAGAAGTGGACTGGATTGCGGCTGAGGACACGCGCAATACCGGTCTTTTGCTCAAGCATTTTGACATTCAGACCAAACAGATTAGTTTTCACGAGCACAATGCCAAGGAAAAGATTCCTGACTTGATTAGTTTTCTGAAAGCAGGACAAAGTATTGCTCAGGTTTCTGACGCGGGTCTGCCTAGTATCTCAGACCCTGGGCATGATTTGGTCAAGGCAGCTATTGAGGAAGAAATCGCAGTTGTTACCGTTCCAGGTGCCTCTGCAGGAATTTCTGCCTTGATTGCCAGTGGCCTAGCGCCACAGCCACATATCTTTTACGGTTTCTTACCGAGAAAATCAGGCCAGCAAAAGCAATTTTTCGACTTAAAAAAAGATTACCCAGAAACTCAGATTTTCTATGAATCACCCCACCGTGTAGCGGATACGTTAGAAAATATGCTAGAAGTCTACGGTGACCGCTCGGTGGTCTTGGTCAGGGAATTGACTAAAATCTATGAAGAATACCAACGAGGAAAGATTTCAGAGCTACTAGAAAGCATCGCTGAAACGCCACTCAAGGGGGAATGCCTTCTCATCGTTGAAGGTGCCAGTCAGGATGTGGAGGAAAAGAACGAGGAGGACTTGTTTTCAGAAATCCAATCTCGTATCCAGCAAGGTATGAAGAAAAATCAAGCCATAAAGGAAGTTGCGAAACTCTACCAGTGGAATAAAAGTCAACTCTATGCTGCCTACCACGATTGGGAAGAAAATCAATAAAATGACTAAACAGGGAAGTTTGCCTTCTTCCCTTTTTTTGTTATACTAGTAAAAGAAAAATTAGAAAGATTTGTGGGTGTCAACCAATCCAGTGGCTTGTTTGAATATGGACCTAGGTTCCACCCAAAGAGGTATTAGTGCCGTGTCTCAATCTCATATCAATGTTATCGGAGCAGGTTTAGCAGGTTCTGAAGCTGCTTACCAAATCGCAGAACGTGGTATTCCAGTTAAACTTTATGAAATGCGCGGTGTTAAGTCAACACCCCAGCACAAAACAGACAATTTTGCAGAGTTAGTTTGTTCCAATTCCCTACGTGGGGATGCTTTGACAAATGCCGTTGGACTCCTCAAGGAAGAAATGCGCCGCTTGGGTTCTGTCATCTTGGAATCTGCTGAAGCTACCCGTGTTCCTGCGGGTGGGGCGCTTGCGGTGGACCGCGATGGTTTCTCCCAGATGGTGACTGAGAAAGTTGCCAACCACCCCTTAATCGAAGTAGTGCGTGATGAAATTACAGAATTGCCAACAGACGTCATTACAGTTGTCGCTACTGGCCCTTTGACCAGTGATGCCCTGGCTGAAAAGATTCATGCCCTTAATGACGGCGATGGCTTCTATTTCTACGATGCGGCAGCACCTATAATTGATGTCAACACCATTGATATGAACAAGGTCTACCTCAAATCACGTTATGATAAGGGCGAAGCGGCCTACCTCAATGCTCCCATGACCAAACAAGAGTTTATGGATTTTCATGAAGCTTTGGTCCATGCGGAAGAAGCACCGCTTAATTCTTTTGAAAAAGAAAAGTACTTTGAAGGCTGTATGCCTATCGAAGTCATGGCCAAGCGTGGCATTAAAACCATGCTCTACGGTCCTATGAAGCCAGTTGGTCTGGAGTACCCAGACGACTACACAGGTCCGCGTGATGGGGAGTTTAAGACTCCTTATGCAGTTGTCCAACTTCGTCAGGACAATGCGGCTGGTAGCCTCTACAATATCGTCGGTTTCCAAACCCACCTCAAATGGGGAGAACAAAAGCGTGTCTTCCAAATGATTCCGGGTCTTGAAAATGCTGAGTTTGTCCGTTATGGGGTCATGCACCGCAATTCTTACATGGATTCACCAAATCTTCTCGAACAGACTTACCGTTCTAAGAAACAACCCAACCTCTTCTTTGCTGGTCAGATGACGGGTGTAGAAGGCTATGTTGAGTCAGCAGCTTCAGGCTTAGTTGCGGGTATTAACGCGGCTCGACTTTTCAAGGGAGAAAGCGAGGCTATTTTCCCAGAGACAACAGCGATTGGAAGTCTGGCTCATTACATCACCCATGCAGATAGCAAACATTTCCAACCAATGAACGTCAATTTCGGGATTATCAAGGAGTTGGAAGGCGAGCGTATCCGTGATAAGAAGGCTCGTTATGAAAAAATTGCAGAGCGTGCCCTTACCGACTTAGAGGAATTTTTAACGGTCTAATTTTTTTGAAAGAATTGCTCATGATACTATAAAAATCTTAGAAATTGTGATAAAATAGGTAGGATAAAAAAAGGAGAGTAAAAATGGCTAACCCCAAGTATAAACGTATTTTAATCAAGTTATCAGGTGAAGCCCTTGCCGGTGAACGTGGCGTAGGGATTGATATCCAAACAGTTCAGAAAATGGCAAAAGAGATTCAAGAAGTTCATAGTTTAGGTATCGAGATTGCCCTTGTTATTGGTGGAGGAAATCTCTGGCGTGGAGAACCTGCTGCAGAAGCAGGAATGGACCGTGTTCAGGCAGATTACACTGGAATGCTTGGGACCGTGATGAATGCTCTTGTGATGGCAGATTCATTGCAACAAGTTGGTGTCGATACGCGTGTTCAAACAGCTATTTCTATGCAACAAGTTGCTGAACCTTACGTACGTGGACGTGCCCTTCGTCATCTAGAAAAAGGCCGTATCGTTATCTTTGGTGCTGGAATTGGTTCACCTTACTTCTCAACAGATACAACAGCAGCTCTTCGTGCGGCTGAAATCGAAGCGGATGCCATTCTTATGGCTAAAAATGGTGTCGATGGTGTTTATAATGCCGATCCTAAGAAAGACAAAACTGCCGTTAAGTTTGAAGAATTGACCCACCGTGACGTTATTAACAAAGGTCTTCGTATCATGGACTCAACAGCTTCAACCCTCTCTATGGACAACGACATTGACTTGGTTGTCTTTAACATGAACCAACCAGGCAACATCAAACGTGTCGTATTTGGTGAAAATATTGGAACAACAGTTTCAAACAATATCGAAGAAAAGGAATAAGAAAATTATGGCTAACGCAATTGTAGAAAAAGCTAAAGAGAGAATGGCCCAGTCTCACCAATCACTTGCTCGTGAATTTGGTGGTATCCGTGCCGGTCGTGCCAACGCAAGCTTGCTAGACCGTATCCACGTAGAATACTATGGAGTCGAAACTCCTCTTAACCAAATCGCTTCAATTACTATTCCAGAAGCGCGTGTCTTGTTGGTAACACCATTTGACAAGTCTTCGTTGAAAGACATCGAGCGTGCCTTGAACGCTTCTGATCTTGGTATCACACCAGCTAATGACGGCTCTGTGATCCGCTTGGTTATCCCAGCTCTTACAGAAGAGACTCGTCGTGACCTTGCCAAAGAAGTGAAGAAGGTCGGTGAAAATGCCAAAGTGGCTATCCGCAATATCCGTCGTGATGCTATGGATGAAGCTAAGAAACAAGAAAAAGCAAAAGAAATCACTGAAGACGAATTGAAGACTCTTGAAAAAGATATTCAAAAAGTAACAGACGATGCTGTGAAACACATCGACGACATGACTGCCAATAAAGAAAAAGAAATTTTGGAAGTCTAAAAATAGACAGAAAAACTCAGTTGGCATTGCTGGCTGAGTTTTATTCGAAAGAAGGAAATATGAATACAAATCTTGCAAGTTTTATCGTTGGACTCATCATCGATGAAAATGACCGTTTTTACTTTGTGCAAAAGGATGGTCAGACCTATGCTCTTGCTAAGGAAGAAGGTCAACATACAGTAGGGGATACGGTCAAAGGTTTTGCCTACACGGATATGAAGCAAAAACTCCGCTTGACCACTCTAGAAGTGACTGCCACTCAGGACCAATTTGGCTGGGGAACTGTAACGGAAGTTCGTAAGGACTTGGGTGTCTTTGTCGATACTGGTCTACCTGATAAGGAAATCGTTGTGTCACTCGATATCCTTCCTGAGCTCAAGGAACTCTGGCCTAAGAAAGGTGATAAACTTTACATCCGTCTTGAAGTGGACAAGAAAGATCGCATCTGGGGACTCTTGGCTTATCAGGAAGATTTCCAACGCCTGGCTCGTCCTGCTTACAACAACATGCAGAACCAAAACTGGCCAGCCATTGTTTACCGCCTCAAGCTGTCAGGGACCTTTGTCTATCTGCCAGAGAATAACATGCTTGGTTTTATCCATCCTAGCGAGCGCTACGCAGAGCCACGACTGGGTCAAGTTTTAGATGCGCGGGTCATTGGTTTCCGTGAAGTGGATCGTACTCTTAACCTCTCGCTCAAACCACGTTCTTTTGAAATGTTGGAAAATGATGCTCAGATGATTTTGACATACTTGGAAAGCAATGGCGGTTTCATGACCTTGAATGATAAGTCGTCTCCTGAGGACATCAAGGCAACCTTTGGTATCTCTAAAGGTCAGTTCAAGAAAGCACTCGGTGGCTTGATGAAGGCTGGCAAAATCAAGCAAGACCAGTTTGGTACAGAGTTGATTTAAGCCTTATAGACATGATAAAGAAACTTGAAGAAATGAGTTTAGAGGAACTCTGGCAACTTTTTCCTATTTTTCTAGTAGAGCACAAATCAGAGTGGAAAGACTGGTATGAATCGGAAAAAGCAAATCTGAAAAAAATATTGGATGCAAATGTTATTCAAAGAATAGAACATATCGGTAGCACTGCTATCCCTAATATTTGGGCCAAAAATATCGTTGATATTCTGTTAGAAGTAGGTAGAATAGAGGATCTAGCAAGAGTTAGGGATTTATTGGTGAAGAATGGTTGGCTAGTGATGTCGGAAAGTCCTAACAGGATTTCGCTAAATAAAGGCTATACAGAGCAGGGATTTGCTGAGAAAGTTTTTCATTTACATTTGCGAATGACGGGAGATCATGACGAGATTTATTTTAGAGATTATCTCTGCCAGCATCCAGATATTGCCCAAGCGTATCAGGAATTAAAACTAAGTTTGTGGAAAAAATTTGAACACAATCGAGACGGCTATACAGATGCGAAAACAGATTTTATAAACCACTACGTTTCAGAGGCCAAGTCCAGTAATTTTCAAGAATCAGAAAAGTGTCATCAAAAAACTCTTGATAGGAGAAAGAATTGAGAAAATCATTTTACACTTGGCTCATGACCGAGCGCAATCCTAAAAGTAATAGCCCAAAAGCCATCTTGGCAGACCTCGCTTTTGAGGAGTCAGCTTTTCCAAAACACACGGATGATTTTGATGAGGTGAGTCGCTTTTTGGAGGAGCATGCCAGTTTCTCTTTTAACCTAGGAGACTTTGACGCCATCTGGCAAGAATACTTAGAACACTAGAGACAATGAGATGAGGCTAGTATTTTATTGTTCTCTTTGCTATAATATAAAGAAATAAACGGATTAGAGAGGTTCTTTATTTGAAGGAACATTCAATAGACATTCAACTGAGTCATCCAGATGACTTGTTTCATCTTTTTGGATCCAACGAGCGCCATCTTCGTTTGATGGAAGAAGAGCTCGATGTGGTGATTCATGCCCGTACGGAGATTGTCCAGGTTTTGGGCGAAGAGACTGCCTGTGAGGAAGCACGTCAGGTTATTCAGGCTTTGATGGTCTTGGTGAATCGGGGGATGACCGTTGGCACGCCAGATGTGGTGACTGCGATTAGCATGGTCAAAAACGATGAAATCGACAAGTTTGTCGCCCTTTACGAAGAAGAAATTATCAAAGACAATACTGGGAAACCGATCCGTGTCAAAACCTTGGGTCAAAAGCTTTATGTGGACAGTGTCAAACAGCATGATGTGACCTTTGGAATCGGACCTGCAGGGACAGGGAAGACCTTTCTTGCAGTGACCTTGGCAGTGACAGCTCTTAAACGTGGGCAAGTCAAGCGGATTATCCTGACTCGTCCAGCAGTGGAAGCAGGTGAGAGTCTAGGATTTCTTCCGGGCGATCTTAAAGAGAAGGTGGATCCTTACCTTCGACCTGTTTATGATGCTTTGTATCAGATTCTCGGCAAAGATCAAACGACCCGTCTCATGGAGCGTGAAATTATCGAAATCGCGCCCCTTGCCTACATGCGTGGACGGACCTTGGACGATGCCTTTGTCATTCTCGATGAGGCACAAAATACGACCATCATGCAGATGAAGATGTTCTTGACTCGTTTAGGTTTTAATTCTAAGATGATTGTCAATGGAGATATCAGTCAGATTGACCTGCCGCGAAATGTCAAGTCAGGTTTGATTGATGCTCAAGAAAAGCTCAAGAACATTCACCAGATCGACTTTGTTCATTTTTCAGCCAAGGATGTGGTTCGCCATCCAGTTGTCGCTCAGATTATCCGAGCTTATGAAGCAGCTCCAGTTAAGAATGAAGAGAAGAACGAAGAAACAGAATAGCAAAAAAAGAGCAGTTCAATTTGAACTGCTCTTTATCGTATCTGTGTTAATTAGTTAATGTTTTTAGACAAGTTCATCAATCAAAGTGTGATCCTTATCTAGCCCTTGGGCAACTGGTAGGCTAGTTAAGTAACCTTGATAAGTGGTCACACCTTGACGTAAGCCTTCATCTTCAGAGATTGCCTTCTTAAAACCTTTTCCTGCTAAGGCTTCGATGTAAGGAAGAGTGACGTTGGTTAGGGCAATGGTCGAAGTACGGGCAACCGCACCAGGGATATTGGCAACGGCATAGTGGAGAACACCGTGCTTTTCATAGACAGGTTCATCGTGTGTTGTCACACGGTCAGCTGTCTCGATAACACCACCTTGGTCAACAGCAACGTCAACGATGACAGATCCTGGACGCATTTGTTTGACCATCTCATCTGTCACCAATTTCGGTGCTTTGGCACCAGGAATGAGAACTGCACCAATCACCACATCAGCATCTCTCACACTTGCTTCAATATTGAAAGAATTAGACATAAGAGTTTGAATTTGATTTCCAAAGACTTCTTCTAGAACTGAGAGACGCTTAGCACTGATATCTAAAATAGTCACTTGAGCACCAAGACCAAGGGCGATGCGGGCAGCATGTGTACCGACGACACCACCACCGATGATGGTTACTTTTCCTTTTGGAACGCCTGGTACACCACCTAGTAGGACACCAGAACCACCAGCTTGCTTAGTAAGGAAGTGGGCTCCGATTTGAACAGCCATACGACCTGCAACCTCACTCATAGGAACGAGGAGCGGTAGTTGTCCTTGATTGTCACGAACAGTTTCATAGGCAATTCCTGTTGTTTTGGCTGCTAACATAGCATCTGCTAATTCTGGCGCAGCGGCCATGTGCAAGTAGGTGAAGAGGAGAAGGTCGTCGCACAAATAACCGTATTCAGAAGCTAGTGGTTCTTTTACTTTCACGACTAATTCGACAGCCCAGGCTTCAGCAGCAGTAGCGACAATCTCAGCTCCTTGCTTTTGATAGTCTGCATCAGTAAATCCTGAACCGAGACCAGCATTTGTTTCGATGAGAACACGATGTCCACGGCTGACTAAACTATGGACGCCAGCAGGAGTGAGGGCAACACGGTTTTCATTGTTCTTAATTTCTTTTGGGATTCCGATTAACATATAGGTTTACTCCATTTTCTAAATTCGGGTCTTTAAAATCAAACATCACAGAGAAACCCGATTATCGTGATGTTTTTATTTTATATAAAACTGTTTCGAAAATCAAGAAAAACTTTTGCTTTGATGAGCTTTTTTTGCTAAGCTAGTAGGAAAATACATAAGTTAGGATAGGAGAAAGTTTTATGATAATCCATACAGAAGTCAATGCTGATACTTCTTCCCTAAACTTTATGTCAGTACAAAAGATTCATGTAAGACGTTGGGAGATTATTGGTGATTATAGAAGAAGGGAGGAGTATTTACAGTATTTGCTTTCGCAATTATATGACTATTCAACTAAAAATAATTTTAATCTATACTTAGTATTAGGGGATGATTGCTTTAATGATAATAGTAGGATAATCCAATATTATAAACTTTGGAAATTGCTAAAAAAGCAACACCTAGAGGTTAGGAATGCAATTTATTCTGATGAGATTATGATCACGAAGAATAATAAAGTAAAATTTTTTGGTGGAATTCAAATATTAGATAGAGAATCTGTTCCAGGTATTGCTTCAATCTTGATAGAAAAACTAACAGCTCATTTATTATTGTTGCCAGAGGGACTTAAAGTTACAACTTTTTTACAGCCAGGTTTTTCAAAGATAATAGCTGAAAATAGCGAGTATATTGAGAATGTGGTTAGTAGTGGTGGAATTGTTTTATTCCGTGAAGGTCACTTTGACGATAGGAACACTGGTTTTATAGGTTTTGGGAGATTGTCCTTAATTACTAAAGATTTATTTGGAAAAACGAAATAAATCTAGATAAGCTAAAATCCTTAGATGTTGTAAGAATACGGAGAATATAGCAGAGCCTCTTGTAGTTGAAAATTTAGAGATTAAGAGGGATTCAGTTTTGAAACGAAAGGAGATAATATGGAATCAATCTTTTTAAAACTAGCCCAGTATCCAATAGTGGAGACAGAGCGTTTGTTGCTCCGACCTGTAACCTTGGATGATGCGGAAGCTATGTTTGAGTATGCCTCAGACAGAGAAAATACACGCTACACTTTTCCAACCAATCAAAGCTTGGAAGAAACCAAGAATAACATTGCTCAGTTCTACTTGGCTAATCCCTTGGGACGCTGGGGGATTGAACTAAAAAGCAATGGAAAATTTATTGGAACCATTGACCTACACAAGGTCGACCCTGTCCTTAAAAAGGCTGCAATCGGCTATATTATCAATAAAGACTATTGGAATCAAGGATTGACGACGGAAGCCAATCGAGCTGTGATTGAGCTGGCTTTTGAGAAGATTGGAATGAACAAGTTGACCGCCCTTCACGATAAGGAAAATCCTGCATCTGGCAAGGTCATGCAGAAATCAGGCATGCGCTTTTCCCATGCAGAACCATATGCTTGTATGGATCAACATGAAAAAAGTCGAATCGTCACAAGAGTTCATTATGTCTTGACCAAGGAAGACTATTTTGCAAATAAATAAGCAGTTGAAAAGATTTTTCAGCTGTTTTTTTCTTTCTCTTGCGAATAACTTAAGAGAGGAGAAAATATGGAAGTCATTATCGAGAAAATCAAAGAATATAAAATCATTGTCATCTGTGCAGGTTTGGGTTTGGCCTTAGGCGGTTTTTTCCTGCTAAAGCCAAGTTCACAAACATCTGTGAAAGAAACAAATTTGCCGGCTGAAGTTGCAGCCGTTTCAAAGGATTCATCGTCTGAAAAAGAAGTGAAGAAGGAAGAAAAGGAAGAATCTCCTGAACAAGATCTGATCACAGTAGATGTCAAAGGTGCTGTTAAATCGCCGGGGATCTATGATTTGCCAGTAGGGAGTCGGGTCCATGATGCTGTTCAAAAGGCAGGTGGATTGACAGAGGAAGCAGATAGCAAGTCGCTCAATCTAGCTCAGAAAATCAGTGATGAGGCTCTGGTTTACGTTCCTACAAAGGGAGAAGAAGCTAGTCAGCAGACTGCCTCTGGAACGACTCCTTCGACAAGTAAAGAAAAGAAGGTCAACCTAAACAAAGCTAGTCTGGAAGAGCTCAAGCAGGTCAAAGGACTGGGAGGTAAACGAGCCCAGGATATTATCGACCATCGTGAGGCAAATGGTAAGTTCAAGTCTGTAGACGAACTCAAGAAGGTCTCTGGTATTGGCGCAAAGACCATAGAAAAGTTAAAAGACTATGTTACAGTGGATTAAGAGTCTTCCTATCCCCTTAATCTATCTGGGTTTTCTATTACTTTGGCTTTACTATGCCATTTTCTCAGTATCTTATCTTGCTTTACTAGGCTTTGTTTTTTTGCTGCTCTGTCTCTTTCATCAATTTCCTTGGAAATCTGCAGGCAAAGTTTTAGCGATTTGTGGAGCCTTTGGCTTTTGGTTTCTGTTTCAAGCTTGGCAGCAGAGTCAAGCTAGTCAAAACCTAGCGGATTCTGTTGAGAGGGTACGAATTTTGCCAGATACCATCAAGGTCAATGGAGATAGTCTGTCCTTTAGGGGCAAGGCCGACGGCCGTACTTTCCAAGTCTACTATAAACTCCAGTCCGAGGAGGAGAAAGAGCAATTTCAGGCCTTGACAGATATTTATGAGATAGAACTAGAAGGAAAACTGTCCGAGCCAGAAGGCCAGAGAAATTTTGGTGGATTTGACTACCAAGCCTATCTGAAGACTCAGGGGATTTACCAGACACTAACTATCAAGAGAATCAAGTCACTTAAACAGGTTCGCAGTTGGGATATAGGAGAAAATCTGTCCAGTTTACGTCGAAAGGCTGTAGTTTGGATCAAGACGCACTTTCCAGATCCTATGCGGAACTACATGACGGGGCTTTTGCTAGGACATCTGGATACGGACTTTGAGGAGATGAATGAGCTTTATTCTAGTCTAGGGATTATCCATCTCTTTGCCTTGTCTGGTATGCAGGTGGGCTTTTTCATGGATGCCTTTAAGAAACTCCTATTACGATTGGGCTTGACTCAAGAAAAGTTGAAGTGGCTAACTTATCCTTTTTCCCTTATCTATGCAGGTCTGACAGGATTCTCGACTTCGGTCATTCGTAGTCTCTTGCAAAAGTTACTAGCCCAACATGGTGTTAAGGGCCTGGATAATTTCGCCTTGACGGTTCTTGTCCTCTTTATCATCATGCCCAACTTTTTCCTGACGGCAGGAGGTGTCTTGTCCTGTGCCTACGCTTTTATCTTGACTATGACAAGTAAAGAAGGGGAGGGGCTCAAGGCTGTTGCCAGAGAAAGTCTAGTCATTTCCTTAGGAATATTGCCCATTCTATCTTTCTATTTTGCAGAATTTCAGCCTTGGTCTATCCTTTTGACCTTTGTCTTTCCCTTTCTTTTTGACTTGATTTTCTTACCACTCTTATCTATCTTGTTTGCCTTTTCTTTTGTCTATCCTGCCGTTCAATTTAACCTTATCTTTGAATGGTTGGAGGGCATCATTCGCTTGGTTTCGCAGATGGCAAGCAGGCCTTTGGTCTTTGGACAACCCAATGCATGGCTATTGATTCTTCTCTTAGTTTCATTAGCCTTGGTCTATGATATGAGAAAAAATATCAAAAGACTAGCAGGGTTTAGTCTCTTTATCGTGGGGCTCTTTTTCTTGACCAAATATCCACTGGAAAATGAAATCACTATGCTGGATGTAGGGCAGGGGGAAAGTATTTTTCTACGGGATGTGACTGGTAAAACCATCCTCATAGATGTGGGAGGCAAGGCAGAATCTGATAAGAAAATCGAATCTTGGCAGAAGAAGGTAACTACTAGCAATGCCCAGAAAACCTTGATTCCTTATCTTAAAAGTCGAGGAGTAGCTAAGATTGACCAGCTGATCTTGACCAACACAGAGAAGGAACATGTTGGAGATTTGCTGGAGGTGACCAAGGCTTTCCATGTCGGGGAGATTTTAGTATCAAAAGGAAGTCTGACACAGAAGGAATTTGTAGCAGAACTACAAGCGACTAAAATCAAGGTACGCAGTGTGACAGCAGGGGAGAACTTGCCGATTTTTGGCAGTCAGTTAGAAGTATTATCTCCAAGGGAAATTGGAGAAGCTGATGCCGATGATTCCTTGGTTCTTCATGGAAAACTTTTGGATAAGCACTTTCTCTTTACTGGAAACTTGAAAGGGAAGGGAGAGAAAGAACTTTTAAAGCAATACCCTGACATAGAAGTGGATGTCTTGAAAGCAGGCCAGCATGGTGCTAAAACTTCATCAAATCCAGTTTTCCTAGAAAAACTCAAACCAGAGATCACTCTTATTTCAGTGGGTAAGAACAGTCGTGCCAAGCTCCCCCATCAGGAAACCTTGACACGATTGGAATCCATCAAGAGTAAGATTTACCGAACCGATCAGCAAGGAGCCATTCGCTTTAAAGGATGGAATAGTTGGCGAATGGAAAGTGTTCGTTAGGAAGGAAATGTTATATATTAGTGAAATAAACTGAAAATCTGTTGCATAATACTGAGAAAAACGATATAATGAAAGTGTTTTCAATAGTAATGATATAAAGGCAATGAAAACCTTGAAAAATCAGAAAAAGTTGTTTTATTAGCCAGTTTGTTATCTATTGATCTTTTTCAGTCCAGCGTATCTGCTGTGACAATCACTAAGTTATCGGTATGATTACAATACCGCTTGGAAGTATAGTATGAATCACCACAGACATAAAAATGTGTAAACATTTCAAGATGGTCTGCTTATTACTCTATAATGACTATAAAGTTGGTCCGATTGGCATTATGTTCGCTATGAGGTCATTAACTACTAGACAGGAAACTATTAATCGTTAAAAATTGAGAAAAAGGAGGGCTGGATATGTTAACTCTTACTCATGTTACCTTAAAAACGCGACAAGTCATCTTGCAAGATGCGGATTTCACCTTTAAAAAGGGTAGGATTTATGGCCTTCTTGCTATCAATGGCTCGGGAAAGACGACACTGTTCCGAGCTATTAGCAAGCTGCTTCCCCTTAGTAGTGGACATATCGCAGCCTCTCCTTCTTTGTTTTATTATGAGAGTGTTGAATGGCTGGATGGAAACTTAAGTGGGATGGACTACCTTCGTCTCATAAAGAACATCTGGAAGTCAGGCCTGAACTTGAGTGATGAAATCGCCTATTGGGAAATGGCTGACTATATCAGTCTTCCCATCCGCAAGTATTCCTTAGGGATGAAGCAACGCTTGGTGATTGCTATGTATTTTCTCAGTCAGGCGAAATGCTGGCTCATGGATGAGATTACAAATGGCTTAGACGAGTATTATCGACAGAAGTTTTTTGATAGACTGGCACAAATCAATAGACAAGAACAGATGGTTCTTTTGAGTTCCCACTACAAAGAGGAGTTAGTGGAGATTTGCGATAGCATGGTAACCATTCATCAGGGGCAGATAGAAGAGGTTCCGTTATGAAAGATATTAGCCTATTTTTGTTAAAGAAAGTTTTCAAAAGTCGTTTAAACTGGATTATCTTACTTTTATTTGCATCTGTACTCGGTGTTACCTTTTATTTAAATAGTCAGACTGCAAACTCACACAGCTTGGAGAGCAGGTTGGAAAGTCGCATTGCAGCCAACGAGAGGGCTATCAATGAAAATGAAGAGAAACTCTCCCAAATGTCTGATACCAGCTCGGAGGAATACCAGTTTGCTAAAAATAATTTAGACTTGCAAAAAAATCTTTTGACGCGAAAGACAGAAATTCTAACTTTACTAAAAGAAGGGCGCTGGAAAGAAGCCTACTATTTGCAGTGGCAAGATGAAGAGAAGGATTATGAATTTGTATCAAATGACCCGACTGCTAGCTCTGAATTAAAAATGGGGGTTGACCGCGAACGGAAGATTTACCAAGCCCTGTATCCCTTGAACATAAAGGCACATACTTTGGAGTTTCCGACCCACGGGATTGATCAGATTGTCTGGATTTTAGAGGCTATCATCCCAACCTTATTTGTGATTGGTATTATTTTTATGCTAACACAACTGTTCGCAGAAAGATATCAAAATAATCTCGACACAGCTCAGTTATATCCTTTTTCAAAAGTGGCATTTGCCATGTCCTCTCTTGGAGTTGGGGTGAGCTATGTAACCGTGCTGTTTATCGGAATCTGTGGATTTTCTTTTCTAGTGGGAAGTCTGATAAGTGGTGTTGGACAGTTAGATTATCCCTACCCGATCTATAGCTTAACGAATCAAGAAGTAACTATTGGGAAAATACAGGATGTGTTATTTCCTAGCTTGCTCTTAACTTTCTTAGCTTTTATCGTTATTGTGGAAGTCGTCTACTTGATTGCTTACTTTTTCAAGCAAAAAATGCCTGTCCTCTTTCTTTCACTCATTGGGATTGTTGGCTTATTGTTTGGTATCCAAACGATCCAGCCTCTTCAGAGTATTGCACATCTGATCCCCTTTACTTACTTGCGTTCAGTAGAGATTTTATCTGGAAGATTACCTAAGCAAATTGATAATATCAATCTAAATTGGAGCATGGGGATGGTCTTACTTCCTTGCCTGATTATCCTTTTGTTAGTGGGTATTCTATTTATCGAAAGATGGGGAAGTTCACAGAAAAAAGAATTTTTTAATAGATCCTAGCTTTCCTATAGGGAAAATAAGTAAAAACTAACATAGAGAGGGAATCAACTTGGTTCTCTCTTTTTGATGCGGACATCAAGAAGAAAACAGAAAGTTTTTTTAAAAAATGACTTTTTATCTTGACAAGGGAGAGAAATCTTGGTATCATATAAAAGTTGAGAAAAGCAGAAGTGAGAGCTTCTCGCCTTGTGACATCAAGTTGCCTGGCCCTACGGATGAAAAGTTTCTACGAAACGCTATCATAACGTGCGGGCTTGTATCATTACGAGCCCGCTCTTGTTTTTCTCTAATAATAAAAAAGAGGTGAAAACCATAGCAAAGCAAGACTTATTCATCAATGATGAAATTCGTGTACGTGAAGTTCGCTTGATCGGTCTTGAGGGAGAACAGCTAGGCATTAAGCCACTCAGCGAAGCACAAGCATTGGCTGATAGTGCAAATGTTGACTTGGTATTGATTCAACCCCAAGCAAAACCGCCTGTTGCTAAAATTATGGACTACGGTAAGTTCAAATTTGAGTACCAGAAGAAACAAAAAGAACAACGCAAAAAACAAAGCGTTGTGACCGTGAAAGAAGTTCGTTTGAGCCCAGTTATCGATAAGGGTGATTTCGAAACGAAACTTCGCAATGCTCGCAAGTTCCTTGAAAAAGGGAACAAAGTTAAGGTATCCATTCGCTTTAAAGGGCGTATGATCACCCATAAAGAGATTGGTGCAAAAGTTTTAGCCGAGTTTGCTGAAGCAACACAAGATATTGCAATCATCGAACAACGTGCTAAGATGGATGGACGCCAAATGTTCATGCAGTTGGCGCCAGCAACTGACAAAAAATAATTGTCAGAAAGTTAAATAAAGGAGAAAAAATCATGCCAAAACAAAAAACACACCGCGCATCAGCTAAACGTTTCAAACGTACAGGTTCTGGTGGACTTAAACGTTTCCGTGCTTACACTTCTCACCGTTTCCACGGAAAAACTAAGAAACAACGTCGTCATCTTCGTAAAGCATCTATGGTGCATTCAGGAGATTTCAAACGTATCAAAGCAATGCTTACTCGCTTGAAATAATAGCCTAACAGTAAGTAAACAATTCTAGGAAATATTTGGAGGAAATAAAACATGGCACGTGTTAAAGGTGGCGTTGTATCACGCAAACGTCGTAAACGTATTCTTAAATTAGCAAAAGGTTACTATGGAGCTAAACACATCTTGTTCCGTACTGCAAAAGAACAAGTAATGAACTCTTACTACTATGCATACCGTGACCGTCGTCAAAAGAAACGTGACTTCCGCAAATTGTGGATCACTCGTATCAATGCGGCAGCTCGTTTGAACGGACTTTCATACTCACAATTGATGCATGGTTTGAAATTGGCTGAAATCGAAGTTAACCGTAAAATGCTTGCTGACTTGGCTGTTAACGATGCAGCAGCTTTCACAGCTCTTGCAGATGCAGCTAAAGCAAAACTTGGTAAATAATTACTTTTAAGACTGGAACAGGATTGTCCCAGTCTTTTTAGAAATAAAGGAGAAAGCTATGGCTTCAAAAATGCTACACACTTGCTTGCGAGTAGAAAACCTTGAAAAATCAATCGCGTTTTATCAAGATGCTTTTGGATTTAAAGAATTGCGTCGCAGAGATTTTCCAGATCATGCCTTCACCATTGTCTATCTAGGACTTGATGGTGATGACTACGAGTTGGAGTTGACCTATAACTATGATCACGGTCCTTACGTGGTAGGTGATGGCTTTGCCCATATCGCCCTCAGTACACCTGACCTTGAGGCACTTCATCAAGAACATAGCGCGAAAGGCTATGAGGTGACAGAGCCAAAAGGCCTACCTGGAACCCCACCAAACTATTACTTTGTCAAGGATCCTGATGGCTACAAGGTCGAAGTGATTCGTGAAAAATAATCCAGTTCAGTCAAGTAGAATGTTCGTTTTCTACTTGACTTTTTTTCTTTGAAAGAGTATACTAATACAAATTTAACCTTTAAGGGGAGTCCAGAGAGACTCACAAGGTGTCAGATAAAAGGGATAGGGGGTACTCTGTGGGGACTTTTTAAGTGTGCGCATGAGTTCTAGCCTAACCCAACTGAGGCCTTGCATTAGCAAGGCTTTTTCTTTATCTGGTCCCCTTAAAATTTAAGGAGGAAAATCATGAATCCCACATGTAAGAAGCGTTTGGGTGCGATTCGTTTAGAAACCATGAAGGTGGTTGCACAGGAGGAAATCGCTCCAGCAATCTTTGAATTAGTCCTAGAAGGGGAAATGGTTGAAGCCATGCGAGCTGGCCAATTTCTCCATCTGCGCGTGCCTGATGATGCCCATCTCTTGCGTCGCCCTATTTCGATTTCGTCTATTGACAAGGCTAACAAGCAGTGTCGGCTCATTTATCGGATTGAAGGTGCTGGGACAGCTATTTTTTCAACATTAAGTCAGGGTGATACACTTGATGTGATGGGACCTCAGGGAAACGGTTTTGACTTGGCTGATCTGGACGACCAGAGCCAAGTTCTCCTCGTTGGAGGGGGGATTGGTGTTCCGCCCTTGCTTGAGGTGGCCAAGGAATTGCATGCGCGTGGTGTGAAAGTAGTAACAGTTCTCGGTTTTGCTAACAAGGATGCTGTTATTCTCGAAACGGAATTGGCCCAATATGGTCAGGTCTTTGTAACGACAGATGATGGTTCATATGGTATCAAGGGAAATGTGTCAGTCGTCATCAATGATTTAGAAAATCAGTTTGACGCCGTCTACTCATGTGGAGCTCCAGGAATGATGAAGTACATCAATCAGACCTTTTATAACCACCCAAGAGCCTATCTATCTTTGGAATCTCGTATGGCTTGCGGGATGGGGGCTTGCTATGCCTGCGTTCTAAAAGTGCCAGATAGTGAGACGGTCAGCCAACGCGTCTGTGAAGATGGTCCTGTCTTCCGTACAGGAACGGTTGTATTATAAGGAGAAAGTCATGACTATAAATCGTTTACAAGTTTCTCTACCAGGCTTGGAATTGAAAAACCCCATCATACCAGCATCAGGCTGTTTTGGTTTTGGTCAGGAGTATGCTAAGTACTATGATTTAGACCTTTTAGGCTCCATTATGATCAAGGCGACAACACTTGAACCCCGTTTTGGCAATCCAACTCCCAGGGTAGCAGAGACACCTGCTGGTATGCTCAATGCAATCGGCTTGCAAAATCCGGGTTTAGAAGCTGTTTTAGCTGAAAAGTTGCCTTGGCTGGAAAGAGAGTATCCTATGCTTCCCATCATCGCCAATGTTGCAGGCTTTTCAAAACAAGAGTATGCGGCCGTTTCTCGAGGAATTTCCAAGGCAACTAATGTAAAAGCTATCGAGCTCAATATCTCTTGTCCGAATGTGGATCACGGCAATCATGGACTTTTGATTGGGCAAGATCCTGATCTAGCTTATGAAGTAGTGAAAGCAGCGGTAGAGGCTTCTGATGTACCAGTTTATGTCAAACTGACCCCTAGTGTGACGGATATCGTTACTGTCGCAAAAGCAGCAGAAGACGCGGGGGCAAGTGGCTTAACCATGATCAATACTCTGGTTGGAATGCGCTTTGACCTCAAAACTAGAAAACCAATCTTAGCCAATGGAACGGGTGGGATGTCGGGCCCAGCAGTTTTTCCGGTCGCCCTCAAACTGATCCGACAAGTCGCCCAAACCACAGATCTTCCCATCATTGGAATGGGGGGAGTGGATTCGGCTGACGCAGCGCTAGAAATGTATCTGGCTGGGGCATCTGCCATCGGAGTTGGAACAGCCAACTTTACCAATCCTTATGCCTGTCCTGATATCATCGAACATCTACCAAAAGTCATGGACAAATACGGCATTAGCAGTTTGGAAGATCTCCGTAAGGAAGTCAAAGCCAGTCTGAGATAAGCTAGGTCTTCCTTATCGTCAACAAGAAATAGAATCTTCATCAATTTGTAATATTTCCGTTAGTTAACTATGTTACAATAGGTTTTATAAAATAGCAATAGTGTAGATCGTTTTCTACTGAGGAGAATAAAATGAAGAAGATACTACTTGCAAGTACTGTCGTTCTTTCTATGGCAGGATTTGCAAAGACATCTGTATATGCTGAAGAATCACAGGTTACGAAAAAAACTCAGACCACAGATGTGGTCGAGAAAAAAGAAGAAGCTGCTCCCAAGAAAGAAGTTCCTAAAGTCGAGGTGAAGAAAGAGCCGGCTGTAAAAGAGGAAAATCCTTCCAAAAAGGAAAAAAAAGAGGAAGTTATCAAGGAAGGTTGGCAGAAAGAACAAGGAAACTGGCGTTTTTATGAAAATAACCAGCCTGTCGTAAACTGGAAAAAAATTGGTGGTGTCTGGTATTACTTTGATAAAAACGGTATTGTGCTCAGTAATACTATAGTTGATGATTACCTTATCAAAGGTAACGGTGCTATGGCAGAAAATGATTGGGTGAAAATATCTGACAAGTGGTACTATGCTACAGCTTCAGGCAAGATTTCTCGCGACAAATGGGAAAAAATTGAAGGTGTCTGGTATTACTTTAATAAAGATGGTGTCATGCTTAGTCGCACTATCTACAATGACTATCTCTTCCAAGGTAGTGGTGCTATGGCGGAAAACGATTGGGTGAAAATATCTGACAAGTGGTACTATGCTACAGCTTCAGGCAAGATTTCTCACAACAAATGGGAAAAGATTGAAGGCGTCTGGTATTACTTTGATAAAGATGGTGTCATGCTTAGTCGCACCGTCTACAATGACTATCTCTTCCAAGGTAGTGGTGCTATGGCAGAAAACGATTGGGTAAAAATATCTGACAAGTGGTACTATGCTACAGCTTCAGGAAAAATTTCCCGCAACAAATGGGAAAAAATCAAAGGGACATGGTATTATTTTAATAGCGATGGCGTGATGGCAAGTAGTCAGTGGAAAAGTGACTACTATCTGAAAGATAGTGGTGCTATGGCGGAAAAAGAGTGGATTTTTGATAAATCCTACAATAGCTGGTTCTACTTGAAGTCAGGTGGGGCCTACGCTTCCCGTGAATGGATTGGTTCATACTACCTTAAATCTGGTGGTTATATGGCCAAAAATGAATGGATTTTTGACAAAGATTACGATGCTTGGTACTATCTAAAAGATGATGGTCGATATGTAACAGGTACTTTCACGATCAAAGGTAAAGAGTATTCCTTCCAGAATAATGGGAAGTGGATATCAGAGGCAAAATATTACAAAGTAAAACCGATTACTGCTTATGTTTATAGTGCTTCTGGTGAAAGATTGAGTTATGTATCACAGGGAACCATCGTCTCGCTTGGAGATGCCCAATCTAAAAAAGATAGTCAAATACCAGTCAATATTTCTGGTTTATCCGGCTTCATGAATAAAAGTGATTTAGTAGCTATTGATAAAGATAGTGAATTTGTCCCTCATTATACAAGTGATGGCAAGTATTTTTACCATGAGTTATCACCTTATGTAAGTCTCCGTGTTGCGCCACATAGCTCAGCTATGACTATTGGTAAGAAATATTATTCAACTGATGGAATTCATTTTGATGGTTTCACCATTGAAAATCCCTTCCTCTTTAGAAATTTAACTAAACCAAGTAATTACAGCGCAGCTGAATTGGATAAAATTTATTCTTTGATGAATATTCGGGATAGTCGCCTCGCTGGTAAGGGAGCTGTTTTTAAGGAAGCTGAGGAACGATATGGTGTAAATGCTCTTTACCTAATGGCTCATAGTGCACTTGAGAGTGCTTGGGGGCGGAGCCAGATTGCCAAGGATAAGAATAACTTCTTTGGAATTGCGGCTTATGATTCGAGCCCATATGCCTCAGCCAAAAAATTTGACGATGTGGACAAGGGAATTCTCGGAGCGGCCAAGTGGATTCGTGAAAATTACATTGACTATGGCAGAGACCACCTTGGAAACAAAGCGACAGGAATGAATGTTCGCTATGCTTCTGATCCATACTGGGGTGAGAAAATAGCCAGCATCATGATGACCATTAACAGCAAACTTGGTGGGAAAGACTAATCAAAAGAAATCAACGGTAACTACTGAAAAGTGGTTATCGTTTTTGTTTTGGACATTGGAAGAAAAATAGTATAATAACGGCCTCTTTATTCTTGAATAATTAACAAAATGATAGTAGAATGAAAGAGGAGATGTTAATCTAATTACTATATGAAAACAAAGGAGACTTTCATGAAAAAGTTACTATCCTTCTCAATTGCCTTGCTTTCGATTACAACACTAGTTGCATGTTCTGGACATAAGGTAGAATCAAAGGTTCCAGAAGAAAAAATTGAACAGAAGCAAATTAAGTTCGATGAAAAGTTATTTAAAGAAGCTGGACTCTTGCCTTTTAAAAATGAAAAGCAACTAGAACTTGGGGAATTGGATTCTAAATCACGCGCGACGGGTGCTCATATTCAACTCAAGGACAGCGATGAACCAACTGAGAAGAGAGAGCCTAAGATAAGTTATAACCCAGTTGGTTGGCACAATTATAATTTTTATTATGGAGATGGCTCTAAAAAGGCTTGGTTGATGAATCGTGGTCATTTGATTGGGTACCAGTTTAGCGGATTGAACGATGAAAAGAAAAACTTGGTTCCTATGACTAACTGGCTCAATGCTGGTACATATTATGGTACAGATAACACAAATCAAGAAAGCATGCTTTATTACGAAAATCGATTGGACTCTTGGTTGGCCAATCATCCGAACTACTATCTTGACTACAAGGTGACCCCAATCTATCAGAAAGATGAATTGATTCCGAGACAAATTGAATTGCAGTATGTGGGAATTGATGAAAATGGCAAACTCTTGGAAATCAAGTTGGGTGGTAGTAAGGAAAAGATTGATCAGTATTCTGTGACGCATGTCGTTTTAGACAATGTTTCAGCTAATGCGGAAATCAATTACTTGGACGGTACGGCTAAAAATACAGTTGAAAACAAAGAAGAAAAAGCTAAAAAAGAAGCTGAAGAAAAGGCCAAGAAGGAAGCTGAGGAAAAAGCCAAGAAAGAGGCTGAAGAAAAAGAAGCAGCTGAAAAGAAAGCAAAAGAAGAAGAACAGGAAAAAGCACGTCAGGCCGCACAAGAAAAGGAAGAAAGCCAAGAATCAAACTCGCAATCAACTAATTCAGGTGGCTACTTTAGAGATAAAAACGGAAGATGGCACAGACCAAATGGTAAATTTGCTTCTAAGAAAGAAATTAGAGAAGCGGGATTGCAGTGGTAGGAAGAATTTAGTAGATATACAGTCAAAAAGCCGTTGGAAAACGGTTTTTTGTTATAATTAATTAAATGAAGAATTTAGCATTAAAGGAGAAAAACTTGATGAGATACATAACTCTTGGTCAAGATGACAAAGAATTATCAGAAATTGTTCTCGGAATGATGAGAATAAAAGATAAGTCTGTAAAAGAAGTTGAAGAGCTTGTAGAAACAGCACTTTCTGTTGGAATCAATGCTTTTGACTTGGCTGATATTTATGGTCGTGGTCGTTGTGAAGAACTGTTAGGTATTGTCCTAAAAAATCGTTCAGATTTAAGAGAAAAGATGTGGATTCAGTCCAAATGTGGCATTCGCATTGAAGAATTTACCTATTTTGATTTTTCTAAGGACTATATTATAAAATCAGTTGACGGAATTTTGCAAAGATTGAAGATTGATCATCTAGATAGCTTGCTTCTTCATCGACCAGATGCTTTGATGGAATCTGACCAAGTAGCAGAAGCCTTTGATCTTCTTTATAAACAAGGTAAGGTCCGAGATTTTGGAGTTTCTAATCAAAATCCTATGATGATGGAGTTGCTTAAAAAAGATGTCAAGCAGCCGTTAGCTGTTAATCAACTACAATTGAGTGCGGCTTTTACTCCAGGATTCGAATCAGGTTTTCATGTTAATATGGAAGATAGTCAAGCAACTATGCGAGATGGCAGCGTTTTTGAATATTGCAAATTACACGATGTGGTCATTCAAGCATGGTCTGTCTTACAATTCGGGTATTTTAAAGGGAACTTTGTTGGTAATGAGAAATTTCAAGCTTTGAATCAAGTACTTGATCGTCTAGCTTTTAAATATGGAGTAACCCCTTCAACTATTGCCATTTCTTGGATATTGCGTTATCCAGCAAAAATGCAGGCAGTCGTAGGTACAACAAATCCTAAGCATTTGAGAGAAGTTAGCCAAGCGGCAAACTTTAGCTTAACAAGAAAAGAATGGTATGAAATTTATCTTGCAGCAGGGAATAATTTGCCGTAAGTAGAAGCAGATTTAAATAAATCACAGTCAAAAAGCCGTTGTAAAGCGGTTTTTTTGTTATAATGAAGGGGAGAATTATTGATATTAAAGGAGAAAAACATGACATTTGAAGAGATCCTGCCTGGATTAAAGGCTAAGAAAAAATACGTACGTACTGGTTGGGGAGGTGCTGAAAACTATGTCCAACTTTTTGACACTATCGAGCAAAACGGGGTTGCCCTTGAAGTGACACCTTATTTCCTAATCAACGTGTTTGGAGAAGGAGAAGGTTTTTCCATGTGGAGCCCGACACCATGTGATGTTTTGGCGACGGATTGGGTAGAAGTGCATGACTAGACGTGTATTGATCACGGGAGTGAGTTCAGGAATTGGTCTAGCTCAAGCTCGCCTCTTTTTAGAGAAGGGTTATCAAGTTTATGGTGTGGATCAAGGAGAAAATCCAGTTTTAGATGGTGATTTCCACTTTTTACAGAGAGATTTAACTCTTGACTTGGAGCCAATTTTTGACTGGTGCCCTCAGGTGGATGTTTTGTGCAATACTGCTGGAGTTTTGGATGCTTACAAACCACTTTTGGAACAGACAGCGCAGGAAATTCAAGAAATCTTTGAAATCAACTATGTGACTCCAGTTGAGATGACACGACATTATTTGACGCAAATGCTGGAAAGTAAAAAGGGAATCATCATCAATATGTGTTCGATTGCCTCAAGTCTAGCTGGTGGAGGTGGTCACGCCTATACTTCCTCTAAGCATGCCTTGGCTGGCTTTACCAAGCAGTTGGCTCTAGACTATGCAGAAGCTGGGATTCAGGTCTTTGGGATTTCTCCCGGAGCAGTCAAGACAGGTATGACTGCTGCAGACTTTGAACTAGGTGGATTGGCGGACTGGGTAGCTAGTGAAACGCCTATCAAGCGTTGGATTGAACCAAGTGAGATTGCTCAAGTTAGCCTTTTCTTGGCTAGCGGTCAGGCATCTGCCATGCAAGGACAAATCCTGACAGTGGATGGTGGCTGGAGTTTGAAGTAGGGGAATCTGATGGAAATCAAAAATCACTTTGGTGTTTATGGCGTTTGCTTTGAAAATGGGAAGTTACTCTGCATTGAGAAAACGAGAGGTCCTTATCGACATCGTTTTGATCTACCTGGTGGTAGCCAGGAAGTAGGTGAAGGGCTGACAGAAACCCTTAAGAGAGAAGTTCTGGAAGAGACAGGATATAAGCTTAAAGGTTACGCTAATCCTAGGATTTATGATGTGCTGGTTCAAGAAGATGGGCAAGACTTTGCAGTACACCATATCATGGCATTTTATGATATAGTACTTGATTTCGAACGCTATCAAAAATCACTTCCTCATGAAGTTCTTGATGGAAGTAATGATTCAGCAAATGCACTTTGGTTGAATTTGGAAGAAATTACTGCCGATAATGCTTCTCCTTTAGTGTTGCAGGTTAAGGCAGAGTTACTAGGATTTCCAGAATTAGATATGACAAGCTATAGAAATTGGAAGGTGAAGTAGGGGGATAATGGAACTATTTAAAACATGGAAGAAAAATATGGTTCTCTATGGTCTTAAATCCCAAATCGGAACTGTCTACCGAAACAGTGATAGGACAACAAGTTTTTATGATGTTGGGAATTTTCTATACCTAGCAGGGAAGTTGGATTCCAGATTTTGGGAAGATTTTTGTTAGAAAATATGGTTTAGATTATAAGATTATTATTTCAGAAAATACCAATTGGCAAGATTTTCTGCATCGGAAAGTGGGGCTAAATTCTTTTACTCGCTATTCTTTTAAAGATAAGACAAATTTTCAAGTTGAATTTCTAAATGATCTAGTTAGTCATTTAGAGGAAGGTTACAATATTGTGCCTATTGATAATCATATTTATACCTGCTTTTCTGAGGAAGAATGGTCACAAGATTTAAAGGGAGATTTTGAGTCCTATCAGGATTTTGCTTTAAAAGGTGGATTTGGCTTTGTGGTTCTTAAAAATAATGAACTGATTGCTGGGATTTCCTCAGGGTTAGTTTACCGTGGAGCAGTTGAAGTGGAAGTTGCAACTAGACCAAACGAACAAGGAAATGGCTTTGCTAAAAAGCTTGGTGCTGCAATGATTCTAGAGAGTTTAAATAGAGATATGTTTCCTCTTTGGGATGCTCATAACGAGGCTTCCAAAAAAGTAGCAGAATTTTTAGGATATGAGTTAGTTGAACCTTATGAAGCTTTTGAACTGGAAGAAAGTTTTATATAATAATATCTGATATTGTATCTTTTAAGACGAGGTGAATGGACATGCAAAACCAACTGGCTCTTAGTGGAGAAAAAATTATTAAAAAAGTTTATCCTCAGTTATTGCACCACGTCGGTATGATTCGTGGGGAATACTTGTTGAGAGAGCTTAACCAAAACATCCTGTTACCAAGTTGTCAGCAATTTATAAAAGATTATCTAGATACTATCTGTTCCCTATACTCAGATGAGGAGGTCTGGTATCGTTTTTCAGAATTAACGAATACAGAAGCTAATTATCTAAAGGGGACTAAAGAGTATTTTGATGAAAATCATCCCTTATTTGGATATAGAGGAACTAGGCGTTTATTGGCGTGTCCGAATGAATTTCAGGCTGAGGCACGTGTCGTTACAAAAGTTTATCAAACCAATCCCAATCTGTCTGTTATTTTTCCTTTTGTGAATGATGCTGAGCAGTTAAAGCAAGCTATTACAGTATTGCGTGAGCATGGTTTTACTGGGAAAATCGGCACAATGGTTGAATTACCGTCAGCTTATTTTGACTTGGACAGGATAATGGAAACTGGTATTTCAAAGATTATAGTTGGAATGAATGATTTGACTTCTTTTGTTTTTGCAACTGTGAGAAACAGTCAATGGCATGATGTGGAAAGTCCAATAATGTTAGATATGCTAAGAGATATGCAGAATAAAGCAAGGATAAAAAAGATTGACTTTGCTGTAGCAGGCTATCTGAATGCTTCTTTCATAGAAAAAATGAATCAGTTGGGTATCAAGTGCATTATCCACTACAGTTCTATTCCAGAGATTTTTAATTTAGAGATTGACCATCCAGACCACCTCAAACGTGTAAAAGAAGTAAGTAAAAAATTACAAAGGAGTAACCTATGACACCGCAAGAAATGTGGAAAGCATACAAGCAAATCAACCCCTCTATCGGCGATGAGATAGATGCCTGGGCTTTTGGAGTAGATGCCGATCTCTTGGCAGATTTGGTTTTAAAAGGCGAAAAGACAGCAACCGCCTCAGCCTACGATCTCTACGCATTAGAAGGCGAATCTCTACCACAAGAAGGGACCTTTGACATCATTTTAGATAGCCAAGATCGGGCTGTCTGTATTATCGAAATTACAAAGGTTTCCGTTCAGCCTTTTCATCAAGTGTCAGCCAACCATGCCTATAAGGAAGGGGAAGGAGACAAATCTCTGGCCTATTGGCGTCAGGTTCATGAGGAATTTTTCACTGAGTGGTTGAGGGAGGCTGGACTGACTTTTACACCTGACAGCAAGGTTGTTTTAGAAGAATTTCGCAAGGTCTACCCACTGTAGACCGCTAGGAGGAAGAAAGTTTTGGAAATCACCGTCCAATCCTTTTTTCTTAAGCAAAACATGATATAATAAGTTTGTTTGAAGAAGAGTAAAACTCTTAAACTTAGAATAGGAGAAAACTATGCAAGCAGTTGAACATTTTATTACGCAATTTGTTCCTGAACACTATGATTTATTTTTAGACTTGAGTCGTGAGACCAAAACGTTTTCTGGTAAGGTGACCATTACTGGTCAAGCACAGAGTGACCGTATTTCCCTTCACCAAAAAGACTTGGAAATCACTTCTGTAGAAGTCGCGGGTCGGGCTCGTCCATTTACAGTTGATCATGACAATGAAGCACTTCATATCGAATTAGCTGAGGCTGGTCAAGTTGAATTAGTCATTGCTTTTTCAGGAAAAATCACAGACAACATGACAGGGATTTACCCTTCTTACTACACAGTAGATGGTGTCAAGAAGGAAGTCTTGTCTACTCAGTTTGAGAGCCATTTTGCGCGTGAAGCCTTTCCGTGTGTAGATGAGCCAGAAGCCAAAGCAACCTTTGATCTCGCTCTTCGTTTTGATCAGGCAGAAGGTGAGTTGGCCTTGTCAAACATGCCTGAAATTGATGTTGAAAACCGGGAAACAGGTATCTGGAAGTTTGAGACAACACCTCGTATGTCTTCCTACTTGTTAGCCTTTGTAGCTGGTGATTTGCAAGGGGTGACCGCTAAAACTAAAAACGGTACTCTTGTAGGTGTCTACTCAACGAAAGCTCACCCACTATCTAACCTTGATTTCTCACTAGACATCGCCGTTCGCTCAATCGAATTTTACGAAGATTACTACGGAGTTAAGTACCCAATTCCTCAATCTCTCCATATCGCCCTTCCTGACTTCTCAGCAGGTGCTATGGAAAACTGGGGTCTTGTCACTTACCGTGAAGTTTACTTGGTTGTGGATGAGAACTCAACCTTTGCTAGCCGTCAGCAAGTTGCCCTTGTTATCGCTCACGAACTTGCCCATCAATGGTTTGGGAACCTCGTGACTATGAAATGGTGGGATGACCTCTGGCTTAATGAAAGCTTCGCTAACATGATGGAATACGTCTGTGTCGATGCCATCGAGCCAACTTGGAATATCTTTGAAGACTTCCAAACAGGTGGGGTTCCAGCTGCGCTTAAACGCGATGCGACGGATGGTGTGCAGTCTGTTCACGTCGAAGTCAAACACCCAGATGAAATCAATACGCTCTTTGATGGCGCTATCGTCTATGCCAAAGGAAGCCGTCTCATGCACATGCTTCGTCGTTGGCTCGGCGATGCTGATTTTGCCAAAGGCTTGCATGCCTACTTTGAAAAGCACCAATATGGAAATACCATTGGTCGTGACCTATGGAATGCCCTTGGACAAGCATCAGGGCGTGATGTTGCAGCCTTCATGGACTCTTGGTTGGAACAGCCTGGCTATCCAGTTCTCACTGTCAAAGTTGAAAATGACGTCTTGAAGATTTCACAAAAACAATTCTTCATCGGTGAGCATGAAGACAAGAATCGTCTCTGGGTTGTGCCACTCAACAGCAACTGGAAAGGTCTACCAGATACACTCGAAACTGAAAGTATCGAAATCCCTGGCTACGCAGCTCTTCTTGCTGAAAATAAAGGAGCTCTTCGTCTCAACACTGAAAATACTGCCCACTATATTACCGACTATCAAGGAGACTTGTTAGAAGCTGTTCTTGCTGAGTTAGAAACACTTGATAACACAAGCAAACTGCAAATTGTTCAAGAACGTCGTTTGTTGGCTGAGGCAGGACACATTTCTTATGCAGCCTTGCTTCCAGTCCTTGATAAACTAGCTAAGGAAGAGTCTTACCTTGTTGTTTCAGCTGTTTCTCAAGTGATTTCTGCCCTTGAGCGCTTTATTGATGAAGGAACAGAAACTGAGAAAGCCTTTAATACACTCGTTGCTAAATTGGCTCGTCACAATTATGACCGTCTTGGTTTTGAAGCCAAAGATGGTGAATCAGATGAGGATGAATTGGTTCGTCAATTGACCATTTCCATGATGATTCGCTCCAATGATGCAGGAGCTAGTCAAGTCGCTAGCCAAATCTTTGCAGCTCACAAGGAAAATCTTGCAGGACTTCCAGCAGCCATCCGTGCACAAGTTCTCATCAATGAAATGAAACACCATGAGACCAAGGACTTGGTCGCAACTTATCTGGACCTCTACACTCATGCCACAGATGCTGTCTTCAAACGCCAGTTGGCAGCTGCTCTTGCCTACAGCACAGATGCTGATAATATCCAAACCTTGATTCGTTCATGGAAGGATAAATTTGTGGTCAAACCACAAGACCTTTCTTCATGGTACCTTCAATTCCTCGGACACAAGGCTACTCAAGAAACTGTTTGGGTCTGGGCGCGAGAAAACTGGGATTGGATCAAGGCAGCCCTTGGTGGTGACATGAGCTTTGACAGCTTTGTCATCTTCCCATCGCATATCTTTAAAACAGATCAACGCTTGGCTGAGTACAAGGAATTCTTTGAACCACAACTCTCGGACCTTGCTCTTAGCCGAAACATTCGTATGGGGATCAAGGATATCGCAGCGCGTGTTGACTTGATTAAGCGTGAGAAAGCAGCAGTAGAAACTGTTGTAGCTCAATATGCCAAAGCTTAATTCATTCGAAATATAAATAAAAACTCAACTTTCTATCTCAAAAGAAGAGAGAGTTGAGTTTTTTTTAAGGCAATTTTGGTATAATAATCATAACAAGGAGGAGTTTCTGATGATAAAAATCTTACTAGTAGAAGATGACCTAGGTCTGTCAAACTCAGTATTTGACTTTTTAGATGATTTTGCAGATGTCATGCAGGTCTTTGATGGAGAAGAAGGTCTCTACGAAGCTGAAAGTGGCGTTTATGACTTGATTTTGCTTGATCTGATGTTGCCTGAAAAAAATGGCTTCCAAGTTTTGAAAGAGTTGCGCGAAAAAGGAATTACAACACCAGTCCTTATCATGACTGCCAAAGAGAGTTTGGATGATAAGGGACACGGTTTTGAGCTTGGAGCGGATGACTACCTCACCAAACCTTTCTACCTAGAAGAACTCAAAATGCGGATCCAAGCCCTTCTCAAACGTTCAGGTAAGTTTAACGAAAACACCTTGACCTATGGGGATATTGTCGTTAACCTTTCAACGAATGAAGTGAAAGTGGAAGATACTCCTGTAGAACTGCTCGGGAAAGAGTTTGAGTTATTGGTTTACTTCCTTCAAAATCAAAATGTTATTCTTCCCAAGACACAAATTTTTGACCGTCTATGGGGATTTGATAGCGATACGACGATTTCCGTTGTAGAAGTCTATGTCTCAAAAGTTCGTAAGAAATTGAAGGGAACAGCCTTTGCTGAAAATCTTCAAACCTTGCGTAGTGTCGGGTATATTTTAAAAGATGTTCAATAAACTAAAAAAAACATGGTACGCAGATGATTTTAGCTATTTCATTCGAAACTTCGGAGTTTTCACCCTGATCTTCTCTGCTATGACCTTGATTATCCTCCAGGTCATGCACTCGAGTCTCTATACTTCTGTAGATGAAAAACTCCAAGCCCTTAGCACTAGCCCTCAGGTGGTTATCCAATTAGCCCTTAATCGGGCAACTGAAGAAGTCAAAGATATTCAACCAGCAACAGCGGATGCCAGCAAGGCTGAAATCAAGCCCAATGTCAGCTCCAATACGGAAGTCTTGCTCTTTGACAAGGATTTTAACCAACTCTTACTGGGTAACCGCTTTTTAGGCTTGGACAAGATCAAACTGGACAGAAAAGAGTTGAATCATATTCGGCAAATCCAAGTTGTCAATAGCTACGGTCAGGAAGAAACCTACCGGATGATCTTGATGGAAACAAATTCGTCCACTGTTTCAAGCAATGTTAAATATGCGGCGGTTCTAATCAATACCAGCCAGCTTGAGCAAATCAGCCAAAATCACGAGCATTTAATTGTTGTAGTCATGGCTAGTTTCTGGCTCCTGTCTTTAATTGCCAGTGTTTACCTTGCCCGTGTCAGTGTCAAACCCTTGCTGGAAAGTATGCAAAAGCAGAAGTCCTTTGTTGAAAATGCAAGCCACGAACTGAGAACACCTTTGGCCGTTTTACAAAATCGTTTAGAAAATCTCTTTCGAAAACCAGAAGCGACGATCATGGAATCCAGCGAAAGTATTGCTTCCAGTCTTGAAGAAGTTCGCAACATGCGTTTCCTCACGACCAATCTTCTCAACCTTGCACGTCGAGATGATGGAATCAAACCAGAAATAGCAGTAGTTTCTCCACAATTCTTTAAAACAACCTTTGCCAACTATGAGTTAATTGCTTCTGAAAATGATCGTATTTTTGAGTATGAAAATCGAATTTATCGTCCATTCATGACCGATCAGTTGCTCTTAAAACAACTCATGACCATCTTGTTTGATAATGCCATCAAGTATACCGAAGAAGATGGGAAAATTGAGTTTGTAGTTCATGCTACAGATCGTCACCTCTATCTTACAGTAACGGATAACGGAATTGGAATTTCAGCTCCTGATAAGAAGAAAATCTTTGACCGCTTTTACCGTGTGGACAAGGCGAGAACCCGTCAGAAAGGTGGCTTTGGTCTTGGACTATCTTTGGCCAAGCAGATTGTTGATGCCTTACGAGGAACGATTAGCGTCAAAGATAACAAGCCTAGAGGAACGATTTTTGAAGTTAAAGTCGCTATCCAATCTCCTCCAAAACGAAAGAATAAATAAAAAAGACAGTTTTATAACTGTCTCAGATAACTAGAAAAGAGGTTGGTAGTAGTACCAACCTTTATTTTGAAAATTTTCGTTTCATCATCTTTCGTTGAAGTTGTAAAAGGGCGAAGCTTGTCCCCATTGCAGCGACAAAGGATAAAGCTGTATTTAGTTTTAAGGCCAAAAAGATAAAGCTAAAAAGCACCATAAAAATACAAAAACAAGCAATATTTACAAAAAATAAAATCTCTTTTAGGTTAGGGCCGACTGGGGTTTCATGTGTATAATCTTGATAAAGCGGAGTTTGTTTCGATTCGGGAGCTTGTTCAAACTCATAAGCTTCTAATTTTCTTGCGGGCATGATTCTCTCCTTAACAGTACCTAACTATTTTATCATTTTTTATGCAGAGAATTGTTACAGAATGGTTACAAAACTACTAAAGTCTCTTATCATCTTCTAAGTCACTCTTCTTGACACCCACTAGAGAAAGTGATAGCATGGATGTCACACTTAAAACAGATGACCCGACCTTACCTAACATACAGGATAGGGAAGGGATAACTTATATAAATTGATAGCAAGCTGAGGCTTCCTCCTAAGATGATTTGTTAAGTTGCTACCTAGATACTTTTGAAGAGTATTGGTAGGAGTTGTTTTGAATGGATGGAAGGACAGAGATTCTGTCTATTGGATTGGGTGGCCTTCTTGCTACCTCTGGGGAAAGTTAAAGGAGATAAGCATGTATCTTGCTATCAAAGAGATATTACGAAACAAACTTCGATATAGTTTGATTCTAACTACCATTTTTCTTATCGCTTTTATGGTCTTTTTTATGACCAGTTTAGCTCTTGGTCTTGTGCGAAACAACCGAGCCGCTATTGATAACTGGCAAGCGACGGGTGTGGTTTTATCTGACTACGCAAATGATAATTTGACGGCATCTTTTATTCCTGAAAAGGACTACAAGGATAAGAGTTCTGAAGAGGCTGCTCCATTGGGCTATATGTTCGCTGTGACCAATCTAGTCGATGGTAGTGAAAAGGTCAATGTTTCCATTTTTGCTCAAGACTGGGACTCTTTTATCTCTCCTAGTTTGACGGAGGGTCGTTATCCTGAAGGAGATGATGAGGTTGTCGTGGATCAGTCTTTTGAAAACTATGGGATTAAGCTAGGCGATGCCATTCAGCTCAATGGAAGCGAGGCAAGTTACAAGATTGTAGGCCTGACTCAAGGAAATAAATTTTTCACTGAGCCTGTTGTCTTTACGAGTCTGACGACTTATTGGACATTACAAGGAACCTTGAAAGCCAATCGTTCCATCTCTGCCTTGGTATTGAAAAATGACATAGAAGTGGCTGGCGATGGTCTGAAACAGATTTCCATTCCAAAAATGATATCAAAAATTCCTGGGTACACACCTCAGGTTAATGTATTTTCAGGAATGATTCTTGCTATGATTGTCATTACAGGCTTGATTGTGGGGATTTTTGTTTATATCATTACCATCCAAAAACTAGGACTTTATGGAATAATGCGGGCTCAAGGGATACAGACCAAAACCATTGTATGGTCTCTTTTCTGTCAAATCTTCCTCCTAGCTGGTATGGGGATTGCTTTAGCCTTGCTGGCAATCGGAGGAGTGATTTTAGTCTTACCAGCTACCTTCTTTTTCTATCCAAGTTGGATAGCTTACTCTGTCCTAAGCTTGGTAATTTCCTTGATGGCCCTTCTAGGTGGTGTCATTTCACTTCCACGCTTGCTAAAGGTGGACCCGATTACTGCGATTGCAGAATGATAAGGAGAATAGCATGACAGCATTGATAGAAATGACTCAAGTGACAAAAACCTACGGGGAAGGAAAGATGAAAGTCGTAGCCCTGTATGAGACGAATTTTCAGCTAAATGCGGGAGAGTTCGTAGCTATCGTTGGGCCTTCTGGCTCTGGAAAGACGACCTTTCTAACAACTCTAGGACAACTTCAGGAAGCATCGAGTGGAAAGATTCTAGTAAAGGGGAAGGAAACAGGCAGTTTGACGGAGAAGGAAAAAACAGACCTCCGTTTTAGAGAGTTTGGTTTCATTCTCCAGGCTTCAAACTTAATTCCATTTCTAACGGTCAAGGAACAGCTGGATTTGATTGACAGACTAGATAAGGGAAAAAATAGTAAAAGTGACCGAAAAGAGCTCTTTGAGTTGTTGGATTTGGAAAAAGTAAAAGATCATTATCCCAAGGCTCTATCGGGTGGCGAACGTCAACGTGCTGCGATAGCTAGAGCGCTCTATAACAATCCAAGCATTGTGCTTGCAGATGAGCCGACAGCTAGTCTGGATACCCAGCGTGCCTACCAAGTAACGGAGATGTTGGCCGCTATTGCCCATGAACAAGGAAGAGGAGTTGTCATGATTACACATGATACACGCCTTCTTGATAAGGTCGACCGTATTTATGTTATGAACGATGGCCACCTAGTTGAAGAAATACATGCATAAAATAGAGTGAATGGTACAAGTTACTGTTCACTTTTTGATTGGGAAAGATAGAAATAAGTTTAACTTTTTGTGAAACTCTCAGTACCCATAGCTGATTTTTGAGAAATGTGGTATAATTTTTCTTATGGAAAAGATTATCATTACAGCAACTGCTGAAAGTATTGAACAAGTTGAACAGTTACTAGAAGCTGGCGTAGACCGTATCTACGTCGGTGAGAAATATTTTGGTCTTCGTTTGCCAACGACCTTTAGCCAGGATGAGTTGCGAGAAATCGCCAAGCTCGTTCATGAAGCAGGCAAGGAATTGATTGTTGCAGTCAACGCCCTCATGCACCAAGATATGATGGACCGTATCAAGCCTTTCCTAGACTTCTTGGAAGAAATCAAGACAGATTATATTACAGTAGGAGATGCGGGTGTCTTTTACGTGATCAACCGTGATGGCTATTCCTTTAAGACCATCTACGATGCTTCAACCATGGTAACTAGCAGTCGTCAGATTAACTTCTGGGGTCAAAAGGCAGGAGCATCTGAGGCGGTTTTAGCGCGTGAAATTCCATCTGCCGAACTCTTTAAGATGCCAGAGATTTTGGAAATTCCTGCTGAAGTATTGGTTTATGGTGCCAGTGTCATTCACCATTCTAAGCGTCCGCTTTTACAAAACTATTATAACTTTACGCATATCGATGATGAAAAGACGCGTAAGCGTGACCTCTTCTTGGCTGAACCAAGTGATCCAGAGAGCCATTATTCCATCTTTGAAGATAATCATGGTACCCACATTTTTGCAAATAACGACCTTGATTTGATGACTAAATTGACAGAATTAGTAGAACATGGTTTCACTCACTGGAAGCTAGAGGGGCTCTACACACCTGGTCAGAATTTTGTAGAAATTGCTAAACTTTTTATTCAAGCGCGTGGCTTGATTCAAGAGGGGAATTTCAGCCATGATCAAGCCTTTTTGCTGGATGAAGAAGTTCGTAAACTTCACCCTAAAAACCGTTTTCTCGATACAGGATTCTATGATTACGATCCAGATATGGTTAAATAGGATACCAAAACCCGAAATAAAAATGTTCGGGTTTTTCAAGTGTATTCATGAAATAAAAACGGATACATGTTATAATAAAAATAGCTCTTTATTGGAGGTGTTTAAGTGGAGAATCTGAAAAAGATGGCAGGTATCAAGGCTGCTGAGTTTGTCAAGGATGGAATGGTTGTCGGTCTGGGAACTGGCTCTACTGCCTACTATTTCGTAGAAGAAATTGGTCGTCGGATTAAGGAAGAAGGTTTGCAGATTACTGCTGTGACAACTTCCAGTGTGACTAGTAAACAGGCTGAAGGATTGAACATCCCGCTCAAGTCGATTGATCAAGTAGACTTTGTCGATGTGACAGTCGATGGAGCAGATGAGGTGGACAGCCAGTTTAACGGAATCAAAGGTGGTGGTGGTGCCCTTCTGATGGAGAAGGTTGTAGCTACACCATCGAAAGAATACATTTGGGTGGTAGATGAAAGCAAACTGGTCGAGAAACTAGGTGCTTTTAAATTGCCTGTAGAAGTGGTTCAGTATGGCGCAGAACAGGTCTTTCGTCGGTTTGAGCGAGCTGGCTACAAACCAAGCTTCCGTGAAAAGGACGGCCAACGTTTTGTGACCGATATGCAGAACTTTATCATTGACCTAGCCTTGGATGTCATTGAAGATCCAATTGCTTTCGGGCAAGAATTGGACCATGTCGTTGGTGTCGTAGAGCATGGCTTGTTCAACCAAATGGTGGATAAGGTCATCGTAGCGGGACGAGATGGTGTTCAGATTTTAACTTCAACAAAAGCAAACTAATCAACATAATAAGGAGATACACTATGTCAAAATTTAATCGGATTCACTTGGTGGTACTGGATTCCGTGGGAATCGGTGCTGCACCAGATGCTAATAACTTTGTCAATGCAGGGGTTCCAGACGGTGCTTCTGACACACTTGGACATATTTCCAAAACAGTGGGTTTGAATGTGCCAAACATGGCTAAAATCGGTCTAGGAAATATTCCTCGCGAAACGCCTCTTAAGACTGTACCAGCTGAAAGCAATCCAACAGGTTATGTAACAAAATTGGAAGAAGTTTCCCTTGGTAAGGATACAATGACTGGTCACTGGGAAATCATGGGACTCAACATTACCGAGCCTTTCGATACTTTCTGGAACGGATTCCCAGAAGAAATCCTGACAAAAATCGAAGAATTTTCAGGGCGCAAGGTCATTCGTGAAGCTAACAAACCTTACTCAGGAACAGCTGTTATCGACGATTTTGGACTACGCCAGATGGAAACTGGGGAGTTGATTATCTATACTTCAGCTGACCCTGTTTTGCAAATTGCTGCCCACGAAGACATTATTCCTTTGGATGAATTGTACCGTATCTGTGAATACGCTCGTTCAATTACCCTTGAGCGTCCTGCCCTTTTAGGTCGTATCATTGCCCGTCCATATGTTGGTGAACCAGGTAACTTCACTCGTACAGCAAACCGTCGTGACTTGGCAGTATCTCCATTTGCACCGACTGTTTTGGATAAATTGAATGAGGCTGGCATTGATACTTATGCTGTTGGTAAAATCAACGATATCTTTAACGGTGCGGGTATCAACCACGACATGGGCCACAACAAGTCAAACAGCCACGGAATTGATACATTATTGAAGACCATGGGATTTGCTGAGTTTGAAAAAGGATTCTCTTTCACAAACTTGGTGGACTTTGATGCCCTTTATGGACACCGTCGCAATGCTCATGGCTACCGTGATTGCTTGCATGAGTTTGATGAACGCTTGCCCGAAATTATCGCAGCCATGAGAGAGAATGATCTTCTATTGATTACTGCTGACCATGGAAATGACCCAACCTATGCAGGAACAGACCACACTCGTGAATATATTCCACTTTTAGCTTACAGTCCAGCCTTTAAAGGAAACGGTTTGATTCCAGTTGGACATTTTGCAGATATCTCAGCAACAGTTGCGGATAACTTTGGTGTTGAAACTGCCATGATTGGTGAAAGTTTCTTAGATAAATTGGTATAAGATGACGCGATATGCTTTACTTGTTCGGGGCATTAATGTAGGTGGGAAAAATAAAGTTGTCATGGCACAACTTCGTCAAGAACTGACAGAGTTGGGACTGGGAAAGGTTGAAACCTACATCAACAGTGGCAATATTTTCTTTACTTCGACAGATGCCAAAGCCCAATTGGTTGAAAAGTTAGAGGCTTTCTTTGAAGTCCATTATCCATTTATTCAGAGCTTTTCTTTGCTGAGTCTAGAGGACTTTGAAGCGGAACTTGAAAATTTGCCTGAATGGTGGACCAAAGATTTGGCACGAAAGGATGTCCTCTTTTACACGGAGGGTTTGGATGTGGCTCAAGTCATTGAGAAAGTTGAAAGTTTGGAACTGAAAGATGAAATCGTTCATTTTGGAAGACTTGGGATTTTCTGGGGGAAATTCTCTGAGGAATCCTACTATGCAACTGCCTATCATAAGCACCTGCTCAAGATGCCTTTCTATCGCAACATCACCATTCGCAATGCAAAAACCTTTGACAAAATCGATCAAATGCTAAAAAATAATAAAGGAGACACACAATGACATTTTTAGATAAGATCAAGGAAACAGCTGCTTTCCTGAAAGAAAAGGGAATACTAGCGCCTGAGTTCGGTCTAATCCTTGGATCAGGACTTGGAGAATTGGCGGAAGAAATCGAAAATCCAGTTGTAGTAGATTATGCAGATATCCCAAACTGGGGCCGTTCGACAGTAGTCGGACACGCTGGTAAATTGGTATATGGTGAACTTGCAGGGCGCAAGGTCTTGGCTCTTCAAGGTCGTTTCCATTTCTACGAAGGAAATCCTCTTGAAGTCGTGACTTTCCCAGTACGTGTGATGAAAGTTCTCGGATGTGAAGGTGTCATTGTAACCAATGCAGCTGGCGGTATTGGATTTGGTCCTGGTACCTTGATGGCTATCACAGACCATATCAACATGACGGGTCAAAATCCATTGATGGGTGAAAACTTGGATGATTTTGGTCCACGTTTCCCTGATATGTCTAAAGCCTACACACCAGAATACCGTGCTACTGCCCATGAAGTGGCTAAAAAACTCGGTATCAAGCTTGATGAAGGTGTCTATATCGGTGTAACCGGTCCGACTTATGAAACACCTGCAGAAATTCGTGCCTATAAGACATTGGGAGCAGATGCAGTTGGTATGTCCACTGTTCCTGAAGTTATTGTGGCCGCTCACTCAGGCTTGAAAGTTCTCGGTATTTCATGTATTACTAACCATGCAGCTGGTTTCCAAGAAGAACTCAACCACGAGGAAGTTGTAGAAGTGACTGAACGTGTTAAAGGTGATTTCAAAGGCTTGCTTAAAGCGATTCTTGCAAAATTGTAATGTCATGAGAGTTCACTTTATTTTACATGAGACATTTGAGGTTCCAGGTGCATATCTAAAATGGGCTCTAGAACGAGGTCATCAAATTACATCAACAAAGGTTTATGAAAAAGAACCTCTTCCTGAAACAATTGACGGAATTGATTTTCTGATTGTTATGGGTGGTCCTCAATCACCTGATGAGGATAGAGAAAACTTCCCATACTATGACCCTAAGGCTGAGCTTGCTTTTATGAAAGAAGCAATTGCCGCAGATATCTATATCGTTGGTGTCTGTCTTGGTGCTCAGCTCTTGTCTGTTGCCTATGGTGCGAAGTATGAACATAGTCCAGAGCGCGAGATCGGCGTTTATCCTGTCACATTGACGATGCAAGGTCTAACAGATCCTCATGTCAGCTTGTTCGGAAAAAACATAGAAACCGGCCACTGGCACGGTGATATGCCAGGGCTGACAGATGAAGCTGTCGTTTTGGCGACCAGTCAAGGTTGTCCACGCCAAATTATTCGCTTCAGTCCAAAACATTATGCCTTTCAGGCTCATTTGGAATTTGATCCAGACGCAATAGAATTATTGATTGCTGCGGATGGTGAGGAGAAATTAAGAGAGCAAAGTGAAAAGTTGCCTTTTGTTCAAACACCAGAAGAATTACGTGGAAACGATTATTCTGAAATGAATGCAAAACTGTATACATTTTTAGATTCATTGGTAAACTAGGAACTACAGAAAGGCAGAGTATCTGAGTTATAGTCAAACTCGAGCTAACTGTTTTGCGAAATATTTAATTTTAAAATCAAGAAAGAAAGGATGGGTAAACCGTATTTGCTGAACTGAATACGGGCGGAGAACTGTGTAAAAAAGATAAACTGTCTAGCATCTGCGATGCTTCGTCAGTTTCCTATTTTTACTTTGTTCTCTGTCGCCCTTTATATCTTAACTATGTCTATCCATATTGCTGCTCAGCAGGGTGAAATTGCTGATAAAATTCTTCTTCCGGGGGATCCTCTTCGTGCCAAGTTTATTGCGGAGAATTTCCTTGAAGATGCTGTTTGTTTTAACGAAGTGCGTAACATGTTTGGTTACACTGGTACTTACAAGGGCAAGCGTGTATCTGTCATGGGAACTGGGATGGGGATGCCATCGATTTCGATTTATGCGCGTGAGTTGATTGTGGACTATGGTGTGAAAAAATTGATCCGTGTGGGAACTGCGGGTTCGTTAAACGAGGATGTTCATGTCCGTGAATTGGTTTTGGCGCAAGCAGCTGCAACCAACTCAAACATCATCCGCAACGACTGGCCACAGTATGATTTTCCACAAATCGCTAGTTTTGATTTGTTAGACAAGGCCTACCATATCGCTAAAGAACTCGGTATGACAACCCACGTTGGGAACGTCTTGTCATCAGATGTCTTTTACTCAAACTACTTTGAAAAGAACATCGAACTTGGTAAATGGGGAGTTAAGGCTGTGGAAATGGAAGCAGCAGCCCTTTACTATCTTGCTGCCCAACACCACGTCGATGCACTTGCTATCATGACTATTTCCGATAGTTTGGTCAATCCAGATGAAGACACTACTGCAGAAGAACGCCAAAACACCTTCACTGATATGATGAAGGTTGGTTTGGAAACTTTGATTGCAGAGTAAAATGTGAACGAAAATCCTGATTTCAAGTAAAATCAGGATTTTTTCATGGATGCGATTTTTTCTGGGTCTGGTGTGACGCGGAGAGTCTTTTGTCCTGTGTAGGTTACAAAGCCAGGTTTTCCACCAGTTGGTTTGTTGAGTTTTTTCACTTCAATCATATCCACCTGAACGAGATTTGACAAACGCCCTTTGGAAAAGTAGGCAGCTAATTCAGCCGCATCTGTCTTGACTTCGTCAGAAGGATTGAGATTTCCTGAGATGACGACATGGCTTCCAGGAATATCCTTGGCATGGAACCAAAGTTCCTCCTTGCGAGCCATTTTAAAGGTTAATTCCTCATTTTGCAGGTTGTTTCGTCCGACATAGATGATAGTCTTGTCATCGCTCGCCAGATACTGTTCTGGTTTTTTGCGTTTCTGGATTTTTTCACGTTGGCGTCTTCTAATGAAGCCTGTTTGGATCAATTCCTCACGGATTTCAGCGATTTCCTCCAGCCCTGCTTGGTTGAGCACAGTCTCCACGCTTTCCAGATAGAGAATAGTTGCCTTGGTTTCTTCAATCAACTCAGTCAGGTATTTGACAGCTTCTTTGAGTTTCTGGTAACGTTTAAAGTAGCGTTGAGCATTCTGACTGGGAGTCAAGGCCTTATCAAGCGCAATAGTGATAGGTTGATTGGTGTAGTAGTTGTCTAGGATAACCTGATCTTGGTCATTAGGCACTTGGTGGAGGAAGGTTGTCAACAATTCTCCTTTTTGGCGAAATTCCTCAGCGTTGTCTGTCGCTAGTAACTCTTTTTCTTGTTTTTTTAGCTTATGTCGATTTTTCTGAAGTTCATTTTCAACACGTCGAATGAGTTCACTGGCTTGCTGTTTGACGCGGTCCCGTTCAGCCTTGTCCTTATAGTAGGTGTCCAGCAAGTCAGAAAGACTGGTAAAAGGCTCTCCTACACGATTCGCAAAAGGAACTGGGCTGAAAGAAGTCTCTGTCAAAAATGGTTTGCTTGCTTGACTGAAAAAGTTACGGAAAGTGGAAAGTTTTTCACTAACCAGTATGCTTTCCAATTCGTTTGCCGTATCGCGTCCCAGACCTTGAAAGAGACTTTGAAGATTTTTAGCTGTTAATTCCTGTGTTTGCAGGATTTCAAAGAGTTTTTCATCCTTGATAGTAAAAGGGTTGCGGGATTCGGTGCTTGGCGGAGCGATATAGGTCGATCCTGGAAGCAAGGTGCGGTAACTATTTTGTGAAAAGCCGACGTGTTTGATAACTTCGAGGATTTTATGACTGCTTTTATCGACCAGTAGAATATTACTGTGTTTACCCATAATCTCGATAATCAAGGTAGCCTGGATATGATCCCCAATCTCGTTTTTATTGGAAACCGTAATTTCCACAATACGGTCATTTTCCACTTGCTCAATCGACTCAATCACAGCTCCCTGTAAATACTTTCTCAAAACCATGATAAAAGTAGAAGGTTGGGCTGGATTTTCAAAAGTCGTTTGGGTCAGCTGAATACGTCCGAAAACTGGATGAGCAGAGAGGAGCAGGCGATGGCTTTGGCGATTGCTGCGGATTTGCAAGACCAACTCTTGTTCAAAAGGCTGATTGATTTTCTGGATGCGACCATTGACTAACTCTCTTCGCAATTCCTCAACCATGTGATGTAAAAAAAATCCGTCAAATGACATCGTTCTCTCCTTGTGATTGTATTCCATAGTATTATATCAAAAAGGTAGAATAAAATCATGGAAATATGGTATAATAAAGCCAAGTAAAGAGAATCGAGAAGTACATGTATATTGAAATGGTAGATGAAACTGGTCAAGTTTCACAAGAAATCTTGCAACAAACCCAAGAAATTTTGGAATTTGCAGCCCAAAAAATAGGAAAAGAAGACAAGGAGATGGCAGTCACTTTTGTGACCAACGAGCGTAGTCACGAACTCAATCTGGAGTACCGTGATACGGATCGTCCGACAGATGTTATCAGCCTTGAGTATAAACCAGAGTTGGATATTGCCTTTGACGAAGAGGATTTGCTTGAAAATCCTGAATTGGCAGAGATGATGTCTGAGTTTGATGCTTATATTGGGGAACTGTTCATCTCTATCGATAAAGCGCATGAGCAGGCTGAGGAATACGGTCACAGCTTTGAGCGTGAGATGGGCTTCTTGGCAGTACACGGCTTTTTACACATTAACGGCTATGATCACTACACTCCGGAAGAAGAAGCGGAGATGTTCGGTTTACAAGAAGAAATTTTGACAGCCTATGGACTCACAAGACAATAAACGAAAATGGAAAAATCGTGACCTGGTATCCAGTTTAGAATTTGCCCTTACAGGAATTCTGACTGCTTTCAAGGAAGAACGCAATATGCGAAAACATGCAGTGACGGCTCTAGTAGTCATCCTTGCAGGTTTTGTTTTTCAGGTGTCACGGATCGAATGGCTCTTTCTCCTGATGAGCATTTTCTTGGTAGTAGCCTTTGAAATTATTAATTCTGCTATCGAAAATGTGGTGGATCTAGCCAGTCACTATCACTTTTCTATGTTGGCAAAGAAAGCCAAGGACATGGCAGCAGGTGCCGTGCTTGTGGTCTCTCTTTTTGCTGCAGTGACAGGTGCATTTATCTTTCTCCCACGCATTTGGGATATACTATTTTAAACAATAAGAGGAAATTATGACATTTAAATCAGGCTTTGTAGCCATTTTAGGGCGTCCCAATGTTGGGAAGTCAACATTTTTAAATCACGTCATGGGGCAAAAGATTGCTATTATGAGTGACAAGGCGCAGACAACGCGCAATAAAATCATGGGGATTTACACAACGGATAAGGAACAAATCGTCTTTATCGATACACCGGGGATTCACAAGCCAAAAACAGCTCTTGGGGACTTTATGGTGGAATCTGCCTATAGTACTTTGCGTGAAGTGGATACTGTTCTATTCATGGTGCCAGCTGATGAGCCACGTGGTAAGGGCGACGATATGATTATCGAGCGTCTGAAAGTTGCCAAGGTTCCTGTGATTCTGGTGGTGAATAAGATTGACAAGGTCCACCCAGACCAGCTTTTGGCTCAGATTGATGATTTCCGTAACCAGATGGACTTTAAGGAAATTGTTCCTATCTCAGCCCTTCAGGGAAATAACGTTTCTCGTCTAATCGATATTCTGAGTGAAAATCTTGAGGAAGGTTTCCAGTATTTCCCAGCTGATCAAATCACAGATCATCCTGAGCGTTTCTTGGTTTCAGAAATGATTCGTGAGAAGGTTCTTCATTTGACACGTGAAGAGATTCCACACTCAGTTGCCGTAGTGGTTGACTCTATGAAACGGGATGAAGAGACAGACAAGGTTCACATTCGTGCAACTATCATGGTGGAGCGAGATAGCCAAAAAGGCATTATCATCGGAAAAGGTGGCGCTATGCTCAAGAAAATTGGGACTATGGCCCGTCGTGATATCGAACTCATGCTAGGGGATAAAGTTTTCCTAGAAACTTGGGTCAAGGTCAAGAAAAATTGGCGTGATAAAAAGCTAGATTTGGCTGACTTTGGCTATAATGAAAAAGAATACTAAGTAGAGGTGGGCTCATGCCTGCTTCTTGTTTTTACAGAAGGAGGATTTATGCCTGAATTACCAGAGGTTGAAACGGTTCGTCGTGGCTTAGAAAAATTGATCTTGGGAAAGAAGATTTCGAGTGTAGAGATTGCTTATCCCAAGATGATTAAGACGGATTTGGACGAGTTTCGAAAGGAAGTGCCTGGTCAGATTATCGAGTCAATGGGACGTCGTGGCAAATACTTGCTTTTTTACTTGACAGACAAGGTCTTGATTTCACATCTGCGAATGGAGGGAAAGTATTTTTACTATCCAGACCAGATTCCTGAACGCAAGCATGCTCATATTTTCTTCCAGTTTGAGGATGGCGGTACTCTTGTATATGAGGATGTACGCAAGTTTGGTACCATGGAACTCTTGGCGCCAGACCTTTTGGATGCCTACTTTGTTTCCAAAAAACTAGGGCCTGAGCCAAGAGAGCAGGACTTTGATTTACAGTCCTTCCAAGCTGCCCTAGCCAAATCTAAAAAGCCTATCAAATCCCATCTTTTAGACCAAACCTTGGTAGCTGGCCTTGGCAATATCTATGTGGATGAGGTCCTCTGGCGAGCACAGGTCCATCCAGCAAGACCTTCGCAAACTTTGACAGCAGAAGAAGCGTCAGCTATTCATGACCAGACCATTGCTGTTTTGGGACGGGCAGTTGAAAAGGGCGGCTCTACCATTCGAACCTATACCAATGCTTTTGGGGAAGACGGAACCATGCAGGACTTCCATCAGGTCTATGATAAGACTGGACAAGCATGTTCCCGCTGTGGCACCCTCATTGAGAAATTCCAGCTCGGTGGACGAGGAACTCATTTTTGTCCTCAGTGTCAAAGGAGGGACTGATGGGAAAAATCATCGGAATCACAGGAGGAATTGCCTCTGGTAAGTCAACTGTGACAAATTTCCTAAGAGAGCAAGGCTTTCAAGTGGTGGATGCTGATCAACTTGTTCACCAGTTACAAAAACCTGGAGAGCGCCTATATCAGGTCTTAGTTCAGCACTTTGGGCAGGAAATTATCTTAGAAAATGGAGAACTCAATCGCCCTCTCCTAGCTAGTCTCATCTTTTCAAATCCTGAGGAGCGGGAATGGTCTAAGCGAACCCAAGGAGAGATTATTCGTGAGGAATTGGCTGCACTAAGAGAACAGTTGGCTCAGACAGAAGCGATTTTTTTCATGGATATTCCCCTGCTTTTTGAACAGGACTATGCCACCTGGTTTGATGAAACGTGGCTGGTCTATGTGGACCATGATATCCAATTAGAACGTTTCATGAAACGGGATCATCTTTCTAGGGAAGTCGCCGAGTCGCGTCTTTCCGCCCAGTGGTCTTTAGAAGAAAAGAAAAAATTTTCGAGTCATATATTAGATAATAATGGCAGTCGTGACCAGCTTGTGGTGCAAGTAGTGAAGTTACTTGAAGGAGGCGATAGCTGTGCAAGAGATTAGTTGGAAAGAGAATCTTCGTGTCGCCTGGTTCGGTAGTTTTCTAACGGGAGCCAGTATTTCCTTGGTCGTCCCTTTTATGCCTATCTTTGTAGAGCAGTTGGGAATCGAGAGTGACCAAGTTGCTTTCTATGCTGGATTAGCCATCTCAGTTTCGGCTGTTTCAGCAGCTTTGATTTCTCCTATCTGGGGTATTCTTGCTGACAAGTACGGTCGTAAACCCATGATGATTCGAGCTGGGCTTGCTATGACCATCACCATGGGAGGCTTGGCCTTCGTGCCGAATATCTATTGGTTAATCTTTCTTAGATTACTAAATGGCGTATTTACAGGTTTCGTACCGAATGCGACAGCTTTAATAGCCAGTCAAGTCCCCAAGGATAAGTCTGGCTATGCTTTGGGGACTTTATCAACTGGAGTAGTAGCTGGAACCCTAACCGGCCCCTTTGTAGGTGGCTTGATTGCTGAAATTTTTGGGATTCGTAACGTCTTTTTATTGGTGGGTGCCTTCCTATTTTTAGCTGCAATCCTAACCATTTTCTTTATCAAGGAAGATTTTCGACCAGTGGCTAAGGAGAAGGCTATTCCAACAAAAGAGTTGTTTAGTTCTATTAAACACTCTCATCTTTTGATTAATTTGTTTTTAACCAGCTTTGTCATTCAATTTTCAGCTCAATCAATTGGTCCTATCCTGGCTCTCTATGTGCGGGACTTAGGGCAGACTGAAAATCTCCTCTTTGTATCAGGATTGATCGTATCCAGCATGGGATTTTCTAGCATGATGAGTGCTGGAGTGATGGGAAAACTAGGAGATAAGGTGGGAAATCATAGACTTTTAGTTACAGCGCAGATTTATTCAGTCATCATTTACCTTCTTTGTGCCCATGCAACCAGCCCCCTTCAACTTGGCTTGTATCGTTTTCTCTTTGGTTTGGGAACGGGTGCTCTGATACCAGGGGTCAATGCTCTTCTCAGCAAAATGACTCCAAAATCAGGTATTTCAAGAATTTTTGCCTTTAACCAAGTCTTTTTCTACCTTGGGGGTGTTGTTGGTCCCATGACTGGTTCAGCAGTAGCAGGGCAATTCGGCTACCACTCTGTTTTTTATGCGACAGCAGCCTGTGTGGCTCTTAGTTGTTTATACAACTTAGTTCAATTTAGATCATTATTAAAAGTAAAGGAAATCTCGTGCGAGTAAAAATCAATCTCAAATGCTCCTCTTGTGGCAGTATTAATTACCTAACCAGTAAAAACTCCAAAACCCATCCAGACAAGATTGAAGTTTTAAAGTATTGTCCCAAGGAAAGAAAAGTAACCCTACATCTTGAATCTAAGTAGAATTTATGGTAAAATAATAGGGATTTTAAGGAGTTTGATATGTACAACCTATTATTAACCATTTTATTAGTATTATCTGTTGTGATTGTGATTGCGATTTTCATGCAACCAACTAAGAACCAATCCAGCAATGTATTTGATGCCAGCTCGGGTGATTTGTTTGAACGTAGTAAAGCGCGTGGTTTTGAAGCTGTGATGCAACGTTTGACAGGTGTTTTAGTCTTTTTCTGGCTAGCCATTGCCTTAGCATTGACGGTATTATCAAGTAGATAAGAAATGGGCAGGACTAGGTCTTTGCCTCTTTTTATTTTTATACTCTTCAAAAATCAAATTCAAACCACGTCAGCGTCGGCTTGTCGTACTCAAGTATTGCCTGCGCCTAGCTTTCTAGTTTGCTATTTGATTTTTATTGAGTATTAAATGATGTTTGAAAAGGTCTCACAGTAAAAGAAAATTAAAAAATCTAGAAAGAAAACATGAAAGATAAAATTAAAGAATATTTAGAAGAGAAGGGGCGAGTGACGGTAAATGACCTAGCTCAGGCTCTCGGAAAAGATGGGTCCAAGGATTTCCGTGAGTTGATTAAAACCCTGTCTCTGATGGAAAGAAAGCACCAGATTCGATTTGGAGAAGATGGTAGCCTCACCTTAGACCAGAAGAAGAAACATGAAATTACCCTCAAAGGGATTTTTCATGCCCATAAAAATGGCTTCGGCTTTGTCAGTCTGGAAGGTGAAGAGGACGATCTTTTTGTAGGAAAAAACGATGTCAACTATGCTATTGACGGCGATACCGTTGAGGTGGTCATCAAGAAAGTTGCTGACCGTAACAAGGGAACAGCTGCAGAAGCCAAAATTATTGATATCCTAGAACATAGCCTGACGACGGTTGTCGGCCAAATTGTTCTGGATCAGGAAAAGCCCAAGTATGCCGGCTATATCCGTTCAAAAAATCAGAAAATCAGCCAACCTATTTATGTGAAGAAACCAGCCCTCAAACTTGAAGGAACAGAAGTTCTAAAGGTCTTTATCGACAAATACCCAAGTAAGAAACATGATTTCTTTGTTGCTAGTGTGCTGGACGTGGTGGGACACTCGACTGATGCTGGGATTGACGTTCTTGAAGTCTTGGAATCCATGGATATTGTCTCAGAATTTCCAGAGGCTGTTCTCAAGGAGGCAGAAAGTGTACCAGATGCTCCGTCTCAAAAGGATATGGAAGGTCGTCTGGACCTGAGAGATGAAATCACCTTTACTATTGACGGTGCAGATGCCAAGGACTTGGACGATGCGGTGCACATCAAGGCCTTGAAAAATGGCAATCTGGAGCTTGGGGTTCACATTGCAGATGTTTCCTACTATGTAACTGAGGGTTCTGCCCTTGACAAGGAAGCCCTTAACCGCGCAACTTCTGTCTATGTGACAGACCGTGTAGTGCCTATGCTACCTGAACGACTGTCAAATGGCATCTGCTCTCTTAATCCTCAAGTCGATCGCTTGACCCAGTCTGCCATTATGGAGATTGATAAACATGGTCGTGTAGTCAACTACACCATCACACAAACGGTTATCAAAACTAGTTTTCGTATGACCTATAGCGCTGTTAATGATATCCTAGCTGGCGATGAGGAAAAGAGACAAGAGTTTAAGAAAATTGTTCCTAGTATCGAGTTAATGGCCAAGCTTCATAAAACGCTAGAAAGCATGCGTGAGAAACGAGGTGCCCTTAATTTTGATACCAGTGAAGCTAAGATTTTGGTGGATAAAAAAGGCAAGCCTGTGGACATTGTCCTTCGTCAACGTGGCGTTGCTGAACGGATGATTGAATCCTTCATGTTGATTGCTAACGAAACGGTTGCCGAGCACTTTAGCAAGCTGGATCTACCTTTCATTTATCGGATTCACGAGGAGCCCAAGGCTGAAAAAGTTCAGAAGTTTATTGACTATGCTTCGAGCTTTGGTTTGCGGATTTATGGGACTGCCAGTGAGATTAGCCAGGAGGCGCTCCAAGACATCATGCGTGCTGTTGAGGGAGAGTCCTATGCGGATGTATTATCTATGATGCTTCTCCGTTCTATGCAACAAGCTCGTTATTCGGAACATAATCACGGTCACTATGGACTAGCGGCTGACTATTATACTCACTTTACCAGTCCGATTCGCCGTTATCCTGACCTTCTAGTCCATCGGATGATTCGCGACTATGGGCGTTCCAAGGAAATAGCAGAGCATTTTGAGCAAGTGATTCCAGAGATTGCGACCCAGTCTTCCAACCGTGAGCGTCGTGCTATTGAGGCTGAGCGTGAAGTCGAAGCGATGAAAAAGGCTGAATACATGGAAGAATACGTGGGAGAAGAGTACGATGCAGTTGTATCAAGTATCGTCAAGTTCGGTCTCTTTGTAGAATTGCCAAATACAGTCGAAGGCTTGATTCACATCACTAATTTGCCTGAATTTTATCATTTTAATGATCGTGATTTGACTCTCCGTGGGGAGAAATCAGGAACAACCTTCCGTGTGGGACAGCAGATTCGCATTCGAGTTGAAAGAGCCGATAAGATGACAGGAGAGATTGATTTCTCCCTTATCCCAAGTGAGTTTGATGTGATTGAGAAGGGCTTGAAACAGTCTAGTCGTAGTGACAGAGGGCGTGGTTCAAGTCGTCGTTCAGACAAGAAGGAAGACAAGAGAAAATCAGGACGCTCAAATGATAAGCACAAGCACTCACAAAAAGATAAAAAGAAAAAAGGCAAGAAACCTTTTTACAAAGAAGTAGCTAAGAAAGGAGCCAAGCATGGCAAAGGGCGAGGGAAAGGTCGTTGCACAAAATAAAAAGGCGCACCACGACTATACAATCGTAGATACGCTAGAGGCAGGAATGGTCCTGACTGGAACTGAAATCAAGAGCGTTCGAGCTGCTCGAATCAATTTCAAGGACGGCTTTGCCCAAGTAAAAAATGGGGAAGTCTGGCTGAGCAATGTTCATATTGCCCCTTACGAAGAGGGCAATATCTGGAACCAGGAACCAGAACGTCGTCGTAAACTTCTGCTCCATAAGAAGCAAATTCAAAAATTGGAACAAGAGACCAAAGGGACAGGAATGACCCTTGTTCCCCTCAAAGTCTATATTAAAGATGGTTATGCTAAACTCCTTTTAGGACTTGCTAAAGGGAAACATGACTATGACAAACGGGAGTCGATCAAGCGTCGTGAACAAAACCGCGACATCGCGCGTGTGATGAAAGCTGTCAACCAGCGTTAAGAAGAGGAAGTAAGATGGAAAAACTAGTTGCCTATAAACGTATGCCTTTGTGGACTAAAGAAACCATGCCAGAGGCTGTTCAGCAGAAACACAATACCAAGGTTGGGACTTGGGGCAAGATTACTGTTTTAAAAGGAACTCTCAAGTTTATTGAATTGACAGAAGATGGTGAAGTTTTAGCTGAGCACCTCTTTGAAGCAGGAGCGGATAACCCTATGGCGCAACCTCAAGCCTGGCACCGAGTAGAGGCTGCAACAGACGATGTAGAGTGGTACCTGGAATTTTATTGTAAACCTGAGGACTACTTTCCTAAGAAATACCAGACCAACCCAGTCCATTCAGAAGTCCTAGAGGCTATGCAGACGGTGAAACCAGGAAGAACCTTGGATTTGGGTTGTGGTCAAGGCCGTAACTCTCTCTTTCTTGCACAGAATGGTTTTGATGTGACAGCTGTGGATCAAAATGAATTGTCCCTTGAAATCTTGCAAAGCATCGTAGAGCAAGAGGATCTAGACATGCCTGTCGGACTTTATGATATCAATTCAGCCAGCATTAGCCAAGCCTATGATTTTATCGTATCGACAGTTGTTCTGATGTTTCTACAAGCAGACCGCATTCCAGCTATTATCCAAAATATGCAGGAGCACACCACGGTCGGTGGCTATAACCTTATCGTCTGTGCCATGGACACGGAGGATTATCCTTGCTCGGTGAACTTCCCATTCACCTTTAAAGAAGGCGAATTGGCTGACTACTACAAGGACTGGGAATTGGTAAAGTATAATGAAAATCCAGGACATCTGCACCGTCGTGATGAAAATGGCAATCGGATTCAACTACGATTTGCGACCATGCTAGCTAAGAAAATCAAGTAAATCAAACCTATCCAAGCGAATAGAAACCACTTTGCAAGATTTCTATTCGTTTTTGTTTGCGTTGGTTGATTGGGGCGAACAGAATTTTATGCTATACTAGAAGTAGGAAATCTGAGCAGTAGAGCTGTATTGCTGTCACTCTCAGCGCAAGAAGTTGTAGATGATGGGGGTGGTCGAATGGTGAGTCTTTTGGTGGAACTGTATGATCGGCATGTATTGGAAAAAAATGTCTACCAAGCCTTTGTCAGTGATTGTGACGAGATTCTCTTTCTATCTTTGACGAAAATAAGTAATAACGATAAACTTTCACTGCGCCATTTTATCTTGGATGAGGTTCCCCATATCCAACGAGTGACCTTTCGTCAACTATCCTTAGAACAGATGTCTGATCAGTTAGATTATTGCCTAGCAGGTTACGACCAAGTCCTTCTCGATGTTTTTGGAGGAGATTCGCTACTAGCCTTATCCCTCTATCAATACGGCTTGGATCGCCATCTTCCCATCGTTGCCATGGATGTCGAGCGGGGCAAACAATACAAGTGGACAGCTAGTCAGTTGGAAAAAGAAGACTTGGACATTCCAACCCTAAGCATCCAACAGTTGATAGCCTTGCGTGGTGGAAAAATGCTCAAATCCAAACGCCCTATCCACTCGGCTCAGCAAATTGCTGCCATCAAAAAATTAGCCAGCTCAGCTATTGCCAATCCCGCACGCTGGTACCAAGTGACCCAATTTTTCTCGCTGGCTAAGACCAATGACCTTCATGCTGAGACAGAAAAGATTCTGGAAAACAACGGCAAGTATTATCACTATCCAGAATCCCTCACCCCTTTACTAGTGGAAGCGGGGATGCTTCGTATTGAAAGTGAGGCCAAGGAGCGAGTAAGCTACAGCTTTCCAAGTCAAGAAGCCCAAGTCTTTTGTCGCAACAAAGGGCATATTTTAGAATTGTATCTCTATCTCTTGGCGCTTGAATCTCAGCTGTTTGATGAGTGCATGATAGGCGGTGAAATTGATTGGAATGGTATCTTTCCAGAGGCGGATAATGTTCAAAATGAGATTGATGTCATTCTGAGAAAGGGGCGCTCGATTACCTTTATCTCTTGCAAGATGACAGATTTATCAGTTGAAGCTATCAACGAACTAGAAGTCTACGCCAATCATTTTGCTGGGGAGAGTTGCCTCAAGTTAATTGTCTGTACGGGAAAAATCAATCCAGTTTATGCCAATCGCTGTCAGGAATACGGCGTGATGGTCATTAGAAGTGAGCAGATTCCCAATCTCATTCCCATGCTAAAAAAATATTCTAAGATATTTAAAAGATAAAAAATCAACATAAAAGACTGGCATTCCAGTCTTTTTTGCTTCTTTTTCGAATAAATTAGAAAAGGAGGTAGACCATGTTTGTAGCCAGAGATGCCAAGGGAAATTTGGTGAATGCCCTCGAAAAAGATGTGACCAAGCAAGCTTATACCTGTCCAGCCTGTGGTGGCGGACTACGATTACGTCAGGGACAGAGCATTCGAACGCATTTCGCTCATGAATCTTTAAGAGATTGTATAGCTATTTTTGAAAATGAAAGTCCAGAACACTTGGGCAACAAAGAGGTCCTTTATCACTGGGCCAAGAAGGACAATCAGGTGGCCTTAGAATATAGTCTGGCCAAGATTCAGCAGATAGCAGATGTTCTCGTCAATGAGAAACTAGCACTGGAGGTTCAGTGCAGTCCCTTGTCTCAAAAGCTTTTAGGCGATAGAAGTCAAGGCTACCGCAGTCAGGGCTACCAGGTTATCTGGCTACTGGGAGAAAAACTCTGGTTAAAAGAGCGATTAACACAATTGCAAAGGGGATTCCTCTATTTTAGTCAAAATATGGGATTCTATGTTTGGGAACTAGATTTCAAAAAGCAAGTTTTGAGACTCAAATATCTTCTGCATCAGGACCTACGTGGCAAGCTTCATTTTCAGGTCAAGGAATTTCCCTTTGGTCAAGGAAATCTCTTAGAAATTTTACGCTTTCCTTATCAAAAACAAAAGCTAGCTAGTCTTACAGTTTCTCAAGATTCAACTATCTGTCACTACATTCGCCAGCAGTTGTACTACCAAACGCCTTACTGGATGAAGAAGCAGGAAGAAGCTTATCATCAAGGAGACAATCTATTAAACCATCAACTGGACGACTGGTATCCTCAAGTCAGACCGATAGAATCAGGAGATTTTTTGCAGATTGAAACGGATTTGACTAGCTATTATAGAAATTTTCAGGCCTACTATCAAAAAAATCCGAAAAATAATCGCCAAAAGCTCTATCCACCAGCCTTTTATCACTTATATTTCTCAAAAAATGTGGTAAAATAGAAAGGATGGAGGAATCTTATGGTATTACAACGACATGAAATAAATGAAAAAGATACATGGGATCTTTCGACAATCTACCCAACAGACCAGGCTTGGGAAGAAGCCTTGAAAGACTTAACTGAAAAAGTACAAACAGCATCTCAGTATGAGGGGCATCTCTTGGATAGCGCGGACAGTTTGCTTGAGATTACAGAATTCTCACTTGACTTGGAACGCCAAGTTGAAAAGCTTTATGTCTATGCACATATGAAAAATGACCAGGACACGCGTGAAGCCAAGTATCAAGAATACTATGCTAAGGCAATGACCCTATACAGTCAGTTAGAACAAGCCTTTTCATTCTATGAACCTGAGTTTATGGAGATTAGCGAAGAGCAGTATGCGGCCTTCCTAGAAGCTCAACCAAAACTCCAAGTTTACAAGCACTTTTTTGACAAGCTTTTGCAGAAGAAAGACCACGTTCTTTCTCAACGTGAGGAAGAATTGCTTGCTGGAGCAGGAGAAATCTTTGGTGCTGCTAGTGAAACCTTTGCTATTTTGGACAATGCGGATATTAGCTTCCCATACGTGCTTGATGACGAAGGCAAGGAAGTACAACTCTCACATGGTACTTACATCCGTTTGATGGAGTCTAAAAATCGTGAAGTGCGTCGTGGTGCCTATGAAGCCCTTTATGCGACTTACGAGCAATTCCAACACACTTACGCTAAGACTTTGCAGACAAATGTTAAGGTGCAAAACTATCGAGCAAAAGTTCGTAACTATAAGAGTGCTCGCCATGCAGCCCTCGCAGCAAACTTTGTCCCAGAAAGTGTCTATGACAATCTAGTAGCAGCAGTTCGCAAGCATTTGCCACTCTTGCATCGATACCTAGAACTTCGTTCTAAAATCTTGGGTATTTCAGATCTCAAGATGTACGATGTTTACACACCACTATCTTCAGTAGAATACAGCTTTACTTATGAGGAAGCCTTGAAAAAGGCAGAAGAAGCTTTGGCGGTTTTAGGTGATGACTACTTGAGCCGTGTCAAACGTGCCTTTGGTGAGCGTTGGATTGATGTCTATGAAAACCAAGGCAAGCGTTCTGGTGCCTATTCTGGTGGTTCTTATGATACCAATGCCTTTATGCTTCTCAACTGGCAGGACAATCTAGACAATCTCTTTACCCTTGTCCATGAGACTGGTCACAGTATGCATTCAAGCTATACTCGTGAAACTCAGCCTTATGTTTACGGAGATTACTCTATCTTCTTGGCAGAGATTGCCTCAACGACCAACGAAAATATCTTGACAGAGAAATTATTGGAAGAAGTAGAAGACGATGCAACTCGCTTTGCTATCCTTAACAACTTCTTGGACGGTTTCCGTGGAACAGTTTTCCGTCAAACTCAATTCGCTGAGTTTGAACACGCAATCCACCAAGCAGACCAAAATGGAGAAGTCTTGACAAGTGATTTCCTCAATAAACTCTACGCTGACTTGAACCAAGAGTACTATGGACTCAGCAAGGAAGACAATCCTCAGATCCAATACGAGTGGGCACGCATCCCACACTTCTACTATAACTACTATGTTTATCAATATTCAACAGGTTTTGCAGCTGCTTCAGCTTTGGCTGAGAAGATTGTCCATGGTAGTCAAGAAGACCGTGACCGCTATATCGACTACCTCAAGGCAGGTAAATCAGACTATCCACTCAATGTTATGAGAAAAGCGGGAGTAGATATGGAGAAGGCAGACTATCTCAACGATGCCTTTGCAGTCTTTGAACGCCGCTTGAACGAGTTTGAAGCCCTTGTTGAAAAATTGGGATTGGCTTAAGATGGTAGAGTCTTATAGTAAAAATGCCAATCACAATATGCGTCGGCCCGTCGTCAAGGAAGAAATCGTTGAACTCATGCGCCAGCGTCAAAAGCAGGTGACAGGCTCCCTGAAAGAATTGGAGACCTTCGCTCGTAAGGAAAACATTCCCATTATTCCCCATGAAACGGTCGCGTATTTTCGATTTCTCATGGAGACCATACAGCCCAAGAACATTTTGGAGATTGGAACGGCTATTGGCTTTTCAGCCCTCTTGATGGCAGAGCATGCGCCAGATGCTAAGATTACAACGATTGACCGTAATCCTGAGATGATTGGTTTTGCCAAGGAAAACTTTGCCCAGTTTGACAGTCGTAAACAAATCACTCTTTTAGAAGGAGATGCAGTAGAGGTTTTATCTACTCTGACAGAAACTTATGACTTTGTCTTTATGGATTCGGCCAAGTCCAAATACATCGTCTTTCTGCCTGAAATCCTTAAACATTTGGAAGTCGGTGGAGTAGTAGTTTTGGATGATATTTTCCAAGGAGGCGATGTTGCCAAGGACATCATGGAAGTCCGCCGTGGTCAACGAACCATTTATAAAGGTTTGCAGAGACTTTTCGACGCAACTTTGAACAATCTAGGTCTAACAGCAACTCTAGTTCCACTTGGAGACGGCATTCTCATGCTGAGAAAGAATGTAGCAGATGTGCAGCTTCCTGAGAGTGAATGATTTTTAGAAAAATTTAAGACAATTTAGTAAAATAGAGAAGGTAACTTACCATAAAAGGAGTAAACATGAAGAAAAAACTATTGGCAGGAGCCATTACATTATTATCTGTAGCGACTTTGGCTGCTTGTTCAAAAAGTTCTGAAGGGGCTGACCTCATCAGCATGAAGGGTGATGTCGTTACTGAGCACCAATTTTATGAACAAGTCAAAAACAATCCAACTGCGCAACAAGTCTTGCTTAATATGACCATCCAAAAAGTATTTGAAAAACAATATGGTTCAGAAGTGACTGACAAAGAGGTGGATGATGCCGTTGCTGAGGAACAAAAGAAATACGGCGATAGCTACAACAGCGTACTTCAACGTGCGGGTATGACTCCTGAGACTCGTAAAGCTCAAATTCGCACAAGTAAGTTGGTCGAATTGGCAGTTAAAAAAGCCGCAGAGAGTGAATTGACTGACGAAGCTTACCAAAAAGCTTTTGAGTCTTATACACCAGATGTAACAGCTCGGATCATCCGTATGGATAATGAAGACAAGGCCAAAGAAGTGCTTGAAAAAGCAAAAGCAGAAGGAGCTGATTTTGCTCAGTTGGCAAAAGACAACTCAAACGATGACAAGACAAAAGAAAATGGTGGCGAAATCACTTTTGACTCTGCTTCAACAGAACTTCCAGAACAAGTCAAGAAGGCGGCCTTTGCCTTGGATGTGAATGGTGTCTCTGATGTTATCACAGCGACTGGAACACAAGCTTACAGTACCCAATACTACATTATTAAGCTAACCAAGAAAACAGAAAAATCATCAAACCTAGATGACTACAAAGAAAAATTGAAAACGGTCATCCTGGCTCAGAAACAAAACGATTCATCTTTCGTTCAGAGCGTTATCGGAAAAGAATTCCAAGCTGCAAATATTAAAGTGAAAGATCCTGTTTTCCAAAATATCTTTGCCCAATACGTTGGTGGTGCAGACTCAAACTCAAGCAGTAGCTCATCAGCAGAATAAAAAAAGAAAATACAAACTTTGTCTTGAAGTTTGTATTTTTTACTAATCAGTTTCGTCTAAGTTTCGTCTAAATAGCAAAATTCGAAGGATTGGAGGATAAGAGTTTTTTTCTTTCTGAAAAAATGGTATAATAGCAATCAAAACTAGAAAATAAAACGGAATTAGGAACAGTTTTCTCTGTTTCTATTAGAGTGGTGACATATGAAAATTAGTAAAAGGCACCTACTAAACTATTCCATTTTGATTCCTTACCTCCTTTTATCGATTTTGGGTCTAATTGTTGTTTACTCAACGACGAGTGCTACCTTGATCCAAGAAGGGAAAAGCGCTCTTCAGTTAGCTCGGAACCAAGGAATGTTTTGGGTAGTTAGTTTGGTTTTGATTGCCTTAATTTATAAACTGAAACTTGGTTTTTTAAGAAATGAACGCTTGATTTTTATCGTTATGTTTGTAGAGATGATTCTCCTAGCTTTGGCTCGGCTAATTGGGACACCAGTCAATGGTGCCTACGGTTGGATTTCTGTGGGACCTGTAACGATTCAGCCTGCGGAGTACCTTAAGATTATCATCATCTGGTACTTGGCGCATCGTTTCTCAAAACAACAGAATGAGATAGCTGTTTATGATTTTCAGGTCTTGACTCAAAATCAGTGGTTGCCTCGGGCTTTTAATGACTGGCGTTTCGTTCTACTGGTTCTGATTGGTAGCTTGGGGATTTTCCCAGACTTGGGAAATGCGACCATTCTGGTCTTGGTGTCGCTGCTTATGTACACTGTCAGTGGAATTGCCTATCGTTGGTTCTCGACTATTCTAACTCTCTTAGCAGGAAGTTCCATTTTAGTCTTGTCTGTCATTCGTCTTGTTGGCGTTGAGAAGTTTTCTCAAATTCCTGTATTTGGTTACGTTGCTAAACGTTTTAGTGCCTTCTTTAATCCCTTTAATGACTTGGCAGGCGCTGGACACCAGCTTGCAAATTCTTACTATGCCATGGTGAATGGTGGCTGGTTTGGACTTGGACTAGGAAATTCTATCGAAAAACGTGGTTATTTGCCAGAAGCCCATACGGATTTCGTCTTTTCGATTGTCATCGAGGAATTTGGATTTGTAGGAGCAAGTATGATTTTGGCCCTCCTCTTCTTCTTGATTTTGAGAATTATCTTAGTCGGAATTCGAGCTAAGGATCCCTTTAATTCTATGGTTGCTATCGGTGTCGGAGGGATGATCCTTGTGCAGGTCTTTGTCAATATCGGTGGGATTTCCGGTTTGATTCCTTCTACAGGTGTAACTTTCCCCTTCCTTTCACAAGGGGGGAATAGCCTCCTAGTCTTATCTGTAGCCATTGCCTTTGTACTAAATATCGATGCTAGTGAAAAACGTGCCAAACTTATCAGAGAATATGAAGGTCAAACTTCTGTTACTCTATAAGGATTGAATGGAAAGGAAAGTTTATGTCACTTCAAAAATTAGAAAACTATAGCAATAAAGCCGTCGTCCAAGAAGAAGTCTTGATTTTGACAGAGCTATTAGAAGACATCACAAAAAATATGCTTGCGCCTGAGACTTTTGATAAAATCATGCAGTTGAAGGACTTGTCTACAAGCGAAAACTATCAAGGACTCAATAAATTGGTGACCAGCCTTTCAAACGAGGAAATGATCTATATTTCTCGCTATTTCTCAATCCTTCCACTCTTGATCAATATCTCTGAAGATGTGGATTTGGCTTATGAGATCAATCACCAAAATAATGTGGACCAAGACTATCTAGGAAAACTGTCAACAACCATTAAGATGGTGGCTGAAAAAGAAAATGCAGCTGAAATTTTAGAAAAGTTAAATGTCGTTCCTGTCTTAACTGCCCACCCAACGCAAGTCCAACGTAAGAGTATGTTGGATTTGACCAATCACATCCATAATCTTTTGCGTAAGTACCGTGATGTCAAACTAGGCTTGATTAACAAAGAAAAATGGCACACAGATCTCCGTCGTTATATTGAGATTATCATGCAAACGGACATGATTCGCGAGAAGAAATTGAAAGTAACCAACGAAATCACCAACGTGATGGAGTACTATCAAAGTTCTTTCTTGAATGCTGTTCCGCGTTTGACGGCTGAGTATAAGAAACTAGCTAAGGAACAAGGTGTCGAGCTCCAACATCCAAAACCGATTACCATGGGGATGTGGATCGGAGGAGACCGTGATGGAAATCCTTTCGTAACAGCGGAAACCCTCAACAAATCAGCCTTGACCCAGTGTGAAGTCATCATGAACTACTATGATGAAAAGATTTATAATCTTTATCGTGAATTTTCACTTTCAACCAGTATTGTGAATGTCAGTGACAAGGTTCGTGAGATGGCGCTGAAGTCTCAGGATAACTCCATTTATCGTGAAAAAGAACTCTATCGTCGTGCCCTCTTTGACATCCAAGCTAAGATGCGGGCAACTAAGACCTATCTTATCGAAGATAAGGATGTTCAACCAAGATATGCTACCGCGGATGAATTTTACCAAGACTTGTTAGCTATCCGGGATTCTCTCCTCGAGAACAAAGGTGAATACCTGATTTCAGGAGAATTTGTCGAGCTGATGCAAGCAGTTGAAATCTTTGGATTCTACCTTGCTTCTATCGATATGCGCCAAGATTCTAGTGTTCATGAAGCTTGTGTGGCAGAATTGTTAGCATCCGCAGGTATCAACGACCATTATAGCGATCTTTCTGAAGATGAAAAATGCGCCCTCCTCTTAAAAGAGTTGGAAGAAGACCCTCGTATCCTCTCAGCAACTCATGCTGAAAAGTCAGAACTTCTTGAGAAGGAACTGTCTATCTTTAAAGCTGCGCGCAAGTTGAAGGATAAACTGGGTGAAAATGTCATTCGTCAAACTATCATTTCTCACGCAACAAGTGTATCCGATATGCTAGAGCTGGCAATCATGCTCAAGGAAGTCGGCTTGGTAGATGCCCAAAAAGCTCGCGTTCAGATTGTTCCTCTCTTTGAAACTATCGAGGACTTGGATCATTCGGAAGAAACCATGAGAAGATATTTCTCTCTTCCTTTGGCTAAAAAATGGATTGCTTCAAAGGATAACTACCAAGAAATCATGCTTGGCTACTCTGATAGTAACAAGGACGGTGGTTACCTGTCATCATGTTGGACTCTATATAAAGCTCAACAGCAACTGACTGCTATTGGAGACGAATTTGGCGTTAAAGTAACCTTCTTTCACGGTCGTGGTGGTACCGTGGGCCGTGGTGGTGGTCCAACATATGAAGCCATTACATCTCAACCGCTCAAGTCTATCAAGGACCGCATCCGTTTGACTGAGCAGGGAGAAGTGATTGGAAACAAATACGGAAACAAAGACGCTGCTTATTATAACCTTGAAATGTTGGTTTCTGCAGCCATTAACCGTATGATTACCAAGAAGAAGAGCGATACTAATACGTCAAATCGATACGAAGCTATCATGGATCAAGTAGTGGACCGTAGCTACGATATCTACCGTGATTTGGTCTTTGGAAATGAACATTTCTATGACTATTTCTTCGAGTCAAGCCCAATCAAAGCTATTTCAAGCTTCAACATCGGTTCGCGTCCAGCCGCTCGTAAGACTATTACAGAAATCGGTGGCCTACGTGCTATTCCTTGGGTCTTCTCATGGTCACAAAGTCGTGTCATGTTTCCTGGATGGTATGGCGTGGGTTCAAGCTTCAAAGAATTTATTGATCAAGATCCTGATAATATTGAGATCCTTCGTGATATGTACCAAAACTGGCCTTTCTTCCAATCTTTGCTTTCCAATGTGGACATGGTCTTGTCTAAGTCTAACATGAACATTGCCTTCGAATATGCCAAGCTCTGTGAAGATGAAGAAGTGCAAGCCATCTATTACACCATTTTAGATGAATGGCAGTTGACTAAGGACGTTATTTTAGCTATTGAAGGCTATGACGAACTCTTGGCTGAAAACTCTTACTTAAAAGACAGTCTAAACTATCGTATGCCTTACTTTAATATCCTTAACTACATCCAGTTGGAGTTGATTAAACGTCAACGTCGTGGTGAGTTGTCAACAGACGAAGAAAGATTGATTCATACAACCATTAACGGAATTGCAACAGGTTTGCGTAATTCAGGTTGATATTTTCTAAACTTCCTCTTTTTTCAAGGGGAAGTTTTAGAATAGTTTAAAAAATTCTAAAAATAGTCTTGACAAGTAATTGAAAAATGATATAATTTAAACATTCAGAAAGTAATCATTGAAGTTTTTTAGAGAGTCTGTGGTTGGTGGAAACAGATAAATGAAAGTGATGAAAATTGGGCTGAATGTTCTTAAGAATTTGAAATCATAAAAATTCGGTGAGCACACCTTACAGTGCAACTCGTGAATGCGAGAAAGAGCGATAGGGATATTCCCTATAATTGAGGTGGCACCGCGCATCGACGTCCTCACACAAGTTTTTTGTGTGAGGACTTTTTTGTTGGAGGAGACTTATGGAATTTAAACGATGGCGTCGCTTGTTTTGAGTGAAAAGAGTATAGTACAAGTGATTTAAAGGAGAAAAAATATGAAAAATAAACGTTTGATTGGAATTATTGCTGGATTAGTAGTATTAGTAGTGGCTAGCTTGATCTATTCTTCAATGAACAAGCCAGCAGCTAAGGTGGAGCAAAAAGTTGCTAAGGTTGGTGTTCTTCAATTTGTTAGTCACCCATCCTTGGACTTGATTTACCAAGGGATTCAAGATGGACTAGCTGAAGAAGGCTATAAAGGTGACCAAGTAAAAATCGACTTTATGAACTCTGAAGGCGATCAGAGCAAGGTTGCAACCATGAGTAAACAATTGGTGGCAAACGGGAATGACCTTGTTGTTGGGATTGCAACACCAGCAGCTCAAGGACTCGCCAGTGCTACAAAAGACCTACCTGTTATCATGGCTGCTATTACAGACCCAATCGGTGCTAACTTGGTCAAAGATTTGAAAAAACCAGGTGGCAACATCACGGGGGTATCAGACCACAACCCTGCTGAACAACAAGTAGAATTGATAAAAACCCTCACACCAAATGTCAAAACAATCGGAGCTCTTTACTCAAGTAGCGAAGATAACTCAAAAACACAGGTAGAAGAATTCAAGGCTTATGCTGAAAAAGCAGGTTTGACAGTCGAAACTTTTGCCGTTCCTTCGACTAACGAAATTGCTTCAACAGTTAATGTTATGACCAGCAAGGTCGACGCTATCTGGGTTCCAATTGACAACACCATCGCATCAGCCTTCCCAACAGTTGTATCAAGCAACCAAACAGCTAAAAAACCAATCTACCCAAGCGCGACTGCCATGGTAGAAGCAGGAGGTCTGGCATCTGTAGTAGTTGACCAACACGATCTTGGAGTGGCTACTGGTAAAATGATTGCCAAAGTTTTGAAAGGTGAAAAACCAGCTGATACGCCAGTTAATGTCTTTTCAACTGGTAAGTCAGTGATTAATAAAAAACTAGCGCGGGAACTTGGTATCACCATTCCAGAGACCGTTCTAAAAGAAGCAGGACAAGTGATTGAATAAAGATAAAGGAGGAGCTGGACACATCTCCTCCCATTTTTACTAAAGAAAGAAATGAGTGAAAGATTATGATAGTATCCATTATTTCTCAGGGGATGGTCTGGGCGATTTTAGGTTTGGGAATCTTTATGACTTTTCGAATTTTGAATTTCCCTGATATGACTACTGAAGGTTCTTTTCCTCTTGGGGGAGCAGTAGCTGTAACCTTGATAACACAGGGAGTCAATCCGTTTTTGGCGACCCTAGCCGCAGTAGGAGCGGGATGTCTAGCTGGAATGGCGACGGGACTTTTGTATACCAAAGGAAACATTCCAACCCTCTTATCAGGAATTTTGGTTATGACTTCCTGCCATTCCATCATGCTCATGATTATGGGACGTGCCAATCTGGGGCTTCTTGGAACCAAGCAAATTCAGGATGTCTTACCTTTTGATTCGGACCTTAACCAACTCCTGACTGGACTAATCTTTGTAGCTCTTGTTATTGGCCTTATGCTCTTTTTCCTTGATACTAAACTAGGTCAAGCCTACATCGCTACAGGTGACAATCCCGATATGGCTCGTAGCTTTGGCATCAATACAGGACGAATGGAACTCATGGGCTTGGTTCTCTCAAATGGGATTATCGCGCTTGCAGGGGCCTTAATTGCTCAACAAGAAGGATATGCAGATGTTTCTCGAGGAATTGGAGTGATTGTCGTAGGGCTTGCTAGCTTGATTATTGGTGAGGTTTTGTTCAAGAGTTTGACCCTGGCAGAGCGACTCATGACCATCGTTGTGGGGTCTATTGCTTATCAGTTCCTCGTTTGGGGAGTGATTGCTCTTGGGTTTAATACAAGTTATCTTCGTTTGTACAGCGCCTTGATTTTGGCAGTTTGTCTCATGATTCCAACCTTCAAAAGCAAATACCTGAAAGGAGTCAAGTTTAGCAAATGACAGCAATTGTAGAATTAAAAAATGCTACTAAAGTCATCACGAATGGCTTTGACGAGGAAAAAATCATTCTGAATGATGTTTCTCTTGAAATTTTCGAACATGATTTTATTACCATCTTAGGGGGAAATGGAGCTGGGAAGTCAACGCTTTTTAACACTATTGCAGGTACTTTGCCTTTAACAAGTGGAAGCATTCGTATCATGGGAGAGGATGTGACGCATTTTTCACCTGAAAAGCGAGCTAAGTACTTGTCTCGTGTCTTTCAGGATCCTAAGATGGGTACGGCACCCCGTATGACAGTAGCTGAAAATCTCTTGATCGCCAAGTTTCGTGGTGAGAAGAGAGGACTCCTTCCTAGAAGGCTATCAAGTCACCGAGAGGAGTTTCAGGCAACCATTGAAAAAGTGGGAAATGGCCTTGAGAAACACTTGGACACTCCGATTGAGTTTCTATCAGGCGGTCAGCGCCAGGCCTTGAGTCTCTTGATGGCAACCTTGAAGCGACCAGAGTTACTCTTGTTGGATGAACACACAGCAGCTCTCGACCCTAAAACAAGTGTGGCCTTGATGGAGTTAACAGATGATTTTGTCAGCAAGGACCATCTAACAGCCTTGATGATTACCCACCATATGGAGGATGCACTGAAATATGGAAATCGTCTGATAGTTATGAAGGAAGGTCGTATCATCCAAGACCTCAATAAAGAAGAAAAAGCTAAGATGAAGATCTCAGACTACTATCAATTATTTGAATAGATGAGTTAAATAATCATCAAAAAATAGAGAAGAGAAACTTAGAAGCATTAAGGTGTTTCTGAGTTTTTTAACTCCCCTTTCTATCAAGAAAAATAAGGCAAAGAGAATTACGGAAAGCGTATGAAATGGTTTACTTTTTTTCAGAAATAAGCTATACTAGTTTACGTGAAACTATGATAAGATGGAGGTATTGTGTGTGGTTGACAAGCAAGTCATTGAAGAAATCAAAAACAATGCCAACATTGTGGAAGTCATAGGTGACGTGATTTCTTTACAAAAGGCTGGACGGAACTATTTGGGGCTCTGTCCTTTTCATGGTGAAAAGACCCCCTCTTTCAACGTTGTGGAAGACAAGCAGTTTTACCATTGTTTCGGTTGTGGGCGCTCAGGAGATGTTTTTAAGTTCATCGAAGAATACCAAGGTGTGTCCTTTATGGAAGCTGTTCAACTCTTAGGTGAGCGCGTCGGTATTCAACTAGCTATGCCTGTACAGTCTCGTCCTCAACAGGCTTCCCCTCATCAAGTTCTATATGATATGCATGAAGAAGCCGCACGTTTTTACCATGCAATCCTCATGACGACCAAGATGGGAGAAGAAGCAAGGGCTTATCTCTACAAACGTGGATTGACGGATGATGTTCTGAAGCACTTCCAAATTGGACTGGCTCCAGCCGAGAGAAACTATCTCTACCAACGTTTATCTGGCAAGTTTGAAGAAAAGGATTTATTGGATTCGGGCTTGTTTTATTTGTCAGATGACAATCAGTTCTTTGATACCTTTTTCGGACGTATTGTCTTTCCTTTAACCAATGACAAGGGGCAGGTTATTGCCTTTTCTGGTCGTATCTGGCAAGAAACGGATAGTCAGACTGCCAAATATAAAAATAGTCGCTCGACTGCAATTTTTAACAAGAGTTACGAATTGTATCATTTGGATAAGGCAAAAAAGGGAACAGGTAAGGTCACAGAACTCTATCTGATGGAAGGCTTCATGGATGTTATCGCGGCCTACCGTGCTGGTATAGAAAATGCTGTGGCTTCTATGGGGACAGCTCTGAGCAAGGAACATGTTGATCACCTCAAACGCTTCACCAAAAAGATAGTTCTCAGCTATGATGGTGACAAGGCAGGACAGGCAGCGACAGCCAAAGCTCTGGAAGAATTAAAAGATTTCTCAGTGGAAGTTGTCCGAGTACCTGATGGCATGGACCCAGATGAGTATTTACAAAAGAATTCTCCTGAAGATTTGGCCTACCTCTTAACCAAGACACGTATCAGTCCCATAGAGTTCTATATTCACCAACTCAAACCTGAGAATAGTGATAATTTGCAAGCGCAAATCGAGTTCATTGAAAAGATTGCGCCCTTAATCGCCAAAGAAAAGTCGATCACTGCCCAGAATTCTTACATCCACATTCTGGCGGATAATCTACCTTCCTTTGATTACCAGCAGGTAGAACAGATTGTAAATGAAAGTCGAATTGTCCAAAGGCAGGAGAGGGTCAAAGAGCAACCTACACCAGTAGCGATTAGTTTACCTCTGACGCGTCAACTGACAGCAGTTATGAGAGCAGAGGCTCATCTCCTTTATAGGATGGCAGAGAATCCAGTTGTTTTAAATGACTACCGATTAAGAGAAGATTTTTTCTTTGATACACCAGAATTTCAGATTCTTTACGAATTATTAAATGTAGAGGGAGAAATCGGATCAGAGGAACTTTCTCATCAGACTCCTGAAGTTGAAAATGCTTGGTACCATGTGCTTAGCCTGGATTTGCCAGCTGAGATGTCACCTCAGGAGCTAGAGGAAGTCGAAGCGACTCGTAACCGTGCCCTCCTCAGCAAGGACAATTTAAGGATTAAAAAGAAAGTGCAAGAAGCTAGTCATCTAGGAGATACAGACACGGCCTTGGAAGAATTGCAACGATTGATTTCCCAAAAGAGAAGAATGGAGTAATAATGGCAACAAAACAAAAAGAAGTAACCACATTTGATGTGCAAGTAGCAGACTTTATCCGTAACCACAAAAAAACAGGAACAGCAACAGACGATGAAATCAACTCAAGTCTGGTTATTCCTTTTACTTTAGATGCAGACGGCATTGAAGACCTTTTGCAACGGATTCAGGATGCTGGAATTTCTATCACAGATAACGAAGGAAATCCAAGTGCACGTGTCCTTAGTACAGAAGAAGAGCCAGAACTCAGTGATGAGGATTTGATTGGCTCTACCTCTGCCAAGGTTAATGATCCAGTCCGTATGTATTTGAAGGAAATCGGGGTTGTTCCTCTCTTGACCAACGAAGAGGAAAAAGAATTGGCACTTGCAGTTGAAGCTGGTGATATCGAAGCTAAACAACGTCTTGCGGAAGCCAACCTTCGTTTGGTTGTTTCTATCGCTAAGCGCTACGTAGGGCGTGGAATGCAGTTTCTTGACTTGATCCAAGAAGGAAACATGGGCTTGATGAAGGCTGTGGACAAGTTTGACTATTCAAAAGGTTTTAAGTTTTCTACTTATGCAACTTGGTGGATTCGTCAGGCGATCACTCGTGCCATTGCTGATCAGGCTCGTACCATTCGTATTCCTGTTCACATGGTTGAAACGATTAACAAGCTTGTCCGTGAACAACGTAATCTCCTTCAAGAATTGGGTCAAGATCCAACTCCTGAACAAATCGCTGAGCGCATGGATATGACACCTGACAAGGTGCGTGAAATCCTAAAAATCGCCCAAGAGCCAGTATCACTTGAAACACCGATTGGTGAAGAGGACGATAGCCATCTTGGGGACTTTATCGAAGACGAGGTAATTGAAAATCCAGTGGATTATACAACTCGTATCGTCTTACGCGAGCAGTTGGATGAAGTCTTGGATACTCTCACAGACCGTGAAGAAAACGTTCTGCGCCTTCGTTTCGGTTTGGACGATGGGAAAATGCGTACTCTTGAAGATGTTGGTAAAGTCTTTAACGTAACTCGTGAGCGTATCCGTCAGATTGAGGCCAAGGCTTTGAGAAAATTGCGTCAACCAAGTCGCAGCAAACCCCTTCGTGATTTTATTGAAGATTAAGAGTGAGGATGAACATGGCTTATACAGAAGAACAAATTGAAACGATTAAAACACGCATTTTAAATGCCTTGGAAGAAGTCATTGACCCTGAATTGGGAATTGATATTGTCAACTTAGGTTTGATTTATGAAATTCGTTTTGATGGTGAAACTGGTCACACTGAAATTGATATGACCTTGACAACTATGGGTTGCCCACTGGCAGATCTCTTGACAGACCAGATACATGATGCGATGACAGATGTGCCTGAAGTAACCAATACCGAAGTTAAATTGGTCTGGTATCCAGCTTGGACGGTTGAAAAAATGAGCCGATACGCACGTATCGCCCTAGGAATTAAATAAAGACTAAGAAAAATGTGAGAGACGATTGGAAAATGAGGAAATCTCCTTCTTTTTCCTCTGGTCTCTTCTTTCTTTTGCTGATTTTCTAGAAATAAAATGGTATAATGAAAGGTATGGAAAACGAAAAATTGCGTATCAATATGCTAAGTTCAAGTGAAAAAGTAGCTGGTCAAGGAGTATCAGGAGCCTACCGTGAATTGGTACGTCTCCTACATCGTGATGCCCAAGATCAGTTAATTGTTACGGAGAATCTTCCTGTGGAGGCGGATGTAACTCACTTTCATACCATTGATTTCCCCTATTATTTATCCACTTTCCAAAAGAAACGCTCTGGGAGAAAAATTGGCTATGTGCATTTTTTGCCTGATACGCTTGAGGGAAGCTTGAGAATTCCATTTTTCTTAAAGGGAATTATCAAACGCTATGTTTTTTCATTTTACAACCGAATGGAACACTTGGTGGTGGTCAATCCTATGTTTATCGAGGATTTGGTGGCAGCTGGTATTCCACGTGAAAAAGTAACTTATATTCCAAACTTTGTAAATAAGGAAAAATGGCATCCATTGCCAGCTGACCAAGTAGCACAACTTCGTCAGGAAATGGATTTAGCTGAAGATCAGTTTGTTGTTATCGGTGCAGGTCAGGTTCAGAAACGTAAAGGAATTGATGACTTTATCCGCCTTGCGGAGGAATTGCCAGAAATTACTTTTATCTGGGCTGGAGGTTTTTCATTTGGCGGGATGACAGATGGTTATGAACGCTATAAAAAAATCATGGACAATCCACCTAAAAATCTAATTTTCCCAGGTATTGTTCCTCCAGAGCGTATGCGAGAGCTCTACGCTTTAGCAGATTTGTTCTTGCTACCAAGTTACAACGAACTATTCCCAATGACTATCTTAGAGGCAGCAAGTTGTGAAGCGCCGATTATGTTGAGGGATTTAGATCTATACAAGGCCATTCTCGAAGGGAATTATCGTGCGACAAGTGATGTTTCAGAGATGAGAGAAGCCATTATCGAATACAAAGATCATCCTGAAAAGTTGAAAGACTTGAAAGAAAAAGCTAGAGAGATTTCTAAAGAGTATTCCGAGGAGCATTTGTTGGAAATCTGGCTAAAATTCTATCGAGAACAGGCTGCTTTGGGCAAAAAGTGAGGTAATTTATGCGAATTGGTTTATTTACAGATACCTATTTTCCTCAGGTTTCCGGGGTTGCGACTAGTATACGGACTTTGAAAACTGAGCTTGAAAAGCAGGGGCATGCAGTTTTTATCTTTACAACGACTGATAAAGACGTGAACCGATACGAGGATTGGCAAATTATTCGAATTCCGAGTGTCCCTTTCTTTGCGTTTAAGGATCGACGATTTGCCTATCGAGGTTTTACAAAAGCGCTTGAAATTGCCAAACAGTATCAGCTGGATATCATTCATACCCAAACAGAGTTTTCACTAGGTTTGCTTGGGATTTGGATTGCAAGAGAATTGAAAATTCCTGTTATCCATACCTACCATACTCAGTACGAAGACTATGTACATTACATTGCTAAGGGCATGCTAATTCGTCCGAGTATGGTAAAATATTTGGTGCGTGGCTTCCTTCATGATGTAGATGGCGTGATTTGCCCTAGTGAGATTGTTCGTGACCTTTTATCTAAATACAAAGTCAAGGTTGAAAAGCGTGTTATCCCAACTGGAATTGAGCTAGCTAAGTTTGAACGACCTGAGATCAAAGAGGAAAACTTGAAAGAACTTCGTTCTAGGTTAGGCGTTCAGGAAGGCGAAAAAATGCTACTGAGCCTTTCGCGTATCTCCTTTGAGAAGAATATCCAAGCAGTCTTAGCTGCCTTTGCGCAGGTTTTGAAAGAAGAAGATAAGGTGAAATTAGTTGTTGCTGGAGACGGCCCTTATCTGGACAGTCTGAAGGAACAAGCAGTGAAATTGCAGATCCAAGATCATGTGATTTTTACTGGTATGATTGCTCCAAGTGAGACAGCCTTATACTATAAAGCGGCTGATTTCTTTATCTCTGCATCCACTAGTGAAACCCAAGGCTTGACTTATCTAGAGAGTCTAGCCAGTGGAACGCCTGTCATCGCTCATGGCAATCCTTATCTGGATAATCTGATCAGTGACAAAATGTTTGGAACACTTTATTATGGAGAACGAGAGCTTGCGGGCGCTATCCTCGAAGCCTTGATCGCCACTCCAGATATGAATGAGCAGAAGTTGGCTGACAAGTTGTATGAGATTTCGGCTGAGAATTTTGGGAAGCGAGTTCATGAGTTTTATCTCGATGCGATGATTTCAAATAAATTTGAGCAGGAACTACGTGGAGATGAGCCTATGACACAGCGATTCCTGAAGACTGTTCTTTATCTACCCCAGCAGGCTGTTTCGGCTCCAGTTAAGGAGTCTAAACGAATATTAAAGGCTTCTAAAAAACAGTTGTCTAGCATCCGGGATTACTGGAGAGATTAGTAAAAATAGAGGAGAATAAAATATGGCAAAAAAATTTATGAGAAGTGGTAGAGATCAAAAAATTGGAGGCGTTTGCGCAGGGGTAGCCCACTATTTTGATATTGACCCTACTATTGTCCGTGTGATTTGGGGCGTTCTTGCCTTTTGTTATGGGGCAGGGGTACTTGCTTACTTGATTTTATGGGTAATTGCACCTGTTTCTAGCGAATATTAAAAAAGAATTAGAATAGAACAAAGAGAAATAAAAAGGAGTCCAAATGGCTTTTGGAGATAATGGAAAACGTAAAAAAACAATGTTTGAAAAAGTAACGCTTTTTGTCGTGCTAATTATGTTGTTTGTAACCCTTGCTGGCATCTTTGCGACAGCGCTTGGAGCTTTTAGCAGATTCTAAGCAAGTTGCTAGGATAGAAACAATAAACTAATGACTGGGATTTCCAGTCCTTTTTAAAGTGAGAAGAAAATATGAGTATGTTTTTAGATACAGCTAAGATCAAGGTCAAGGCTGGTAATGGTGGCGATGGCATGGTCGCCTTTCGTCGTGAAAAGTATGTCCCGAATGGCGGTCCTTGGGGTGGCGATGGCGGACGTGGTGGTAACGTTGTTTTCGTTGTAGACGAAGGCTTGCGTACCTTGATGGATTTCCGCTATAACCGTCATTTTAAGGCCGAATCCGGTGAAAAAGGGATGACCAAAGGAATGCATGGACGTGGTGCAGAAGACCTTCGTGTTCGTGTACCACAAGGAACAACTGTACGTGACGCTGAGACAGGAAAAGTGATTACAGACTTGATTGAACATGGTCAAGAATTTATCGTGGCTCATGGCGGTCGAGGTGGCCGAGGAAACATCCGTTTTGCGACACCAAAAAATCCTGCACCTGAAATCTCTGAGAATGGAGAACCAGGTCAAGAACGTGAGTTGCAACTGGAACTGAAAATCTTGGCGGATGTTGGCTTGGTCGGTTTCCCATCTGTCGGAAAGTCAACTTTGCTTAGTGTCATTACTTCAGCCAAACCAAAGATTGGTGCCTACCACTTTACGACTATTGTCCCTAATCTAGGGATGGTCCGTACACAGTCAGGTGAATCTTTTGCCGTAGCGGACCTTCCAGGTTTGATTGAAGGGGCCAGTCAAGGTGTTGGTCTTGGAACCCAGTTTCTCCGTCATATCGAACGCACTCGAGTTATCCTCCACGTCATCGATATGTCAGCTAGCGAAGGACGTGATCCTTACGAGGACTACCTAGCTATCAATAAAGAGTTGGAATCCTACAATCTTCGTCTTATGGAGCGTCCTCAGATCATCGTAGCCAACAAGATGGATATGCCTGAAAGTCAGGAAAATCTTAAAGCCTTCAAGGAAAAATTGGCAGCAAACTACGACGAGTTTGAAGAACTTCCAGCAATCTTCCCTATTTCTGGTTTGACTAAGCAAGGGTTGGTGCCCCTTTTGGATGCGACAGCTGAATTGTTGGATAAGACTTCTGAGTTCTTGCTCTATGATGAGTCTGATATGGAAGAAGAAGCTTACTATGGCTTTGATGAGGAAGAAAAAGCCTTTGAAATTAGCCGTGACGATGATGCGACATGGGTGCTTTCTGGTGAGAAACTCATGAAACTCTTTAACATGACCAACTTTGACCGTGATGAGTCTGTCATGAAGTTTGCTCGCCAGTTACGTGGTATGGGGGTTGACGAAGCCCTTCGTGCGCGTGGAGCCAAGGATGGTGATTTAGTCCGAATTGGTAAATTTGAGTTTGAATTTGTAGACTAGGAGATCGATATGGGAGATAAACCGATATCATTCCGAGATGCAGATGGAAATTTTGTTTCTGCAGCAGATGTATGGAATGAAAAGAAACTAGAAGAATTGTTTAATCGTCTCAATCCCAAACGTGCTCTTAGATTAGCACGAGAAAAAAAATGCAATGAGAAGGCTGATAAAGAAGAAAAATAGCCTATTGACATTGATAAAAGAGAACCCCGTGATTGTATTCATCACGGGGGATTTTTTAGTCATTGAAGAAAAATGGTGGCGCAAATTTTTTAAGAATTTCAAAGCAAGTCTGTGCTTCTTCAGCATTTTCACAGATAAGAAGGCAGACATCATCACCACATACGGTGGCAATGATTTGTTTGAAATCAAGTGCATCGAGAACAGCTCCAAACGATTGGGCAAGGCCTGGCAAGGTTTTGAGGACAACCTGATGCTGGACAGGACGTAGCATGACCAAGCCATCTTCCATATAGTTTTCCAAGCGTTTTTCCCATTTGGAGATGGAACCAGTATTTAAAACATAGTAAGAATGATCTGCTTCGCGAACCTTTGATAGATTCATGGTTTTGATATCGCGTGAGAGAGTGGCCTGTGTGACTTGGATGTCGTTTTCAGCTAGTAAAGCTTGCAACTCTGCCTGTGTATGAATCTTATTTTTGGCTACAAGTGCACGGATGAGTTGGTGTCTATGTTCAGATTTATTCATATAAAGCTGCCTCCTTTTATGAGGGGATAGTGATAGTGGACTGTGCTAAATCAACAGTCAAGTGATAGTCTGTATTATCTCGAATTGTAATCTCAAAGTCTGTTGTATAGAGAACAAGGCGAAGTGTGTCACCTTTTTTCAGCTTGTAAATCGTAGGTTGTAGGGCAAATTGGATTTCCATCCATTTTTCAGCTTCTATGCTCTCAACAGTTAGTAAATCATTTCGATTTTGTAAATTAAGGTAGCCTTTGGAGATGACACGTTGAACACTTGGATTGAATGGCAGTTCGCAGAGATTTTCAAGCATATGGTAGCGACCGTTGTCAATGGTTCTAGCACTTAAAACAGCTGGATAAGGTTGTAGATATTTCTTTTGCCCAAGTTCTAGCAGTTGAGCTGATAATAAGCCCTTGTTTGTACTTGATTTGACACGAAGTTTCAGCTCCACTCGCCCATTTAAGTGAATGTCTTGACTTACTGGAAGGTCAATGGTGATTTGATTGGCTTTTCCTTGGTAAAGTTCTGTATTGAAAGTCTGGTAAGTCTTACCATAACGATCAAAATCTTTTTGATCATACTGGTTTTGAATCACCTTTTCTTCAGTTCCAAGAGAGAAGGTATGCAGTTCATCTTGCTTGCCAAAGTCATCGAGACTATGCCATGTTTGAGACTCAGTATTATCTTGCCAGATGACAGTAGGAAGTTGATAGTCTGTTGTAAGGCCTAACAATTTCTTGCTTAAGAGGGCATTCATGGATTCGCGGAAGTCAATTGACTGCCAGTTATTCATATAAACATGAGCCCCATGATGGAAAAAGAGGTGCTTGTGAAGATGAGCTGGAAGAGCATGAAACATCTGATATACGTGAAGTGGTTTGACGTTCCAATCCTGAGAACCATGAGTAAAGACGACCTCAGCTTTAACCTTGTGAGCATTGAGCAGATAGTTGCGGTCATGCCAAAACTGATTGTAGTCACCAGTCTTGCGATCCAGTTGCTCTTTTACCTTCTCTAAGTCTGCCTGATGAGCTTCATTACCACGAATATAGTCACCAGCTAGGAGATTGCGGGAGTAGGTCAATTCAGCAAGTGAGTCAAAATCCTCACCTGGATAACCCCCTGGACTAGTCACCAGACCATTTTCCCGATAGTAGTTATACCAAGAGGAAATACCTGCTTCAGCGATGATCACTTCTAAGCCATCAACACCAGTTGTCGCAAGACCATTAGACATGGTTCCCAGATAGGAAATTCCTGTTGTTGCGACTTTTCCGTTTGACCAGTCAGCCTTGATTTGACGTTTGCGTGTGTGATCCGTGAAGGCACGACAACGGCCATTAAGCCAGTCAATCACATTTTTATATGCTTCGATCTGCTGGTAGTCCCCATTGGTCATGAGACCTTGGGAATCCTTGGTACCAACACCCGATACATAGAGATTGGCAAATCCACGTGGGAGGAAGTAGTCGTTGAGAGTGTAGGAACTATTGATGTGAGTTAGCTTTTCTTCAGCTTCTGAGACGATTTCAGCTTGACCATGAGGTTCGACTACATTCAGCTTAGGCTCCTCGAGCTCAATGGTGTGGGCAGGTTTGACCTCAAGCTCACCTTCCATTTTGTAGAGAGCCTTGTCGCTGGCTTTGTCGTTGGTGCCTTGGTGATAAGGACTGGCAGTCATAACCGCAGGAATCTGTCCATCATATCGAGGGCGAATAATGCTGACCTTGACTAAGTCAGGGAGACCGTCTTTATCAGTATCCACACGACTCTCTACATACACGACTTCACGAATGACATCATGAGTAGAGAAGGTTGCTAAGCTCTTGCCGTTAAAGTAGTGGTAGTGATTATCTTCTGCAATAAGCCCATCACCAACAAGCTGGTCGATGAGTGTATTTCCTTTTTTAGTTCGAGTGTTGAGCAGATGGTAGAGATTTTCAATCAAATCTCCATAAATAACAGGAAATCCAGTTTCTTTACGGAATTGTTCAGCATCCTCAAAATCAATAAGATAATTGAAGCCTAAAAGTTGAAAAACTACGGTATAGAAAATATCAGCTGTCAGCTCTTTATCAGACTGAAAGAAGGTCAGTAGATCCGTTTCTCTATCTGCAACTAGGGTAGATAGAGCATAATCGGTGTTCGCATAAGTGAAAAAACTCCAGCGGACAAATTGTTCAAGTTGTTTTTTTGATGCTTGTTCTGGTACCAGCTTCAAACCAAGCTGAGATAACTCGCGTAAAACTTGCGAATGAGAAACGGGCAAGTAGCTGAATTGATTAAAACGCATGGCGCTCTCCTTTGGAAATATTCTAAATTTAGTATATCAAAAATAAGGTAAAAAAGATATTGTTGACCCATGATGAAGTCAATTTAAAAAGAAGCTGAAACATGACTCAGACCATCTTAAAACATGGAGATTTCAGCACGATATCATTCAGATTGTGAGGTCAGCTTAATTTTATAGGTGAGAGTGAAAGGAATGGTCTCTACCTTTTCATTCTAGTTTTTAAAATGGTATAATAGTACTATATCTAAAGCAAGGGGGAGAAGAAATGATTGCACAGCTCGACACCAAGACTGTTTACAGTCTTATGGAAAGTGTGGTTTCGATTGAAAAATATGTACAAACGGCTAAAGACTATGGCTATTCTCACCTTGCTATCATGGATGTGGATAATCTCTATGGAGCCTATCATTTTCTAGAAGTGACTCGTAAGTATGGCATTCAACCTTTAATTGGTCTAGAAATGACCTTGGTCAAAGATGAGGACAATATTTCTCTTCGTTTTCTAGCCCTATCCACTAAAGGTTATCAAGAGTTGATGAAGTTATCCACTTTAAAAATGACTGGACGGAAAAATTGGTCTAACTTCACCAGCCACCTCGAAGATGTTGCCATTATTGTTCCTTATTTTGCTGGAATCGAACAATTGGATTTGGGGCATGATTATTATATCGGTGTTAGTCCAGATACTCCTCAAGAAGTTTTTACCAGACCCATTCTTCCACTGTATCAAGTCAATTCTTTTGAAAAAGAAGACCTACAGGTTTTACAAATCTTGTCAGCAGTCAAGGATAATGTCAGCCTAAGAGAAGTGGATGTGCATTCACAACAAGGAATCTTTCTACCTGCCTCAGACTTGGAAGCACGTTTTATGAATTGCTTCCCTCAGGCGCTTGCCAATCTCCAGGGTTTGATAGAGAATGTAAGCTATCAAATCGACCCAAGTTTAAAACTTCCTCGCTTTAATCCTGAAAGACCAGCGGTAGAAGAGCTTCGAGCGAGGGCTGAGCAAGGCTTGAGTGACAAGGGGCTAACCTCAGCTATTTATCATGAGCGATTGAATGAGGAATTAGCTGTGATTCATGATATGGGCTTTGACGACTATTTCCTTGTAGTTTGGGATTTGCTCCGTTTTGGACGTTCCCAAGGCTACTATATGGGAATGGGGCGTGGTTCTGCGGTTGGTAGTCTGGTGGCCTACTCACTTGACATCACAGGAATTGATCCGGTTGAAAAGAATCTGATTTTTGAGCGCTTTTTAAATCGTGAGCGTTACACCATGCCTGATATTGATATTGACATTCCTGACCTTTATAGACCAGAGTTCATTCGTTATGTTCGTGATCGGTACGGCAGTCAACACGTGGCACAGATTGTCACTTATTCGACCTTTGGAGCAAAACAGGCAATTCGTGATGTTTTCAAACGCTATGGTGTTCCAGAGTACGAATTAACAAATATTACGAAAAAAATCAGTTTCCGAGATACGCTAACAACTGCCTATGAAAAGAATTTGCAGTTTAGGCAGGTCATCAATAGCAAAATGGAATACCAAAAAGCTTTTGAGATTGCTCGAAAGATTGAAGGGTATCCTCGTCAGACCTCTATCCATGCAGCTGGAGTCGTTATGAGTGACCAAGACTTGACGGACTATATTCCGCTCAAATACGGTGAGGATATGCTCATCACCCAGTATGATGCTCATGGTGTTGAAGCTAATGGCCTTTTAAAAATGGATTTCCTAGGTCTGCGTAACTTAACTTTTGTCCAAAAAATGCAGGAATTACTGGCTGAGTCAGAGGGTGTTCATCTGAAAATCGAAGAGATTGATTTGGAAGACAAGGAAACTCTGGCCCTCTTTGCTGCTGGAAATACCAAAGGGATTTTCCAATTTGAACAACCTGGTGCTATTCGACTCTTGAAACGAGTTCAGCCACAAGTCTTTGAAGAGGTAGTAGCCACGACCTCGCTCAACAGACCAGGAGCTAGTGACTATATTGATAATTTTGTTGCTCGTAAGCATGGCAAAGAAAAGGTGACGGTGCTGGATCCTGCCTTGGAAGACATCCTTTCATCAACCTACGGTATCATGCTCTATCAAGAGCAGGTCATGCAGGTAGCTCAGCGGTTCGGAGGTTTCAGCCTTGGCAAAGCCGATATCCTCAGACGAGCCATGGGTAAGAAAAATGCTAAAGAGATGCATTTAATGAAGGAAGATTTTATCACAGGAGCTATGAAACTTGGGCATTCAGAAGAAAAAGCCAATCAAGTTTTTGCAGTGATGGAAAAGTTTGCAGGCTATGGATTTAATAGATCTCACGCCTACGCTTACTCAGCCCTGGCTTTCCAGCTTGCCTATTTCAAGACGCACTATCCTGCTATTTTCTTCCAAGTCATGTTGAATTATTCTAGCAGTGATTACATTGTAGATGCATTGCAGATGGGCTTTGAAGTAACTCCTTTAGCAATCAACAGCATTCCCTATCATGATAAAATTACCCAGAAGACAATCTATCTTGGTCTAAAAGCCATTAAGGGCATGCCAAGAGATTTGTCTTACTGGATTATTGAAAATCGTCCCTTCTCAAGCATTGAAGATTTTGTCACACGTCTTCCCAAGAATTACAAGAAACTATCGCTTTTAACTCCATTGGTTGAACTGGGGCTTTTTGATGAATTTGACAAGAATCGTCAGAAAATCTTAGTGAACCTACCAAACTTATTTGTCTTTGTTGAGGAGTTAGGAGGACTCTTTGCGGATGCAAACTATAGTTGGACTGAGGCTGATGATTTTACAGAGGCAGAGAAATTTTACAAGGAGCAGGAACTGATTGGAGTTGGAATCAGTGCCCATCCTCTACAAACTCTTGCCAAACAAGCTTTGTATCCAACAACGTCCATCGTTAATCTTACTGAGGGGAGTCAAGCAACTCTTCTAGTTGAAGTGCAAAAACTAAAAGTCATTCGAACCAAGAAAGGCGAGAGTATGGCCTTTCTACAGGTTCATGACAGTAAGTCTAGGCTGGATGTAACTGTATTTTCTGACCAATATCGAAAATTTGCTTCTATCTTATCCGAAGGAAAATTCTACTATATCAATGGCAAGGTTCAATCCCGAGATGGTCGTCTGCAAATGATTGCACAAGATTTGAAAGAAGCAGTCGCAGAACGATTCTGGATTCAAGTTAAAAATCACGACAACGATAAAGAGATTTCAAATATCCTAGAACAATACAAAGGCTCTATTCCTGTTATTATCAGGTATGTAGAGGAAGAAAAAACAATTGTTTCCTCCCGTCATTTTGTAAAAAAAGACCCTGCTTTACAGGAAAAATTAGAGGGAATTGCTATGAAAACGATTTATCGCTAAAAATACGAAAAATAGAAGAATTTTCAAATGAAATGTGGTATAATCAATAAGAATGTTAAAAGAAAAAGGAGCAAAACCAAATGAAACGTATTGCTGTTTTGACTAGCGGTGGAGACGCCCCTGGTATGAACGCTGCCATCCGTGCAGTAGTTCGTCAAGCAATCTCAGAAGGAATGGAAGTCTTTGGTATCTATGATGGATACGCAGGGATGGTTGCCGGTGAAATCTATCCACTTGATGCTGCTTCAGTTGGAGACATCATTTCACGTGGTGGTACTTTCCTTCACTCTGCTCGTTACCCTGAGTTTGCACAACTTGAAGGTCAACTTAAAGGGATTGAGCAGTTGAAAAAACACGGGATCGAAGGTGTTGTTGTAATCGGTGGTGACGGTTCTTATCACGGAGCTATGCGCTTGACTGAGCATGGATTCCCAGCTATCGGTCTGCCTGGCACAATTGATAATGATATCGTAGGTACTGATTTCACAATTGGATTTGATACTGCAGTTACTACTGCAATGGATGCGATTGATAAGATTCGTGATACATCATCAAGTCACCGTCGTACTTTCGTTGTAGAAGTAATGGGGCGTAACGCTGGTGATATCGCACTTTGGGCAGGTATTGCTACTGGTGCCGATGAAATCATTATTCCTGAAGAAGGTTTCAAGATGGAAGATATCGTTGCAAGCATCAAAGCTGGATATGAATGTGGTAAGAAACACAACATCATCGTTTTGGCTGAGGGAGTTATGTCTGCCGATGAGTTTGGTAAGAAACTCAAGGAAGCTGGAGACACTAGTGACCTTCGTGTAACTGAACTTGGTCACATCCAACGTGGTGGTTCGCCAACTGCGCGTGACCGCGTCTTGGCGTCACGCTTGGGAGCACATGCTGTTAAACTCCTCAAACAAGGAATCGGTGGTGTCGCTGTTGGTATTCGTAATGAGAAAATGGTTGAAAATCCAATTCTTGGGACAGCAGAAGAGGGAGCTTTGTTTAGCTTGACTGAAGATGGCAAGATCGTGGTGAACAACCCGCACAAAGCTGATCTTGAACTATCTAGCTTGAACAAGAGCTTGTCATAATCAACTTTAACTAATCTGGTAAAATGACCATAAAAGGTCAAATTATATAAAGGAGTCACAAATCATGAATAAACGTGTAAAAATCGTTGCAACTTTGGGTCCTGCGGTTGAAATCCGTGGTGGAAAGAAATTCGGTGATGATGGATACTGGGGTGAAAAACTTGACGTTGAAGCTTCAGCAAAAAATATTGCGAAATTGATTGAAGCAGGAGCGAACACTTTCCGTTTCAACTTCTCGCACGGTGACCACCAAGAACAAGGTGAACGTATGGCAACTGTTAAACTTGCAGAAAAACTTGCAGGTAAGAAAGTTGGTTTCCTTCTTGATACAAAAGGTCCTGAAATCCGTACTGAATTGTTTGAAGGTGACGCAAAAGAATACTCATACAAAACTGGTGAAAAAATCCGTGTTGCAACTAAACAAGGAATCAAATCAACTCGTGAAGTGATTGCTTTGAACGTTGCTGGTGCTCTTGACATCTACGATGATGTTGAGGTTGGTCGCCAAGTATTGGTTGACGATGGTAAACTTGGTCTTCGTGTTGTTGCAAAAGACGATGCAACTCGTGAATTTGAAGTAGAAGTTGAAAACGACGGAATTATCGCTAAACAAAAAGGTGTAAACATCCCTAACACTAAAATTCCTTTCCCAGCACTTGCTGAACGTGATAACGATGATATCCGTTTCGGTCTTGAACAAGGTATCAACTTCATCGCGATCTCATTCGTACGTACTGCTAAAGACGTGAATGAAGTTCGTGCAATCTGTGAAGAAACTGGTAACGGACATGTTCAATTGTTTGCGAAAATCGAAAACCAACAAGGTATCGATAACTTGGATGAAATCATCGAAGCTGCTGACGGTATCATGATCGCTCGTGGTGACATGGGTATCGAAGTACCATTCGAAATGGTTCCAGTTTACCAAAAAATGATCATCACTAAAGTGAACGCAGCTGGTAAAGTTGTTATCACAGCAACAAACATGCTTGAAACCATGACTGAAAAACCACGTGCCACTCGTTCAGAAGTATCAGACGTATTTAACGCTGTTATCGACGGTACTGACGCTACAATGCTTTCAGGTGAGTCTGCAAACGGTAAATACCCACTTGAATCTGTTCGTACAATGGCAACAATTGACAAGAATGCTCAAACCCTTTTGAAAGAATACGGTCGCTTGTCGTTTGTTAACTTGTCACGTAATTCTAAGACTGAGGTTATGGCTTCAGCTGTTAAGGATGCGACAAACTCTATGAATATCAAGTTGGTGGTTACTCTTACTAAGACAGGTCACACTGCTCGTTTGATTTCTAAATACCGTCCAGATGCTGATATCTTGGCAATCACTTTCGATGAATTAACTCAACGTGGATTGATGTTGAACTGGGGTGTTATCCCAGTAACAACTGAACGTCCATCAAACACTGATGATATGTTCGAACTTGCCGAAAAGATTGCAGTAGAACAAGGTTTGGTAGAATCTGGTGATGATATGATTATCGTTGCAGGTGTACCGCTTGGAGAAGCTGTCCGTACAAACACAATGCGTATCCGTACAGTACGTTAATCTAAACTTTTAAAAGCCTATCATACCAAGCTTTTGTGCTTGTGTGATGGGTCTTTTTTCTATTTTAGAAGATAAAAAGAGAGTGATTTTTATTAAACAGAAATGGGAAAAATAGGAGAACTATGGTATAATAGAATGTAGAGACCTTTTTAGTAAATTTTGAAAGAGTATAACATGAGAAAAATTGTCATCAATGGTGGACATCCATTGCAAGGTGAGATCACCATTAGCGGTGCTAAGAATAGTGTTGTAGCATTAATCCCTGCTATTATACTGGCAGATGATGTTGTCACTTTGGATTGTGTCCCAGATATTTCAGACGTTGCTAGTCTTGTCGAAATTATGGAAATCATGGGTGCGAAAGTAAAACGCTACGATGATGTTTTGGAGATTGATCCGAGAGGTGTTCAAAACATTCCTATGCCTTATGGCAAGATCAATAGCCTTCGTGCTTCTTATTATTTCTATGGAAGTCTGTTAGGTCGCTTTGGTGAAGCTACAGTTGGACTTCCTGGTGGATGTGATCTGGGACCTCGTCCGATTGACCTTCACTTAAAAGCCTTCGAAGCCATGGGAGCCAAGGTAAGCTATGAGGGAGATAATATGAATTTATCTGCCCAAGGTAAGGGACTTCACGGCGCAAGTATTTACATGGATACCGTCAGTGTTGGTGCAACGATTAATACCATGATTGCGGCTGTTAAGGCTAAGGGACGGACTGTTATTGAAAATGCGGCTCGTGAGCCGGAAATCATCGATGTAGCTACCCTTTTGAACAACATGGGGGCTCATATTCGTGGTGCAGGGACTGATATTATCATTATTGATGGTGTCAAGCAACTTCATGGAACGCGTCACCAAGTTATTCCAGACCGTATCGAAGCCGGAACCTATATATCACTTGCTGCAGCGGTTGGTAAAGGAATCCGTATTAACAATGTTCTCTATGAGCATTTAGAAGGTTTTATCGCCAAACTAGAGGAAATGGGCGTTCGTATGACCGTCTCTGAGGATAGTATCTTTGTTGAAGAACAGTCTGATTTGAAGGCTATTAATATCAAAACTGCTCCTTATCCTGGTTTTGCAACCGATTTGCAACAGCCAATCACACCACTTTTACTAACAGCTCAAGGTCGTGGTACTATTATTGATACCATTTACGAAAAACGTGTCAATCATGTCTTTGAATTAGCAAAAATGGATGCAGATATTGCGACTACAAATGACCATATTTTCTACACTGGTGGGGGAATTCTACATGGTGCCAAGGTGAAAGCTACAGACTTGCGAGCTGGTGCTGCACTTGTGATTGCTGGACTGATGGCTCAAGGCCAGACTGAAATTACAAATATTGAGTTTATCCTTCGTGGCTACTCAGATATTATTGAAAAATTACGTAGTCTTGGAGCAGATATTACACTCGTCGAAGACTAAGCCGTTGAGGTGATTATGAATATTTGGACCAAATTAGCAATGTTTTCTTTTTTTGAAACGGAGCGCTTGTATTTGCGTCCTTTCTTTTTTAGTGACAGTCAAGCGTTTTACGATATTGCTTCAAATCCGGAAAATCTGCAGTTTATTTTTCCCAGTCAAGCAAGTTTGGAAGAAAGTCAGTACGCACTTGCTAACTATTTTATGAAGGCTCCTCTAGGTGTCTGGGCAATTTGTCTCCAAGGAAATCAGGAAATGATTGGTTCCATCAAGTTTGAAAAAATAGATGAAATCAAAAAAGAAGCAGAAATTGGTTACTTCTTAAAAAAGGATTCTTGGTCACAAGGTTTTATGACAGAAGTAGTTACCAAACTTTGTCAGCTTTCCTTTGAAGAATTTGGTTTAAAACAATTATCCATCATCACTCATCTGGAGAATCAAGCTAGTCAGAAAGTTGCCTTGAAAGCAGGTTTTAGTCTCTTTCGCCAATTCAAGGGGAGTGACCGCTATACTCGTAAAATGAGAGACTACCTTGAATTTCGATACGTTAAAGGAGAATTCAGTGAGTAAACACCAAGAAATCTTAAGTTATCTGGAAGAGTTACCAATAGGAAAACGTGTCAGTGTTCGTAGCATTTCCAATCACTTGGGTGTCAGTGATGGGACGGCTTATCGTGCTATCAAAGAAGCTGAAAACCGTAGAATTGTAGAAACTCGACCTCGTAGTGGAACCATTCGTGTCAAATCTCAGAAAGTAGCTATTGAGAGACTAACCTATGCTGAAATTGCAGAAGTCACCTCCTCTGAAGTTTTAGCTGGTCAAGAAGGGCTGGAGAGAGAGTTTAGCAAATTCTCCATTGGGGCCATGACCGAGCAGAATATTTTGTCCTATCTGAATGATGGTGGTTTGTTAATCGTCGGAGACCGTACTCGTATTCAACTTCTGGCTTTGGAAAATGAAAATGCGGTTCTCGTGACGGGTGGTTTTCATGTACACGAGGATGTACTGAAACTTGCTAATCAGAAAGGAATTCCTGTTTTACGAAGTAAGCATGATACTTTTACAGTTGCGACCATGATCAACAGAGCTCTCTCAAATGTTCAAATCAAAACCGATATTCTGACAGTTGAAAAGCTCTATCGTCCTAGCCATGAGTATGGTTTCTTAAGAGAAACGGACACAGTGAAAGATTATCTAGACTTGGTACGCAAGAATCGAAGTAGTCGTTTCCCTGTCATCAATCAGCACCAAGTGGTTGTTGGGGTTGTTACCATGCGTGATGCAGGAGACAAATCACCCAGCACGACGATTGATAAGGTGATGACGCGCAGCATTTTCGTGACAGGATTAGCGACCAATATTGCCAATGTCAGTCAACGGATGATAGCAGAAGATTTTGAGATGGTTCCGGTAGTGAGGAACAATCAAACTTTGCTCGGAGTTGTAACGAGACGAGATGTCATGGATAAGATGAGTCGCTCTCAGGTTTCGGCTTTGCCGACTTTTTCAGAGCAAATCGGACAAAAGTTGTCTTATCATCACGACGAAGTTGTGATTACGGTTGAGCCCTTTATGCTTGAGAAAAACGGGGTTTTGGCAAATGGTGTTCTTGCTGAAATTTTAACTCACATGACACAGGATTTGGTGGCAAATAGCAGACGCAATCTCATCATCGAGCAGATGCTAATTTACTTCTTGCAGGCTGTTCAGATAGATGATACTTTGCGGATTCAGGCACGCATTATTCACCACACGAGACGCTCAGCCATTATTGATTATGATATTTATCATGGTCATCAAATTGTATCAAAAGCAAATGTTACAGTTAAAATCAATTAGAATCTAGGAGAAAAAATGATAACTTTAAAATCAGCACGTGAAATCGAAGCCATGGACAAGGCTGGTGATTTCCTAGCAAGTATCCATATCGGCTTACGTGATTTGATTAAGCCAGGCGTGGATATGTGGGAAGTTGAAGAGTATGTTCGTCGACGTTGTAAAGAGGAGAATTTCCTTCCTCTACAGATTGGCGTGGATGGGGCAGTCATGGATTACCCCTATGCCACTTGTTGCTCTCTTAACGACGAAGTAGCTCACGCATTTCCACGTCATTACATCTTGAAAGATGGAGATTTGCTCAAGGTTGACATGGTTCTAGGTGGTCCGATTTCCAAATCAGACCTCAATGTATCTAAACTCAACTTCAATAATGTTGAGCAAATGAAAAAATACACCCAAAGTTATACTGGTGGTTTAGCTGACTCATGTTGGGCTTATGCGGTTGGTACACCGTCTGAAGAAGTGAAAAACTTGATGGACGTGACCAAGGAAGCTATGTATAAAGGGATTGAGCAAGCAGTTGTCGGAAATCGTATCGGTGATATCGGTGCAGCAATTCAAGAATACGCTGAAAGTCGCGGTTACGGTGTCGTTCGTGATTTGGTTGGTCATGGTGTCGGCCCAACTATGCACGAAGAGCCAATGGTTCCTAACTACGGTATTGCAGGCCGTGGACTCCGTCTCCGTGAAGGAATGGTGCTAACCATTGAACCCATGATCAATACTGGTGACTGGGAAATTGATACAGATATGAAGACTGGCTGGGCTCATAAGACCATTGATGGTGGTCTATCGTGCCAATATGAACACCAGTTCGTGATTACCAAAGACGGCCCTGTTATCCTGACCAGTCAAGGTGAAGAAGGAACTTATTAAAAATGAAGGGAGCTCGTACCGCCCCCAAAAAGTTAGACAGAAAAAATCAGCTCTTTGTCAACTGTAGTAGGTTGAAGTCAGCTAAGATCGAGAAAGGACGAATTTCGTCCTTTCTTTTTTGATGTTGAGAGCGATGAAAATCCTTTTATTGAAGTTCTCAAAGTTCCGAAAACCAAAGGCATTTCGTTTGATGAGTTTAATGAGGTTATTAGTCGCTTTTCATTATAAATCTTATGGGACTTTTTTGTGCCAGATTTCTAAATAAACTGATTAAATTCCTATTTTTCCCTATCATTGTCCCTGTTTTTCCTGGAGTTTTGAAGCTATAATAGTCCTATCAAATCAAAGAATGGAGGAAGGCAATGGACAATGTAATCTTTTTTATCAGTGTTTTTCTTGCTGGAATTCTTTCCTTCTTTTCTCCTTGTATTTTACCCTTGTTGCCAGTCTATGCAGGAGTCTTATTGGATGATAAGAATGATGCTCAGGCTTCTAGCGGAAAAATTTCAATCTCACTTGTTAGTTTAGTGCGAACTCTGGCCTTTATAGCGGGGATTTCCTTTGTTTTTATCTTACTGGGTTATGGAGCTGGTTTTTTAGGCAATTTGCTTTATGCTTCTTGGTTTCAGTATGTGACGGGTGCGGTTATCATTCTCTTGGGCTTGCACCAGATGGAAGTCTTACATTTGCAGGGACTTTACAAGGAAAGAAGGCTACAATTAAAGAGACAGGGTCAAAACGCTAACGGCTATAGTCAGGCATTTTTACTGGGGTTAACCTTTAGTTTTGCTTGGACGCCATGTGTGGGGCCGGTTCTGGGGTCTGTTTTGGCCTTGGCGGCTTCAGGTGGTTCAGGAGCTTGGCAGGGTGCTGGTCTCATGTTGATTTACACGCTGGGCTTAGCGCTACCATTTTTGGCTCTAGCTCTTGCCTCCAGCTATGTTTTGAAACATTTCCGAAAACTCCATCCTTATCTCGGAACCCTCAAAAAAGTAGGTGGTTTCCTCATTATCGTGATGGGAATCTTGGTGCTTTTGGGAAATGCTTCCATTTTGACTACATTATTTGAATAGAGAGGAAAAAGAAATGAAAAAATGGCAAACATGTCTCCTTGGAGTAGGCTCAATTTGTTGCTTGGCAGCCTGTTCGGCTAAAAACATGTCAGACGAGTCTACTATGAAGGAGCAAACAAAAACAGAACAAGTTAGCTCGCAAACTGCCACCAAGGGTCAAGCAGTAGCTGATTTTAAATTGATGGGTGTAGATGGCAAGACCTATCGTTTGTCTGATTACAAGGGCAAGAAAGTCTATCTCAAATTCTGGGCTTCTTGGTGTTCCATCTGTCTAGCTAGTCTTCCAGATACGGATGAAATTGCTAAAGAAGCTGGTGATGACTATGTGGTCTTGACAGTGGTGTCTCCTGGACACAAGGGGGAGCAATCTGAAGCAGACTTTAAGAACTGGTACAAGGGCTTAGATTATAAAAATTTTCCAGTTCTAATTGATCCATCAGGCAAACTCTTGGAAAGTTATGGTGTTCGTTCTTATCCAACTCAAGCCTTTATAGACAAGGAAGGCAAGCTGGTCAAAACGCAACCAGGTTTTATGGATAAGGATATGATTTTAAAGACATTGAAAGAAATGGGGTAGAGAAAGATCATGAATGATAAAGTAAAACTTTTTGTCTTGGCAGGGGTCATTCTCCTAGCCATAACCGGTTTTTATTTTCTATTGATGCGAAATGCAGGGCAGACAGATAGCTCGCAAATTGAGAAAGCGTCAGTTAGCCAAGGAGGAAAAACAGTGAAAAAAACAGAAGTGAGTAAAGACGCAGACTTGCACGAAATTTATCTAGCTGGGGGATGTTTCTGGGGAGTGGAGGAATACTTCTCACGCGTTCCCGGAGTGACAGATGCCGTTTCAGGCTATGCAAATGGTAGAGGGGAAACAACCAAGTACGAATTGATTAACCAAACAGGACATGCAGAGACTGTCCATGTTACCTATGATGCCAATCAAATTTCCCTTAAGGAAATCCTGCTTCATTACTTCCGCATTATCAATCCAACCAGCAAAAATAAACAAGGAAATGATGTGGGGACCCAGTATCGTACCGGTGTTTATTACACAGATGACAAGGATTTGGAAGTAATCAACCAAGTCTTTGATGAGGTAGCTAAGAAATACGACCAACCTCTGGCAGTTGAAAAGGAAAACTTGAAGAATTTTGTGGTGGCTGAGGATTATCACCAAGACTACCTAAAGAAAAATCCAAATGGCTATTGTCATATCAATGTCAATCAAGCTGCCTATCCCGTCATCGATGCCAGCAAATATCCTAAACCAAGTGATGAAGAATTGAAAAAGACTTTGTCACCTGAGGAGTATGCAGTTACCCAGAAAAATCAAACAGAGCGAGCTTTTTCAAACCGCTACTGGGATAAATTTGAATCCGGTATCTATGTGGATGTAGCTACTGGCGAACCTCTCTTTTCATCAAAGGACAAGTTTGAGTCTGGTTGTGGCTGGCCTAGCTTCACCCAACCCATCAGCCCAGATGTTGCCACCTACAAGGAAGATAAGTCTTACAATATGACACGCATGGAAGTGAGAAGTCGAGCTGGAGATTCTCACCTTGGCCATGTCTTTACAGATGGACCAGAGGACAAGGGTGGCTTGCGCTACTGTATCAATAGTCTTTCTATCCGATTTATTCCAAAAGACCAAATGGAAGAAAAAGGCTATGCCTATTTACTAGATTATGTCGATTAAGAAGTCTTTCCTAAGTAGTTAGAGGAGAATTTTGCTATACTGATACTAGTAAGTGGTAAAGGAGCAGAGCATGACCTACACAATCTTAATCGTAGAAGATGAGTATCTGGTAAGACAAGGATTGACCAAGCTGGTTAATGTAGCGGCCTACGATATGGAAATCATCGGTCAGGCTGAAAATGGAAGACAGGCTTGGAACTTGATTCAAAAGCAGGTACCAGACATCATTTTAACCGATATCAATATGCCTCAGCTAAATGGCATCCAGTTGGCCAGGCTGGTCCGAGAAACCTATCCCCAGGTGCATCTGGTATTTTTAACGGGTTACGATGATTTTGATTATGCCTTGTCTGCTGTCAAACTAGGTGTCGATGACTATCTGCTCAAACCCTTTTCTCGTCAGGATATTGAGGAAATGTTAGGGAAAATCAAGCAAAAACTAGACAAGGAAGAAAAAGAAGAGCAGTTACAAGATTTATTAACCGATAAGTTTGAGGGAAATATTGCTCAGAAAATCCAGTCCCATCTGGCTGACAGTCAGTTTAGTTTAAAGAGCTTGGCCAGTGACTTAGGTTTTAGTCCGACTTATTTGAGTTCCTTGATTAAGAAAGAATTGGGCCTGCCTTTTCAGGATTATCTGGTGAGAGAGCGTGTCAAACAAGCCAAGCTCTTACTTCTGACCACGGATTTAAAGATTTACGAGATAGCCGAAAAGGTTGGCTTTGAAGATATGAACTACTTTACCCAACGTTTTAAACAGGTTGCAGGTGTGACACCTCGTCAGTTTAAGAAAGGGGAAGGCCGATGAAGCGTTCTTCTCTTTTAGTCAGAATGGTTATTTCCATCTTTCTGGTCTTTCTCATTCTCCTAGCTCTGGTCGGGACTTTCTATTATCAATCTAGTTCATCAGCTATTGAGGCCACTATTGAGGGCAATAGCCAAACGACCATCAGCCAGACTAGCCACTTTATTCAGTCTTATATCAAAAAATTAGAAACCACCTCTACCAGTTTGACCCAGCAGACGGATGTGTTAGCCTATGCTGAGAATCCCAGTCAAGACCAAGCCAAGGGAATCCGAGATCTGTTTTTGACTATCTTAAAGGCAGACCAGGACTTGAAAACGGTGGTACTGGTCACCAAATCTGGTCAGGTTATTTCTACAGATGACAGTGTGCAGATGAAAACTTCCTCTGATATGATGGCCGAGGATTGGTACCAAAAGGCCATTCATCAGGGAGCTAAGCCAGTTTTGACACCAGCTCGTAAATCAAACAGTCAGTGGGTCATTTCTGTCACTCAAGAACTTGTTGATGCAAAGGGAGCCAATCTTGGCGTGCTTCGTTTGGACATTTCCTACGAAACTCTGGAAGCCTATCTCAACCAACTCCAGTTGGGCCAGCAGGGCTTTGCCTTTATCATCAATGAAAACCATGAATTTGTCTACCATCCTAAACACACAGTCTATAGCTCAGCGAGTGAAATGGAGGCTATGAAACCCTACATCGAGACGGGGCAGGGCTATACGCTAGATCATCAATCCTACGTTAGTCAGGAAAAGATTGCAGGAACAGATTGGACGGTTATAGGCGTGTCTTCGTTGGAGAAGTTAGACCAGGTTCGAAGTCAACTCATGTGGACCTTGCTTGGTGCTAGTGCCTTATCTCTTCTTGCCTGTTTCTGCTTGGTATGGTTCAGTCTCAAACGCTGGATTGCCCCTTTGAAGGACCTGAGAGAAACCATGCTGGAAATTGCTTCTGGTACACAAAATCTGCGTGCTAAGGAAGCTGGCGCCTATGAACTGAGAGAAGTGACTCGCCAGTTCAATGCCATGCTGGATCAAATTGACCAGTTGATGGCAGATGTGCGCAGGCAGGAAGAAGCGACCCGGCAGTATGAACTTCAAGCATTGTCGAGTCAGATTAATCCTCATTTCCTCTACAATACTTTGGACACTATCATCTGGATGGCTGAGTTTCAGGATAGTCAGCGAGTGGTTCAGGTGACCAAGTCCTTGGCAACCTATTTCCGCTTGGCGCTCAATCAAGGAAAGGATTTGATTTCTCTTTCTGATGAAATCAATCATGTCCGCCAGTACCTCTTTATCCAGAAACAACGCTATGGTGATAAGCTGGAGTATGAGATTGCTGAAGATCCTGCTTTTGGTAACCTAGTCTTACCCAAGTTGGTGTTGCAACCTCTTGTAGAAAATGCTCTTTACCATGGCATCAAGGAGAAGGAAGGTCAGGGCCATATTAAAGTTTCTGTTCAGAAAAAGGATACAGGACTAGTCATCCGCATTGAGGATGATGGCATTGGCTTCCAATCTACTGGTGATAGTAGTCAAAGTCAGCTCAAACGTGGAGGAGTTGGTCTTCAAAATGTCGACCAACGCCTCAAACTTCATTTTGGAGAAAACTATCAGATGAAGATTGATTCTGTACCTTCAAAAGGGACGACGGTTGAAATATACATCAATAAAATAGAAACAAGTTAGCTCCCAGTCAATTCTGGGAGTTTTACTTTTAAAAATCAGAATGATTAGTTGGCCTTGATAAAATCAGTAAAAAAAGATATGATAGATAGTGACAAAAGAGGTATCAAGTATGAAGGAAAAAGACATTCAAAGAGCAACAAGACAGATTGTTGAAGATGTTTTGGAAAAGGCTGGATTGCGTGAAGGAAGCCTCTTTGTCCTAGGTTTATCCTCTAGCGAAGTTTTAGGCGGCCATATAGGCAAGGAATCCAGCCAAGAAATTGGGGAAATCATTGTGAAGACCATCCTAGATATCCTAGAGGAAAAAGGAATTCACCTAGCTATTCAAGGTTGTGAACACGTTAATCGTGCCCTCGTCGTTGAACGTCAGGTGGCGGAGCAGTTTGGTCTGGAAATCGTCAGTGTCCTTCCAACTCTTCATGCAGGCGGTTCAGGTCAGCTAGCTGCCTTTAAGTTTATGAAAGCACCTGTTGAAGTGGAGTTCATCAAGGCTCATGTTGGATTGGATATAGGAGATACCGCAATTGGCATGCATGTCAAGCATGTGCAGGTTCCGATTCGACCAGTTTTGCGTGAGATTGGCCATGCCCATGTAACGGCTTTAGCTAGCCGTCCAAAACTCATCGGTGGTGCGCGTGCACAGTATCCTGAAGACTTCATAAGAAAGTCATAAGTGGGCTGAAAGTTATCGTAAGTTAGAGATATTTCAAGTATGTAGAGGTAAAAGGTTGGAAAATTGTGTTTATATCGTTTCAGGTCCCCCAGGCGTTGGAAAGAGCACCGTCAGCAAAGAGTTGGCCTATTCTTTTGACAAAAGTGCAGTTATAGAGGGGGATATGATTTACTTAATGATAAAAAGTGGTCTCGTAGCTCCTTGGGAAGATGATGGATTTTACATGGATTTATTCTGGGATAATATCATCAGTCTGACCAGTAATTTCTTGGATCGTGGCATTACTGTTGTGATAGAATATGTCATATTTGAAGATCAACTGAAGAAAATTGCAGCCTTCTTAAAAGAAAAACGAATTAAGCTAAAATATTGTGTTCTAATGGCTCAAGAAGAAACCTTGAAAGATAGGGATTCTTCTCGAAAAGAAATTGAGAGAACAGGCGATTTATCAATCCAAGCAAGAAATGAGTTTCTAGCTAAAAATAGTGAGAAACATCATTTTCTATTCACAGATGATTTAGATGTCAAGGAAACGGTAAACATCATTAAAACTTCAAATCAATTTTTAATTTCTGAACAGTAAAAGACAGGGAGAGTAAGGGTACAGAAACCAAGACTCTCCCTGTTTTTTTGTTGAATTCTTGTGCAAAGTACTCCAAACAAGACCATCTTTTACAAGAAGAAGGGATGCTATCTGATGGAAAATTGCCAAAAGTAGAAAAAACCAATTTAGAGAAGATTTTTAGTTATAGAAATCAGTAAACAAAGCTGGATTTAGCTGTTCTAGGTCCGCCTTTTTGTGCTATACTTAAGATATGCATAGAAAAACAGTGATTGATTTTAGGGCTTTGGGCGAGAGATACACTTTTACCCAGCCGATCAAAGAGTTAAAAACGAGAGATTTATCAGAAGTGGCGGACTTGCTGGCACAAGTGGAAAGCTACCAAGAGCAAGTAACGGATACCGTAGAAACATTGGATGAGAGGGATTTTAACCAGCATAACGGGGTCTAAACTAGGACGACCTTTATCTTCAGAATAAGTATCTGCGACTAAGTCATAGATGAAGGAAAAATCGACCACTTGCTCAACCTGACGAAGAAAATGGGCTTGCGGAACGAGTTCATCTAGCGTGTAAAAACCAACTTGATTGCGGTTATATTCGAGATTTTCTTTGTGAAACATAGGGAACACCTCACAACTTTTCTTACCTCTATTATACGACTTTACACAAAGAAAAGCCCTTAGAAATTTGTAGTCTAAGGACTTTGTCTTCAATCTGAGGAGCTTAGCTCCTTTTTTTGTGTCAAATTTTATCAAAATAAATAAGCGTAGCAGACTTCTTACAAATTTATCCTTTTGTAGTAAAATAGGATTAGAATTTTGAGAAAGTAGGTAATTCGTTGGAGTCGATTATATTTCTAGTATCTGTTTTTTTAGCAGGTATCCTGTCCTTCTTTTCACCCTGCATCTTTCCTTTGCTACCAGTCTATGCTGGTATTTTACTGGATGATCTGGGAAATTCGAAAAGCTTTCGCTTTTTTGGAAGAGACGTTGCATGGTCTGGCTTAATTCGGACCTTGTGCTTTATTGCAGGAATCTCCCTCATTTTCTTTATTTTAGGATTTGGAGCTGGATTCCTAGGGCACATGCTCTATGCAGACTGGTTTCGTTATGCTATGGGAATAGTCATTATTCTTTTAGGGCTTCACCAGATGGAAATCTTGCATTTCAATAAACTGGAGGTTCAAAAGACAGTCACCTTCAAACAATCAAAGTCTAATCACTATCTGTCAGCCTTTTTACTTGGGATAACCTTTAGTTTTGGTTGGACCCCTTGTATCGGACCAGTCTTAAGTTCAGTCTTGGCCCTAGCAGCTTCAGGTGGCAGTGGTGCTTGGCAAGGAGCCGTGTTAACATTAGTATACACATTGGGAATGGCCCTTCCTTTCATTGTTTTGGCCTTGGCTTCGGGCTGGATTATGCCCTATTTTAGTAAATTAAAACCCCATATGATTTTACTAAAGAAAATCGGGGGAGCTTTGATTATTTTGATGGGATTATTATTAATGCTAGGGCAGTTAAATGCCTTGTCAGGAATTCTTGGATAAAAGGAGAAAAAAATGAAAAAAGTTATTTTTGCTGGATTGAGCCTCATGTCTCTATTCTTGTTGATTGCCTGTGGTGAAAAAGAAACCAAACAGACAAGCAGTCCCAAACAACCTGCTGTACAACAAATAGCAGTCGGTAAGGATGCGCCAGACTTTACCTTGCAGTCTATGGATGGCAAAGAAGTGAAGTTATCAGACTATAAAGGGAAAAAGGTCTATTTAAAATTCTGGGCTTCTTGGTGTGGACCATGCAAAAAAAGCATGCCTGAGCTGATGGAATTAGCTGCCAAACAAGATCGAGACTTTGAAATCTTGAGTGTCATTGCACCTGGTCTACAAGGTGAAAAAACAGTTCAAGACTTTCCAAAATGGTATCAAGAACAAGGATACAAGGATATTCCAGTTCTATATGATACGCAAGCAACTACCTTCCAAGCCTACCAAATTCGTAGTATTCCAACAGAATACTTGATTGACAGTCAAGGTAAAATCGGAAAAATCCAATTTGGTGCTATTAGCAATGCTGATGCAGAAGCGGCTTTTAAAGAAATGAAATAAAGAAAAAATCGCGATTTTTCGCGATTTTTTTATAGTTTTTCATTGATAAAGCGGATAAATTGATTCCACCAAACCTTCAAAAAGAAGGCTTTTTCAACTTTCTTTTCAGAAACCATTTCAAAAGATGGTTTGTCAGAAGTGAGATAGCCCTGGCCGACCAAATCCTGGTCATCATAGGTTAGAGTACCAACAACCTTGCCTTCTTCCAATGGAGCCATTTCTGATGTTGATTTCGGTGTGAATTGGAGAGCTGGTGTAGTACTGCTACCGATGCGTTGGACGATGGAAATGTCTGACTTAGCGACAGCTGTCACATTATCTTCTTTACCATCCAGAACTGTTACTTTACTATCGTTGTATGCTTCACCTTTCTGAACGACGGTTTTTAAGGCAAAGTTTGCAGAAATATAATCTAAAAGTGCAGAAGTAGCAGTAAAACGTGCATAAGGGTTGGTATCTTGTTGATCTGCATTCAAAACAACCGTAATAATACGCATCCCTTTCTCAACAGTTGTTCCAACGAACGAAGCACCAGCTTTATCAGTAGTACCTGTCTTTAGTCCATCAATACCACCACGATAGGCAGGCATTCCCTCCAACATATAGTTGGTTGAGTGGATTTCAAGCCCTGCAAAGGTAGAAGTTGGCTTTTTGGTGATTTCCAAAACTTGAGGATAATCTCGGATGAGGTTACGAGCGACGATTGCAACATCGTAGGCACTCAACTTGTTTTCATCGTCTTTCTTTGAACCAGGATAGATATTCTCGCCAAGGGTCTCATTATTTAAACCAGTAGTGTTTACAATAGTTGCATCTTGAATTCCCCATTCAAGAAGTTTAGCCCTCATCTTGTCTACAAAGTCTTTCTCAGAACCAGCAATCTTTTCTGCTAGCGCAATCGCAGCACTGTTTGCGCTGGATACCATTGTAGCCTCTAATAGTTGTTCAACAGTATAATTTCGAGCTTCCATAGGGACGTTACTCGCCTCAGAATTAGTTGTAAGTTTGTAAGGATAGTCCGAAATATCAACAGGTGTAGATAGGCTGATAGTTCCTTGTTCCAGAGCTTCATAGACCAGATAAACTGTAACTAGTTTTGTAATAGAAGCAATTTCTACAGGCTGATTTGCATCTTTTTCATAGAGGATTTTTCCAGTTGTAGCCTCGACAGCAATAGCATGTTTAGCAGCAACATCAAACTCCTGAGCAGAAACAGTAGAAGCTGCTCCAAAAACTAAAAGTGTCATAAAAGATAAAATTATTTTTTTCATATTAGCTTTATTTTATCATAAAGAAAAAAAATATTCTCGCTTTTTTACTAAAGCCATCTTATCTTTTTCAGAAATGTGGTAAAATAGAGAGAAGGAGGATACCTATGTTCCGCAGAAACAAATTATTTTTTTGGACAGCTGAAATTTTATTATTAACACTGATTTTCTATCTTTGGAGAGAAATGGGAGCCATCATTACTCCCTTCGTGACAGTTGTGAATACCATCATGATTCCATTTTTGCTTGGTGGATTTTTTTACTACATTACAAATCCAGTCGTTACTTTCTTAGAAAAGAGATGTAAGATCAATCGTCTAATTGGTGTCTTGGTCACTCTTTGTGCCTTGATTGGTGCTATCGTTGTAGGGGTCGTTTATCTCTTGCCGATTTTGATTAATCAGTTGACCAGCTTGATTATTTCTAGTCAAAACATCTATAGTAGACTACAAGATTTGATCATCGATTTGTCCATGAATCCAGTCTTCCAAAATATTGATATTCAACAAACAATTCAACAACTGAATCTCTCCTATGTGGATATCCTCCAGAATATCCTTAATAGCGTCAGCAACAGTTTAGGAAGCGTTCTTTCAGCTTTGTTTAGTACGGTTCTGATTCTCATTATGACCCCTGTATTCTTGATTTATTTCTTGTTGGATGGTCATAAGTTGCTACCAATGTTGGAACGTACCATCTTAAAACATGACAAATTGAATCTTTCTAGCCTTTTAACCAATCTCAATACAACCATAGCGCGCTATATCAGTGGAATTGCGATTGATGCGGTTATTATTGGATGTTTAGCCTATATTGGCTATAGCGTTATCGGATTAAAGTACGCCCTAGTTTTTGCTATTTTTTCTGGAATCGCAAATTTGATTCCTTATGTTGGTCCAAGTATTGGCTTGATTCCAATGGTGATTGCCAATGTGTTCACAGATCCTCATCGTATGTTGATTGCGGTTGCTTATATGCTCATTATTCAGCAGATTGACGGAAATGTTCTCTATCCACGTATCGTTGGAGGGGTTATGAAAGTGCATCCGATTACGATTTTGGTGCTCCTTTTACTGTCAAGTAATATCTACGGTGTCATAGGGATGGTCGTAGCAGTACCTACTTACTCTATTTTTAAAGAAATTACTAAGTTCCTAGCGAAATTATATGAAAACCATAAAGAAGCTAAGGAACTGGAAAAAACAGAATCAAATTAAAATCAGGGAGACCTGATTTTTTTGATGAAAAGACTATCGCCAAACGAAAAGAAGTTTGAATTCATATTGCCATAAAGAAGCAGAAGAACAGGATTTGATAAGATTTAGATTAATTCACAAAATATGTGTAAAACACTTGCAATTTAGCAGAAATTTGATAAAATAGTAAGGAAAGTTAGACTGTATTGCCTACTGTCTATCTATAAAATATATTTTATTGGAGGCTTTTACTCAAATGGCAAAAGAAAAATACGATCGTAGTAAACCACACGTTAACATTGGTACTATCGGACACGTTGACCACGGTAAAACTACTTTGACAGCAGCTATCACAACTGTATTGGCACGTCGCTTGCCTTCAGCAGTTAACCAACCTAAAGACTATGCGTCTATCGATGCTGCTCCAGAAGAACGCGAACGCGGTATCACTATCAACACTGCGCACGTTGAGTACGAAACTGAAAAACGTCACTACGCTCACATCGACGCTCCAGGACACGCGGACTACGTTAAAAACATGATTACTGGTGCTGCTCAAATGGACGGAGCTATCCTTGTAGTAGCTTCAACTGACGGACCAATGCCACAAACTCGTGAGCACATCCTTCTTTCACGTCAGGTTGGTGTTAAACACCTTATCGTCTTCATGAACAAAATTGACTTGGTAGACGACGAAGAATTGCTTGAATTGGTTGAAATGGAAATCCGTGACCTCTTGTCAGAATACGACTTCCCAGGTGACGATCTTCCAGTTATCCAAGGTTCAGCTCTTAAAGCTCTTGAAGGTGACTCTAAATACGAAGACATCATCATGGAATTGATGAACACTGTTGATGAGTACATCCCAGAACCAGAACGTGACACTGAAAAACCATTGCTTCTTCCAGTCGAAGACGTATTCTCAATCACTGGACGTGGTACAGTTGCTTCAGGACGTATCGACCGTGGTACTGTTCGTGTCAACGACGAAATCGAAATCGTTGGTATCAAAGAAGAAACTCAAAAAGCAGTTGTTACTGGTGTTGAAATGTTCCGTAAACAACTTGACGAAGGTCTTGCTGGAGATAACGTAGGTGTCCTTCTTCGTGGTGTTCAACGTGACGAAATCGAACGTGGACAAGTTATCGCTAAACCAGGTTCAATCAACCCACACACTAAATTTAAAGGTGAAGTCTACATCCTTACTAAAGAAGAAGGTGGACGTCACACTCCATTCTTCAACAACTACCGTCCACAATTCTACTTCCGTACTACTGACGTTACAGGTTCAATCGAACTTCCTGCAGGTACTGAAATGGTAATGCCTGGTGATAACGTGACTATCGACGTTGAGTTGATCCACCCAATCGCCGTAGAACAAGGTACTACATTCTCTATCCGTGAGGGTGGACGTACTGTTGGTTCAGGTATGGTTACAGAAATCGAAGCTTAATTCGATTTAGTTCCCAGAAGAACAATTATTTAAGTCAGACACTAAAAGAATCTTGCTTTGCAAGGTTCTTTTTTTCTTCTTGCTCTATTTGAAGTGTCTCCACTCTAGCAGTATAATCGTTTTTTTGGTATAATAAAAGTTATGGAAATCGAAAAAACCAATCGTATGAACGCTCTTTTTGAATTTTATGCGGCGCTTTTGACAGACAAGCAGATGAACTATATTGAACTCTATTATGCTGATGATTATAGTCTTGCTGAGATTGCTGAAGAGTTTGGTGTCAGTCGTCAGGCTGTTTATGATAATATCAAGCGGACAGAAAAGATTCTAGAAGATTATGAGATGAAACTGCACATGTACTCGGACTACATTGTTCGCAGTCAGATTTTTGACCAGATCTTGGAGCGCTATCCCAAGGATGATTTTCTGCAGGAGCAGATAGAAATTTTAACAAGCATTGATAATAGAGAATAAGAGGAAGAAAAATGGCATTTGAAAGTTTAACAGAACGTTTACAGAACGTCTTTAAAAATCTACGTAAAAAAGGAAAAATATCTGAGGCTGATGTCCAAGAAGCAACCAAAGAGATTCGCTTGGCCTTGCTTGAAGCTGACGTTGCCTTGCCTGTTGTAAAGGACTTTATCAAGAAAGTTCGTGAACGTGCAGTCGGACACGAGGTCATTGATACCCTCAATCCTGCGCAACAGATTATCAAAATCGTTGACGAGGAACTGACAGCCGTTTTAGGTTCTGATACGGCAGAAATTATTAAGTCACCTAAGATTCCGACAATCATTATGATGGTCGGTTTGCAGGGGGCTGGTAAAACAACATTTGCTGGTAAGCTGGCTAATAAACTCAAGAAGGAAGAAAATGCTCGTCCTTTGATGATTGCGGCGGATATTTATCGTCCAGCAGCCATCGATCAGTTGAAAACACTTGGACAACAAATTGATGTTCCTGTTTTTGCACTTGGAACAGAAGTACCAGCTGTTGAGATTGTTCGTCAAGGTTTGGAGCAAGCGCAAGCCAATCACAACGACTATGTCTTGATTGATACGGCAGGGCGTTTGCAGATTGATGAGCTCCTCATGAATGAGCTTCGTGACGTAAAAGCCTTGGCTCAACCAAATGAAATTCTGCTCGTAGTTGATGCCATGATTGGTCAAGAAGCGGCCAATGTTGCTCGCGAGTTTAATGCCCAGTTAGAAGTGACTGGGGTTATCCTTACCAAGATTGATGGGGATACTCGTGGCGGTGCTGCTTTGTCCGTTCGCCATATCACTGGAAAACCAATCAAGTTCACTGGTACGGGTGAAAAGATCACGGATATTGAAACCTTCCACCCAGACCGTATGTCAAGCCGTATCCTTGGCATGGGGGATATGCTTACTCTTATTGAGAAAGCTTCTCAGGAATACGACGAGCAAAAAGCCCTTGAAATGGCTGAGAAGATGCGTGAAAACACCTTTGATTTCAATGATTTCATCGATCAGTTGGATCAGGTGCAAAACATGGGGCCAATGGAAGACTTGCTCAAGATGATTCCAGGTATGGCTAACAATCCAGCCCTTCAAAACATGAAGGTAGATGAGCGTCAGATTGCTCGTAAACGTGCCATCGTGTCTTCGATGACACCTGAAGAACGTGAAAATCCTGATTTGTTAAATCCAAGTCGTCGTCGTCGTATTGCTGCTGGATCTGGAAATACTTTTATCGAAGTGAATAAATTCATCAAAGACTTTAACCAGGCCAAACAGCTCATGCAAGGTGTCATGTCTGGAGATATGAACAAGATGATGAAACAAATGGGAATCAATCCAAATAACCTCCCTAAGAATATGCCAAATATGGGAGGCATGGATATGTCTGCCCTTGAAGGCATGATGGGACAGGGTGGCATGCCTGACTTGTCAGCTCTTGGAGGAGCAGGAATGCCAGATATGAGCCAGATGTTTGGTGGTGGACTCAAGGGTAAAATTGGTGAATTTGCCATGAAACAGTCTATGAAACGCATGGCCAACAAAATGAAAAAAGCTAAGAAGAAACGCAAATAAAAAAGGAAAGCAGAAGTGCTTTCCTTTTTTATATAAAATATGTACTTTCTATGATTAGGCAATTTTCTTAATCGAAAAATTACGAAATGGAAAGAGTAATTTCAAATCCTTGCATCCATTCGGATTTTACTGTGATGTCGATTTTTAAAGCATTTGCTAATTGTTTGGCCAGATAGAGGCCCATACCTGTTGATTTTTTCCTTGTGTCTCCCGAGTCTCCTGTAAATCCTTTTTCAAAGATATGAGGGAGGTCGCAAGCTTTAACTCCGCAGCCATTATCCCCAATAATCAGACTTGTGCGCCCCTTGTCCTTTGATATAGAAATACTGAGTTTGGGCTTGTCAGAGCTATATTTAAGGGCGTTGGCGAGGATTTGAGAGAGGATAAATTCAAAACTGCGTTGATCAGTGTAGCAGATTCCTTGTATGTTTTCTAGCTGAATCGTAAAATTCTTTTCCTTGAGTAAGGGATCAAAATTTTCCAAGAGATCTTGGATACATTCTTCTAGATCAAGATCTTCAAATAGAAAATCATTTTTCTCACTTTTCACCCTGTAATAGAATAGGATTTGTGATACATTTCCTTGGATTTGATTCTTCACATAGTCCAACTTAAATGCTGTATCTTCAGGTAACTGGTCACTTTGGTTGTCCAAAAGGAGGGAAAGAAGCGATAGAGGGAGTTTAATCTCATGCGCCCATTTTTCAACATAGTCCTCGTACTCGGCTAGTAATGAGTTGAGCTTTCCTATTTCAACCTGCTTTTGATAAAGTGTATCTGCCATTTGTTCAATGCTTTCTTTCTCTGAGGCACTTGATAAATGCAATAATTCAAGTTCAGTATCCGTCTTGGGATTGGCTATAAAGGCTTTATAGGCAGCGGATTTTTTTCTTTCTTTTCTTATAAGTAGGAATGATAGGATGAAAAAGAGCAGGACGGTGGCTAAAATATAGAGAAGGATGAGGGCTTGAAACATTCTCACATCTGAAAGCCAAAGCAGGACAGCTGTAAATAGATCAAATGCTAAGAGAACAAGTAACCAAGGCAGATAACTAGCTAGATATTTTAGATTATGTTTCATCTGGGCTTACCTCTTCTAGCTTGTAACCAATACCTCTGACGGATTTGACTTGAAGGGCAATGCCAGCCTGCTTCATCACTTTTTTCAGCCTTGCAATATTTACTTGAAGGGCATTCTCATCGATGAACTCAGTTGTGTTCCATAGTTTCATACTTAGTTCTTCTTTAGTGACGACAGAATCAGTTGCCACTAATAAGGTTTCTAACAATTTCCCTTGATTTTGTGGGAGTAAAATCGAATGTCCGTTGATATAAAGGGTATAGGTATTTCTATCCAGCAGGAAATTATCTTTTTCAAGCAAATTTTGTCTACCTTCATAGCGTTTCAAGATGTTTTCTATACGAGCCAAGAATCTTTCTTTTTTGAAAGGTTTTGTTAAGTACTCGTCTGCCCCTAATTTTAGGGCGTAGATCTCATCTTTTAGTTGTTCACGGGAGGTGAGAACCAATATGGGCACAGAGCGTTTTGACTTGAGATTTTTACAAATTTGAAAACCTGTTTCTCCCGGTAAATTCAAATCCAGTATGATTAGATCCGTATCGTATTGCAGTACTTGCTGGCTTGTATCTTTGAAGTCAGTCAACTTATCAACTTGATAACCCGTTTTCTCTAACAAAATAACAATTTCATCTCGAATCAAGGCTTCATCTTCAATAACCAGAATATGCTTCATATCGATTCCTCCTTTTCCTATTTTATTCTACCTTATTCATCTCTTTTGGGTTCCATTAAGGACAACAAGTACTTGTTGCTATTTTTCTTTACAATTCTGATATAGATGACTTCAAAGCCTGCTAAGAGCAGTACTATCAGCATGGCTGTGATAAATTTCTGCCCCATGACCATTCTTGCACTGGCTGGTACTATTCCTGTGAGGAGGGAGCCCACTCCGAAGCTACTACTGATAAGTGCAAGGGCTATTGGCAGACCGAAATACCAATTGATTTGCTTTTCTGAAGATTTACAAAGAGTTTCGTAGTTGGCTCCGAGATGGATCAAGGTTTGGTATCGTCTGTAGGATTGTCTTTGTCCCATCAAAAACTGAACGCCAATGATTGTATTTGCCACAACAAGGAAGATGATAGCCAGATAGATAGTGATATAGCTGGCAGAGATAATGTAAAATAATTGTCTTCCCATATTTTGTATATAGCTTTCATAGCCAAGAGAGGTTTGATTTAGCTTTTCATTGGTATCTGAGATAGCTCTCATCAAGCCTTTTTCCTTGACTAGCTCAGGAGCCAAGATACCGCTGACATAGTTCGAATAGTGACCGTCTGTATAGCTCATAAAGGTCTCATCTGGGACTATGAGGGCAACAGAGAGGGTTATTTCACGATCCGTTACGATTGGCAAAGACTCCACTTCTCCAATCAATTTTACATCATTTTCCATGACTTTGATTTGAGGCTTCGTCTTCAGAACAGAGTTGACGAGACTTTCATCTGGGAGAAAATCTTTCCCCATATACAAGTAGGCTTCCTTGCTAGTTAATTCTAGAGGAGGGAGATTGGCAGCCTTTCTAAGTTCATTGTATTCGGAAATTGGCATGAGGTGGGAATTAGTAGACTGTTTAAATTTATGGAGCAAAATTTCCTTGTTCTTGCTGCCTTTTTGCTTTTTCAACTCCTTGATGACCTCTTCGAAGGACACGGACTCGTGTTCTTTCGGTTTGCCTACCTTGATTTGCAGAATCTTTGAAAACTGTGATGCTAGTCCAGCAGCTTCAAGCTCTTTTTTAACTGTATTTACATCAAGATTTTCATCTGTTTCCTGTTTGCTATCTCTAAATGTATAATCCAATACGTGAGTTTGATTGCCTGAATTGCCACTTGCAATGGAAACACCTGCTCCAAACAGGCACAAGGCAGAGAAAATTAAGAGTGAGCAGATGGCCAGTATAGTTGAGCGCTGGATAACTAATTCCTGAATCTGTCTAAAATTATAGGCATGAAGTTTTCGATTGTTTCCAAGCTTGACCAAAAAGTCTATAAACAAACGCATACCAAAGAAGAGGAGGATGGTTCCCAGAGTACCTAAGAGAACGGTGATGCCCATGGTTATGACACTCTCCCAAGCTCGTCCGCTCATACCTAAGTAATAGGCTGTTCCAAGAAGCAAAATTCCGAGGACGGAAGCAAGAAGGTACACACCCTTGGGGAGTAGTTTCTTCATCCCAGAAGGTGAATAGGCGAGCAAGTTTCCGATTTCCTTATTGGCCGTCTTTGCACTTAAAAGGACAAAAACAGCTAATTTGACGGCTAGGAAGCCGATGACTGTATAGAGTAGAGCTGTGGTAGATAGAGAAAATTGATGTTCAATAATCCCTAGTCCCACAATTTTAGCGGTTATTAGGCTGATTAGTTCTGAAATCAAGATGGAAATAGGAAGGCCTATTCCAAGGGCAAGGACGCTGTTTCTCAAATCCTCGAGCAGGAGCAGTAAGAACAGTTTACCTCTACGCATCCCCAGTGTGAGGTAAACCCCAAATTCATGTTTTCTCCTTTCCATCTGCATACTACTTGCGAAGTAGACTAGAAAAAAGAGAATAAAGAGCGTTGCTACATAAAGAATGGGAATCATGCTAAAAAGTTTATCTACAGCATGACTCTCTATTTGTTTTAGAAATACCATCACATCTTGATGAGATAAAGAAAGGATGATGTAAAAGGAGATGATAGAAAGAACCATGGAACTGAAGTACAAACCATTATTCTTTCGATCCCTCTTGCTGTTTCTTGAAACTAATTTAGAAAACATTGCCATCACCTCCAGCCAGTGCAGCCATGACCTTTAGTATTCTGTGGTAAAAATCTTCCTGACTTTCTCTTGGATAATCGCGTCGGATTTCATGGAATAGTTTTCCGTCTTGGATAAACAAGATGCGGTTGCAAAAGCTGGCTGCAACTGAATCGTGGGTCACCATGAGAATGGTGGTTTCTTCCACTTGATTCATTTCGGATAGTTTTTGCATCAAAATAGTTGCATTTTTTGAATCCAAAGCACCTGTGGGCTCATCCGCAAATACAATCTTAGGGTCTAAAATCAAGGCACGCGCAGCAGCTACCCTTTGCCGTTGACCACCCGATAATTGAGATGGGAACTTATCCAGAAGTTCAGAAATATCCAGATATTGGGAAAGCAATTCTAATCGAACCTTGCTTTCGTTGGCATCGATCTTGTGCAAAGACAAGGGAAGTAAAATATTTTCTTTGGCTGTCAGATTGTCCAAAAGCTCAAAATTCTGAAAGAGGTAGCCAATTTCCTTACCACGATAATCAGCTAACTGACTACCTTTTAACTGACCTAAATCTTTTTCTTGCATTTGAATAGAGCCGTCAGTTGGCTTGATGATTGTGGCGAGACAGTTAAGAAGGGTTGTTTTCCCAGAACCACTGCTCCCCATAATCCCTAAGAACTCACCTTTGACAACTTTAAAAGATATACCGTTCAAGGCCTTGGTGATATTCGGCTCTTTTCCATAATGCTTTTTTAATGATTCTACTCGTAAAATAGTTTCCATGTGAAACACCTCCATCTTTTGTTACTTTCATTATAGTATGAATCAGAGTAGAATAACACTTACGGATGATGTAAGGAATCTTTATCGCTGACTTTTATAGTCAGGTTATTGGACTTATACTTACTATATTATATCATAGTTTTAGGGATTTAAAAAGGGAGTCTCGGAAGATACTCCAATTTAAAAGCAAATGCTATGAGAGAAGAAGTAACCAGAATGGCTGGAAAAGTAGTGGTGAGTGATAATAATATTAGAAAGAGTAAATTTAATTACAATCAGTATATTAAAAAGATTCGATCTAAAGTTTTATCTGACTAATGAGGTCAATCTGATTAAACTTTTGATTCCTAATAATTCAAAAAATGTTGAAATAGAAATTTCATTTTCTCCCTTTCAAATCTAAAAAGTTGAGATTTTGATATAGAATAAGCTATAGCATGCTTAAAGAATATTCGATTAATTTTCTAAAATATCGAAAAGTTCTCTGTAATGTTTCATAATTTAGTTCCCTTAATTTTCTTTTCGAGCTATAAACATACCATATTCTTTAGGAATGATTAACACACCATTATTAAACTCCCTTTCCAATCTTTTACGAATAATTCCCTCTTCTAGTGAACCTATTTCTGAAATTCCTTTCAATGATTGAATATATTGAACTAGATCGTCTATACTTGTTACCTGTAGCTCGTCATCATAAATTAATTTTTCCACAGTGTCAAAATGCCTATTTAAATAAGTCTTTCCATTTTGTAAAGTAAAAGTTTTATTTTCTAAATCTTGAACAACTTCATCTTTAAATAAGCTTGCCAAATAATCTACAACTCCATTTTCACCAAATGTAGCACAATAAAAAATGCCCCCGTTTTTTAAAACTCTATTCACTTCAGAGAGAGCTTTAGGAATGTCATTTACATGATGTAGAAGCATATTAGCAATAACAATATCAAATGTTTCTTTCTCAAAAGAAACATTTTGGATATCCATTATTTCATAGTTGACATTGTCTCTATTTCCAATCACTGCCCTAGTAGTTTCTACCATGTCACTAGAAAAATCCGTAATTACCAATTGCTTCATCTTGTCTATAGAATCAAGATTACTTTTCCACAGTTCTCCTGTGCCGCATCCCAATTCTAGAACGTTAATTTCATCAGTAATTTGGTAGTTAGAAAAAATCCAATTATTAAAGCCCAATTTATTTTTTGAATACTTCTTATGTAGTTTTACTCTAATGTCAAGATTATCTTGTTTTTCATATTGTTCAATTACTCTATTAATCATTTTAAATTACCTCAACTTTATAATTTGACATTATATCACAAAAATAAAGGTAGCGTAAAATAAGTTGTATAAATACAAAAAGGAATAAATCCGTTATAGTAGAGTTATAACACATTACTAGAAAGAGATTTATTACTATGACTCAGTTTACCACATATTCTCCAACGTATAAAAGCTGAGTATAGTTTAGAGGAAGAATTTTAGTATTTGTTGTTAATGCAAAATAAAAAGCCTTAGAAATATTGATTTCTAGGGCTTTTTAACTTATTAACTCTATTCCCACTCACTAAAAGTCAGATATTGACTATTTAGGATAGTTGATTTAATAGTGATTGATAATACAATCAATGAGTACTATTTGATATTATTTGAGTCTTTTGTTGTTAAATTGTTGTTATTTTTTTGCCAAGGCCATTTGAATTTTTTATTAGACTTTTTGAATTTGTAAAATTCGTTAACATCATCAGCAAATTCTTTTGCTTCAGCTAGTATAGTATCTAAAATTGACTCTTCTTCTTTATTAAGTTTATTTTTCTCCATCAGTATTTCTTTAAGTTTTGTTGGATTTAAAGATTCATCTAGTAAATCAAATGCTAATGTGATTTTTAAATCATAAAGATTTTGAATATCGGACTCTTTTAGGACACTTAAATCATATTTATATTTCTTGTTTAAAATTGTATCTCCAAAATTTATATTCCTACCTAATAGTTCATCTGTTGTAGTATCTAGTATTTTTGATAGTTTTACTATATTTTCGAGAGTGGGTTCAGTCCGACCGTTTTCCCACTTGGCATAGGCACTCTGCCCAATATCTAACAGTTTAGACATTTGTTCTTGGGTATATCCTTTATTTTTTCGTTTTTCTTTTAATCTGTTTGGAAAATCTAACATATAAATACCTACTTTCAAAAAAATTCCAAATAAGACTATTTTTTTGTTGACAATTAGTCTTATTTGGACTAAAATATAATTAGTCCTATTAAGACTAATTATATCAAACTATACTATGTTTGGCAAGAATTGGGGGTAACTGTCTATGATTGTATAAAAAAGTCTTTGAAGAAAAATCCTCAAAGACTCAATAAAATAAATCTATCTAAATTATATCATATATACGGAAAAGAGGAAAGGAGATGGCCTATAAAGATTATTACGAGTATGAAGACATCATGGAAGCCACTGGCAAGTCCTATAGTGCTGTTAAAAAATGGCGGATAAGTATTGAACGCTTATCAGGTTACGAGTTTAAGAAAGTCAAAATAAAGGTCACACATAAGCACGTAAAAGACCATTATCAATTTACTGAAGAAGAATTTGAAAAGTTTATCAAACTTTCTAAGCGAATTGATGAAACAAAAAATATGACTGAAGCTGTAACTGCTGTATGGGGCGATCTAAAAAGTGCCGAAGAAAGGGCACTTAAACAAGACGTGGCTGAGTTAAAAAAATTTCAAGAAAATCAAAAAATAAAGAATAAAGATGTGAATTTTAAACTGATTTCATTAGAAATGGATTTAAAAACATTAAAAAAGCTAGAAGAACGACTTGAAGCCTTGGAAGAAAAACAGGCAAAAGGGTTCTTCTCAAAATTGAAAAAATAGAAAAGGAAATATAAAAAATGGCAAACAAAAAAATTAAACTAACATCACCGCTTTCACTTAAAGAAGTAGCTCTTGAAAGCTCTCAATTTGATATTCCTAAGAAAATTCAAGTAGATTTTTCCAAAGCTCGACCAAGTAAGAAGTTCAAAGACGGTAAACAGACGGACATTTTAAGCCATTATATTTTGGAGGGAATTGATGAGCGAACCGCTAAAGCCGTAAATGATGGGTTAATTGACCAAGAGGACGTTAAGTCCATCAAGATTGAAGTTCATGGCAGTTTCGAGGAAATTGAAGAAACCATTGAGTTTGGTGGCTCTCTATTCGTTGAGTTGCTAGATGTGCAGGTCAAAGCGGACTGGGTTGAGGGTAGAAATGCAGGATATAAAGCCGTCAAACTAGTAGCCTCTGGGCTAAAACTTGCTATGTAGGTCTAAAATTTCTGTGTATGATGGGAGCTGGCCGCCTTGCTCCTGTCGGTTTACAAGTGAGCTAACTAGTAGCTGATAGCAACCGCAAAAAGGGCGGTTCGCCCTGAGCGGTTGCGGGTATCAGCGGGCATCTAGTTGGCTGACTTGTTCCGACAGGGCAATGCAATCAAGCTACCTAAATATGCAGAAATTTTAGTCACAAGAGTTTTTTGGGGAAGTATATATCCATATTTCCAAAACCTATGCGCGGGCGCCATTCTAGGACTTGACGATAGAATGGTGCAAACCAAGGGTAATCCCTTGATTGGCAAGCTTTCCGTGGACATTACCGAAGGTGTCAGCGTAGCGTTAGGGAAACAAAAATGCCAAAAAATTAAGGGGTTTTCTTGGATACATGTGTGGATATATGCATGGATATATGCTCGAAAAAATGAAGCATATATCCAAAACAATGTAATGAAAAAACAAAAACATAGAAATAATATGCAAAAACCTTTCATGAATTGAAAAGGAGAAAGAATGACTAAAAGAATTAGAAACAGACGTTTCTTATTTGAGCAACAACTGAAGCCAGACTTTTGGGATTGGGCTGTATCAGATAAGAAATTGCTTGAAAATTGGGAAGAGAATAAGACAAAGATTTTCAGATTAATCTTTGATCGTATCCGTGAATTAGTTGAAGAAGAGGAATTTGTGGAAGTCGCTTTTATCGTTCATGATAAAGATATTTCCTATGGGACAAAATTGGTTGAACCTCATATTCATGGATATATTGATTTTCCAAAATTGATGGATTTGTCAAAAGTTGCCTTGGCTCTTGGAGTAGAAAAAGAACGTGTAGAAACTCCAAAATCAAGAGGAGGAAGACACCTAACACGAATCAATGCTTTAGCATATCTTATCCATGCTAAGGATAAAGATAAATATCAGTATCCTGCTAGTGATGTGGAAACATTTCATACGCTTGATTATGAAGCTTTCATCAATCAGAATAAAGAAGATTTTGAGAAGTATGCAGCCACGAAAAAGCGTGAGAAATCTGATGAAAGTTTAGATTTGGTATTGTCTAAAGTTTACAAGGGAGAACTTACATATTTTGATATTATGAAAGACGATAATTTGTATTATCTGATGGCAAACAATCGCCAGAAATTCCTTGAGGGCTTTGATATTTTCGGAGAACGTGAAAGTGTTCTACGCTTGGAAGCCTTGCAAAATGGGGAGTATGATTTGACTGTCTTATATATCCAAGGGAAGCCTGGGATTGGTAAGTCTACACTTGCTAGAGATATTGCTTTAGAGGTGCAAGGAGCGCTTGAAAATGCAGGTTTAAGAGGTGGCTCATATTCTGCAAGCTCAAAAAATCCATTTGACAATTACTCAGGAGAGGAAATCCTTATTTTAGATGACTTGCGAGAGGATAGCCTAGCTCCTGCGGATTGGTTGAAGTTATTCGATCCAATCAACTCGGCTAGAATGTCTGCACGCTATCGAAATAAGCTAGTAGTCCCGAGATTGGTTATTATGTCGGCTTATATGTCTCCTAAACAATTTTTCGGACAAATTCAGGAAGAAGATATAAACCAGTATTTAAGACGTGTCAATTACTCTTCTGAAATCGCTAGAAAACATGGAATGGAAGAAAGATTTTATAGTGTTTCAGAAGTCCGAGAGAATAGAGAAAATGGGCATTATCAACGTCCTGATGGCTCTAGCGTCGTTTTGAACTTTGACTATGAAGATTTGTTTAGTTCGCAAGATAAGGACGATTTTATTCGTAAATTGCTTGAAGATTGTATCTATCCTAGAATATTGCCAAAGAAAGCAAAGGACGTGACAAATGACTAAAAAAATTGTGATGTTCTTTGATGAAAGGTTAAATACTGACTTTCGTATAGTACGCTTTGGGAAGTGTATACCAGTAAGGCAAGAAATAGATAACATCTATATGTTCCTGAATGATAGGGATTTATGGACTAGATGCAAAAAAAAGATGCGTGAAAATCAATCACACATCAAAATAAAAAAACAAAATAATTATAACATAAAGAAAGGGAAAATAGTATGTTTGTTGTAAAAAAAGATTTAATGAAATTAGGATTTTCAAGTTGGCAAGCTATGATGTTAGTAAAACAGGCTAAAGCAAAATTAGCTAGTCAAGGTTTAACTTGGTATGAAAGTAAAGGTTTAGGACGTGTACCACTTGAAACGGTAGAAGAAATTTTGGGTGTGAAAATAGATGAAGCTAGTCTAGTAGATTTGGAAGTAAAAGAAGATGCCTAAAATATCTAGTATCTATCCTATGGGGAATGGAACGTATAGAGCAACTGTTTCTCTAGGTTTTGATGTTCAGACTGGTAAAAGAATACAAAAGTTTAAAAATGGCTTTAAAACGCAAAAGGAAGCTCAAGAGTGGCGCTTACGTATGCTTGCTGACTTTGGTAAAGGTTCTATAACCGTTAATAGCACAATGACTTTTAAAAAGTTTCTTGATGACTATTTTATACCAGATTATAAAAGTCAAGTAAGAAAACGTACTTTTGATATGACACAATCTAAATTTAAAAGACTGTCATATTTTGAAAATATGAAGTTATCAGATATTCAAGCACCTCATGTAAAGCAGTGGCAAAATGCAATGTTTATAGAGGGATTGTCTAATAATTATATTCGTTCTGTTCATCAAATATTACAACAAGTTTTTGATTTAGCAGTTAAATTGGGTATGTTGTCAAATAATGTTGCTAAGACGGTAGGAAACGTAAAAAAAGACCGCCCTAAAGTTGATTTTTGGACGGTGGAAGAATTTCAGCTATTCATTAGTACATTTGATAAATCTAATATCTATGAATTATTGTACTTTACTACATTTTGGTTTTTCTTTATGACTGGAGTTAGAACAAGTGAATTACAAGCAGTTGAATGGTCGAAAATAGATTTTGAAAAAGGTACAGTTTTAATAGACTGTTCAATGTATTATAAAAGCCAAAAAGAGTGGTATCTTACTGATACAAAATCTATATCAGGTGTAAGACTTTTGTATCTTGATGATGATACATTAGAACATTTGAAATATTGGAAGAAAGCACAATCTCAGATAGGAGAATGTAAATTTGTATTTTCCATAGCAGATAGTCCGTTGGTAAAATCAACTCTTAAACGTGTTCTAAAATCTCATAGTGATTACGCAAAAATAAAATCAATAAGGATCCACGATTTAAGGCACTCTCATGCCAGCTTTATGCTCTCTCTAGGAATGAATGATTTAGAAATGCAAAATCGTCTAGGACATGCTGATATTAAGACAACACTTGGAACGTACTCTCATTTAAGACCAAATGCTATGAAAGAAGTAGCTACTAGAATGACTGGGAAAGTAGTGGTGAGTGATAATAATATTAGAAAAAGTAAATTTAATGGCAATCAGCATACTAAAAATTTTCAATCTAAAGTTTTGTCTGACTAGCGAAGTCTGTCCGATTAAACTTTAGATTCCTACGGTAAACTATTGAAGTTTACCGTATTATTAGTTATAATTCATATACAAGGGAGCAGTATAATGAAAAAAGAAAATGTTATTGGTGAGTTTGAATATAATAATGATTTTTACCGTGTTTATGAATTGCGTGAAGATAATGAAGATTATTCTAGAATTGTTAGCGACTCTAAGAAAGGTATGTATATAGAAAGTACCAAAAGGGTTAAAAAGATATTAGGTTTAAATACTGAAAAATAGTTTTTTGTTGTTAAATTGTTGTTAAAGCAAAATAAAAAGCCTTAGAAATATTGATTTCTAGGGCTTTTTTAGCTCATTAACTCTATTCCCACTCAACGGTTGCAGGTGGTTTACTTGTAATGTCGTAGACGATACGGTTAACGTGGTCTACTTCGTTTACGATACGTACAGAGATTTTTTGAAGGACTTCCCAAGGGATCTTGGCAAAATCAGCTGTCATACCATCGATAGAAGTGATGGCACGAATGGCGATTGTGTAGTCGTAAGTACGACCGTCACCCATAACACCAACTGAACGAACACCTGTATTAACTGTGAAGTATTGCCAGATATCACGGTCAAGACCAGCTTTAGCGATTTCTTCACGAAGGATGGCATCCGACTCACGAACAGTTTCTAGTTTTTCTTCAGTGATTTCACCCATGACACGAATCGCAAGACCTGGTCCTGGGAATGGTTGGCGCCATACGATGTGGTCTGGCATACCAAGCTCTGTACCGAGGGCACGGACTTCGTCTTTATAAAGAGTGTTCAATGGTTCAATCAATTCAAACTGCATGTCTTCTGGAAGACCACCAACATTGTGGTGTGATTTGATGGTTTGAGCAGTATCTGTACCAGACTCAATCACGTCAGTGTAAAGCGTTCCCTGAGCAAGGAATTTTACATCTTTTAGCTTGCTTGCTTCGTCATCAAAGACATAAACAAACTCATTACCGATAATTTTGCGCTTTTGCTCAGGATCAGAAACGCCAGCAAGTTTGTCAAGGAAGCGTTTTGCAGCATCTGCTTTGACGATATTCAAACCAAACTTACCACCAAGCATGTCCATAACTTGGTCAGCCTCTCCCTTACGGAGAAGACCGTGGTCTACAAAGATACAGATCAATTGATCACCGATTGCTTTTTGAAGAAGAACTCCAACAACAGAAGAGTCAACACCACCTGATAGGCCGAGAAGAACACGCTTGTCACCTACAGTTTCACGGATTTTCTTGATCTGCATATCGATAAAGTTGTCCATTGACCAATCACCCTTAGCTTTACAGATGTTAAGGGCAAAGTTGCGCAGGATATCATTCCCATATACAGAATGGCGAACCTCTGGGTGGAATTGGATACCATAGATGTACTTGTCAGGGTTTTCAATAGCTGCGTAAGGACAGTCAGCAGAAGTTCCAGTACGAACAAAATCAGCTGGAATCTCTGTAACTGCATCACCATGGCTCATCAAAACAATCTGTTCTTCTGGGGTACCCTCAAAGAGGGCAGAAGTAGTGTGAGTAAGTGGGGATTGACCGTACTCGCGGTTTCCAGCATCACCCGCAGGTACAACCTTACCTCCAAGTTTGTGAGTAAGAAGTTGCATACCGTAGCAGATTCCCAAAATTGGAATGCCAAGTTCAAAAATTTCTGGGTCAATATCAAATGAACCATCTTCATATACAGAGTTTGGTCCACCAGAGAGGATAATTCCTACAGGGTTTATCGCACGAACCTCTGCGGCTGAGATTTTGTGACTTTTTAGCTCTGAAAAAACACCAATCTCACGGATACGGCGTGAAATCAGCTGGTTGTATTGGCTACCATAGTCCAGCACGATGATTTTTTCGACATCTTGCAAATCAGTTGAAATGTTGCTCATCTTTTTCCTTTCTCAAAAGAAATATCTTTTTCAATATTCTATCACAAATAGGGACGAATTACCAACTAAACAAGGCAAAGATTGACTTTTTATTAGCAAATACGGTACAATAGAGAAAATATAGAAAAGAAGTGAAAATCATGTTACCAGCTTATATGAAAATCCACGATCAGATAAAAAAGGATATAGATGAGCATCGTTGGAAGATAGGTGAAAGACTGCCTAGCGAACGAGACTTGGCTGACCAGTTTCAAGTTAGTCGGATGACCTTGCGACAAGCCATCTCCCTCTTGGTTGAGGAAGGAGTTTTGGAGCGTCGTGTAGGAAGTGGAACCTTTGTCTCTAGCACTCGTGTCCAAGAAAAAATGCGAGGAACAACCAGTTTTACGGAGATTGTCAAATCTCAGGGGAAAGTTCCTTCCAGTCAACTCATTTCTTATAGAAGAACCATTCCCAACGAGCAGGAAGTGGCAAAGCTAGGCATTTCACCAACTGAAAATATCATCCGTATGGAACGGGTACGTTATGCTGATCAAGTTCCGTTAGTCTATGAAGTAGCATCTATACCTGAGAAATTTATTAAGGACTTCAAAAAAGAAGAGGTAACTAGTCACTTCTTTCAAACCTTGCAGGAACATGGCTACCGAATTGGAAAATCCCAACAGACCATTTATGCGAGATTGGCTAAGGAAAAGATAGCTCACTATCTGGAAGTTGAAAAAGGGCATGCCATTTTAGCCTTGACTCAGGTCTCTTATCTTGAAGATGGGACGGCTTTCGAGTATGTAAAGAGTCAATACGTGGGCGAACGCTTTGAATTTTATCTTGAAAATAACTAGTCTAGAAAGGCTAGTTTTTTGTTTTAGAAAAGATTAGAATTGTCAAAACAATCTGTCTAGGCTTGATTTTATCTATTATTTACTATAAAATGAGAAGGAAAAACGTCAAACTTTTATATTGCAAATAGGAGAAAAAATGACAAAAACATTAAAACGTCCTGAGGTTTTATCACCTGCAGGAACTTTAGAGAAGCTGAAAGTAGCTGTTCAATATGGTGCAGACGCAGTCTTTATCGGTGGACAGGCCTATGGTCTTCGTAGCCGTGCAGGAAACTTCACCTTTGAACAGATGGAAGAAGGCGTGCAGTTCGCAGCTAAGTATGGTGCCAAGGTCTATGTGGCTGCTAACATGGTTATGCACGAAGGAAACGAAGCTGGTGCTGGAGAATGGTTCCGTAAGTTGCGTGACATTGGGATTGCCGCAGTTATCGTGTCAGATCCAGCCTTGATTATGATTGCAGCAACTGAAGCACCAGGTCTTGAAATCCACCTTTCAACCCAAGCCAGTGCGACAAACTATGAAACTCTTGAGTTCTGGAAAGAACTTGGTCTAACTCGTGTGGTTTTGGCTCGTGAAGTTTCAATGGAAGAATTGGCAGAGATTCGCAAACGTACAGATGTTGAGATTGAGGCTTTTGTCCATGGAGCCATGTGTATTTCTTATTCAGGTCGCTGTACGCTTTCAAACCACATGAGTATGCGTGATGCTAACCGTGGGGGCTGTTCTCAGTCTTGCCGTTGGAAATACGACCTCTACGATATGCCCTTTGGCCAAGAACGTAAGAGTCTTAAAGGTGAAATCCCAGAAGAATTTTCGATGTCTGCCGTTGATATGTCTATGATTGACCATATCCCAGATATGATTGAAAATGGTGTAGACAGTCTCAAGATCGAAGGTCGAATGAAGTCTATTCACTATGTTTCAACAGTAACAAACTGCTACAAGGCAGCTGTGGATGCCTATCTTGAAAGTCCTGAAAAGTTTGAAGCCATCAAACAAGACTTGGTGGATGAGATGTGGAAGGTTGCCCAACGTGAATTGGCAACAGGATTCTACTATGGTACGCCGTCTGAGAATGAGCAGTTATTTGGTGCTCGCCGTAAGATTCCTGAGTACAAGTTTGTCGCTGAAGTCGTTTCTTATGATGATGCGACCCAAACAGCGACCATTCGTCAACGGAATGTAATCAACGAAGGTGACCAAGTTGAGTTTTACGGCCCAGGTTTCCGTCATTTTGAAACCTATATCGAAGATCTTCATGATTCTAAAGGAAATAAAATCGACCGCGCTCCAAATCCAATGGAACTCTTGACAATCAAGGTTCCACAACCTGTTCAGGCAGGTGACATGGTCCGCGCTCTCAAGGAAGGTCTCATTAACCTCTATAAGGAAGACGGGACAAGTGTTACAGTTCGTGCCTAGAGAAGGAAAAGTGAATGATTCAAGCGCATGGTTTATTTGTAGATGATGAAAGCAGGTGTGTTCACTATCATAGTGAAAAAGATATCGTTTCCCTCCAGTGCTATGAATGCAAGAAATACTACGCATGCTATCAGTGTCACAATGCTATGGAGACGCATATGTTTTCGCCCTATCCCTTGACGCTTTCTGAGGATCGACCGATCTTATGTGGGGTTTGTAAGAGGACAATGACTTTTCAAGAATACCAAACACAGATAGCTTGTCCTTATTGTAGCGCTCCATTTAATCCAGGTTGTAAACAACATCATTCATTTTATTTTAAATAGACAAAAATAGATCCAAGTTTTTAAGCTTGGGTCTTTTATTTTGCTTCAGAAACCTTAGTAAAAATACGGAATTTCTTATGGAAACAGGTTAAAAATTTCTATACAATCGTACTAAAAATAGTAAAATTAGAAATAAATTATCTGAAACGCTTTCAATGTTAGTAAAAAGTTGACAAAAACAAATTTTAGGACTAAACTAGGTAAGTAAATTTAAATAAAAAAGGAGAATTCATCATGAATTTAACATTTTTCGGTCTTTGTCTTGCCTGTATGGGTGTATCCCTTGCAGAAGGATTTTTGATGAACGGTTTGTTCAAATCAGCAGCTCGCCAACCAGACATCATTCCACAATTGCGTAGCTTGATGATCATGGGGATTGCCTTTATTGAAGGAACTTTCTTTGTAACTCTTGTCTTTTCATTTATCATCAAATAAAGAGAAGTATAAATTGGAAAAAGGGAGGATTCTAGATGGAAGAAAGTATCAATCCAACCATCAATATCGGTCCTGTTACCTTTGATTTGACCTTGACAGCCTTAACCTTGCTGTCTGTGGCAGTTATTTTTGGCTTTATCTATTGGGCGAGTCGTAGTATGACTCTGAAACCCAAAGGGAAGCAAAATGTACTAGAGTATCTCTATGACTTCGTAGTCGGATTTACAGAACCTAATGTAGGCTCACGGTACATGAAAGATTACTCACTCTTTTACTTGTGTTTATTTCTTTTTATGGTAATCGCAAACAATCTTGGTTTGATGGCAAAACTTCAAACTACAGATGGGACAAACCTTTGGACATCGCCAACAGCCAATCTTCAATTTGACTTGGCCATGTCATTTGGAATTATCCTGATGACCCATATAGAAGGAATTCGTCGTCGTGGTGTTAAAAAGTATCTGAAAGGCTTTGTTACCCCAGGTTTTATGACACCGATGAATCTCCTTGAAGAAGTCACGAATTTCCTATCACTTGCTTTGCGGGTATTCGGAAATATCTTTGCCGGAGAAGTGATGGCTAGTCTGCTCATCACACTTTCTCATCAGGCTCTTTATTGGTATCCAGTCGCATTTGTTACCAATCTAGTCTGGACGGCGTTTTCTGTGTTTATTTCCTGTGTTCAGGCTTATGTATTCACAGTCTTGTCTTCTATGTACCTAGGAAATAAAATTAATGATGGAGAGTAGAAAGGAGTAACAGATGCACGTAACAGTAGGTGAATTAATTGGTAACTTTATTTTAATCGCTGGCTCTTTTATCCTTTTGATTGTCTTAGTTAAGAAATATGCGTGGTCAAACTTGACAAGTGTCTTCGAAGAAAGGGCAAATAAAATTGCTGCTGATATTGATGGCGCTGAACAAGCTCGTCAAAAAGCAGAGACTCTTGCTCAAAAGCGCGAAGATGAATTAGCAGGTAGTCGTAGTGAAGCTAAAACTATCATTGAAAATGCTAAAGAGACAGCTGAAAAGAGTAAATCAGATATTTTGGCTGAAGCTAAGCTAGAAGCTGGTCGCTTGAAAGAAAAAGCGAACCAAGAAATTGCGCAAAACAAAGCTGAGGCTTTACAAAGTGTTAAGGGCGAGGTGGCAGATTTGACAGTTAGCCTAGCTGGGAAAATCATCTCACAAAACCTTGACAGTCATGCCCATAAGGAACTTATTGATCAGTATATCGATCAGCTAGGAGAAGCCTAATGGACAAGAAGACAGCAAAGGTAATTGAAAAATACAGCATGCCTTTTGTCCAATTAGTGATTGAAAAAGGAGAAGAGGACCGGATTTTTTCAGACTTGGATCAAATCAAGCAAGTCGCAGAAGAAACGGGCTTACCTTCTTTTTTAGCTCAGGTGGCAGTTGATGAGTCTGATAAGGAAAAAACAGTTGTTTTTTTTCAAGACTCCGCCTCACCTTTAATGCAAAACTTTATTCAAGTTCTGGTTTACAATCACAGAGCAAATCTTTTTTATGAAGTAATTGCAGATTGTTTGAATCGCCTTGAAAAAGAGACCAATCGTTTTGTAGTCACGATTTCTTCAGCCCATCCTTTAACAGATGAACAGAAGGAACGTCTGCTCCCATTGATAGAGAAAAAAATGTCTCTGAAAGTGCGGAGCGTCAAAGAACAAATTGATGAAGGACTCATTGGTGGTTTTGTCATTTTTGCTAATCACAAGACAATTGATGTGAGTATTAAACAACAACTTCGAGTTGTTAAAGAAAATTTGAAATAGNAAGTGGTGTTCTTTTGGCAATTAACGCACAAGAAATCAGCGCTTTAATTAAGCAACAAATTGAAAATTTCAAACCCAATTTTGATGTGACTGAAACTGGTGTTGTAACCTATATTGGGGACGGAATCGCGCGTGCCCACGGCCTTGAAAATGCCATGAGTGGAGAGCTCTTGGTTTTTGAAAATGGCTCTTATGGTATGGCGCAAAACTTGGAGTCAACAGATGTTGGGATTATCATCCTCGGTGACTTTACGGATATCCGTGAAGGGGATACAATCCGTCGTACAGGTAAAATCATGGAAGTCCCAGTTGGTGATAACTTGATTGGACGTGTTGTGGATCCACTTGGTCGTCCAGTTGATGGTCTTGGAGAAATCCATACTGACAAGACTCGTCCAGTAGAAGCATCAGCTCCTGGTGTTATGGAGCGTAAGTCTGTATCAGAACCATTGCAAACGGGTTTGAAAGCTATTGATGCCCTTGTACCGATTGGTCGTGGTCAACGTGAGTTGATCATCGGTGACCGTCAGACAGGGAAAACAACCATTGCGATTGATACAATCTTGAACCAAAAAGGTCAAGATATGATCTGTATCTATGTTGCAATTGGACAAAAAGAATCAACCGTTCGTACACAAGTAGAAACACTTCGTCAGTACGGTGCTTTGGACTACACAATCGTTGTGACTGCCTCTGCATCACAGCCTTCTCCATTGCTCTTCCTAGCTCCTTATGCTGGGGTTGCTATGGCAGAAGAGTTTATGTATCAAGGCAAGCATGTTTTGATTGTTTATGATGATCTCTCAAAACAAGCGGTAGCTTATCGTGAACTTTCCCTCTTGCTTCGTCGTCCACCAGGTCGTGAAGCCTTCCCTGGAGATGTTTTCTACCTTCATAGCCGCTTGCTTGAGCGTTCAGCTAAGGTTTCTGACGAGCTTGGTGGCGGATCAATCACAGCCCTACCATTTATTGAGACGCAAGCAGGTGATATCTNTGCCTATATCGCAACCAACGTGATTTCAATCACAGATGGACAAATCTTCCTTGGAGATGGTCTCTTTAACGCAGGTATTCGCCCAGCTATTGATGCAGGTTCATCTGTATCTCGTGTAGGTGGTTCTGCTCAAATTAAAGCCATGAAGAAGGTTGCTGGTACTCTTCGTATCGACCTTGCTTCATACCGTGAGTTGGAAGCCTTCACTAAGTTTGGTTCGGACTTGGATGCAGCAACTCAGGCTAAGTTGAATCGTGGTCGTCGTACGGTTGAAGTTCTGAAACAACCAGTTCATAAACCATTACCTGTTGAGAAACAAGTAACCATTCTTTATGCTTTGACACATGGTTTCTTGGATACGATTCCTGTAGATGACATTGTTCGTTTTGAGGAAGAGTTTCATGATTTCTTTGATGCACAACATCCAGAGATTTTGGAAACTATTCGTGAAACAAAAGACTTGCCAGAAGAAGCAGTCTTGGATGCTGCGATTACAGAGTTTCTCAATCAATCCAGTTTCCAATAAGAATAGAGGTGTCAGATGGCAGTATCTCTAAATGATATTAAAACAAAAATCGCCTCAACAAAAAATACTAGTCAAATCACTAATGCCATGCAAATGGTATCGGCTGCCAAGTTAGGTCGCTCTGAAGAAGCAGCACGCAATTTTCAAGTTTATGCTCAGAAGGTTCGTAAGCTTTTGACGGATATTCTACATGGTAACGGATCTGGTGGTTCTACCAATCCAATGCTCATTAGTCGTCCAGTTAAGAAAACAGGCTATATCGTTATTACTTCAGACCGTGGCTTGGTTGGAGGTTATAATGCTTCCATCCTTAAAGCTGTGATGGAGCTGAAAGAAGAATATCATCCAAATGGTGATGACTTTGAAGTTATCTGTATTGGTGGTATGGGAGCTGACTTTTTCAAGGCTCGTGGCATTCAGCCAATCTATGAATTGCGTGGCTTGGCTGACCAACCAAGTTTTGATGAAGTTCATAAAATTATTTCAAAAACGATTGAAATGTACCAAAATGAACTTTTTGATGAATTGTACGTCTGCTACAACCATCATGTCAATACTCTCACAAGTCAAATGCGTGTGGAACAAATGCTTCCGATTGTTGACTTGGATCCAAATGAAGCGGATGAAGAGTATAGCTTGACCTTTGAGTTGGAAACGAGCCGTGATGAGATTCTAGAGCAATTGTTGCCACAGTATGCTGAAAGTATGATTTACGGGGCTATTATCGATGCCAAGACAGCTGAAAATGCCGCTGGTATGACAGCTATGCAAACAGCGACTGATAATGCTAAGAAGGTCATCAATGATTTGACAATCCAGTATAACCGTGCCAGACAGGCGGCGATTACACAAGAAATTACAGAAATCGTAGCGGGGGCTAGTGCCTTAGAATAAGGCTTTGCCTCCCTCGTATCAAAATGAACTTAGGACCTAGTTGAGCTAGGAACCGACAGTATCTTATATAGAATAGGAGAAGGAGATGAGTTCAGGTAAAATTGCTCAGGTTATCGGACCTGTTGTAGACGTCTTGTTTGCAGCTGGGGAGCCACTTCCTGAGATTAACAATGCACTTGTCGTCTACAAAAATGACGAAAGAAAAACAAAAATCGTCCTTGAAGTAGCCTTGGAGTTGGGTGATGGTATGGTCCGTACTATCGCCATGGAATCAACAGATGGTTTGACTCGTGGAATGGAAGTTTTGGACACAGGCCGTCCAATCTCTGTGCCAGTAGGTAAAGAAACTTTGGGACGTGTCTTCAACGTTTTGGGGGATACTATTGACTTGGATGCTCCTTTCGCTGAAGACGCTGAGCGTCAGCCAATTCATAAGAAAGCTCCAACTTTTGATGAATTGTCTACCTCATCTGAAATCTTGGAAACAGGGATCAAGGTTATCGACCTTCTTGCCCCTTACCTTAAAGGGGGGAAAGTTGGACTCTTCGGTGGTGCCGGAGTTGGTAAAACTGTCTTGATCCAAGAATTGATTCACAATATTGCCCAAGAACACGGTGGTATTTCAGTATTTACTGGTGTTGGGGAACGTACTCGTGAGGGGAACGACCTTTACTGGGAAATGAAAGAATCAGGCGTTATCGAGAAAACCGCAATGGTATTTGGTCAGATGAATGAACCACCAGGAGCACGTATGCGTGTTGCCCTTACTGGTTTGACAATCGCCGAATACTTCCGTGATGTAGAAGGCCAAGACGTGCTTCTTTTCATTGACAATATCTTTCGTTTCACTCAGGCTGGTTCAGAAGTATCTGCCCTTTTGGGTCGTATGCCTTCGGCCGTTGGTTATCAACCAACCCTTGCTACGGAAATGGGTCAATTGCAAGAGCGTATTACATCAACCAAGAAGGGTTCTGTAACCTCTATCCAGGCTATCTACGTGCCAGCGGATGACTATACTGACCCAGCGCCAGCGACAGCCTTCGCTCACTTAGATTCAACTACAAACTTGGAACGTAAGTTGGTACAATTGGGGATTTACCCAGCCGTTGATCCGTTGGCTTCAAGCTCTCGTGCCTTGGCACCTGAGATTGTCGGAGAAGAGCACTATGCAGTTGCTGCGGAAGTCAAACGTGTCCTTCAACGTTACCATGAATTGCAAGATATCATTGCTATCCTTGGTATGGATGAGCTTTCTGACGAAGAAAAGACTTTGGTTGCTCGTGCCCGTCGTATTCAGTTCTTCTTGTCACAAAACTTCAACGTTGCTGAGCAATTTACTGGCCAACCTGGTTCTTATGTACCAGTAGCAGAAACAGTTCGTGGTTTCAAGGAAATCCTTGATGGTAAACATGACCACTTGCCAGAAGATGCCTTCCGTGGAGTTGGTTCAATCGAAGACGTCATTGCTAAGGCAGAGAAAATGGGATTTTAAGAGGTGATCTATGGCTCAGTTAACTGTCCAGATCGTGACACCAGATGGCCTCGTCTATGATCACCATGCCAGCTTTGTATCGGTACGAACTCTGGATGGTGAGATGGGGATCTTGCCACGACATGAAAATATGATTGCGGTTTTAGCGGTTGATGAAGTAAAGGTAAAACGAATCGATGATGATACTCATGTGAACTGGATTGCAGTGAACGGAGGGATTATCGAGATTGCCAATGACATCATTACCATTGTAGCCGACTCAGCAGAGCGTGCTCGTGATATCGATATCAGCCGTGCTGAACGTGCTAAACTTCGCGCCGAACGTGAAATTGAAGAAGCTCAAGACAAGCACTTAATTGACCAAGAACGACGCGCTAAGATTGCTCTTCAACGTGCCATTAACCGTATTAATGTCGGAAATAAACTATAATCAAAAAATGAACTTGAGATTCAAGTTCATTTTTTGATTATCTTAGTTCGCAAAGTGGATGCAGACTGCTTCTGGGACATGGAAATCGTTAGAAAGTTCTGCAAGACGACCACTTTCAGGATTACGCTTAAAGACGGTTGCGTTATCAGAATCTTGATGAACAGCAATGAGAAACTCTTGATCAGGAGTTAGGTCGAAATCACGTGGATTTTGTCCATGTGTTGGTACTATCTCTAATAATTCCAGACTGCCATCAGCGAGGATTGTATAGACTGCAATGGAATCATGACCTCGGTTGGATGCATAAAGGTATTTCCCATCTTTTGAAAGACGAATGGCTGCAGTAGCATTGAATCTCTCATAGCCGTCTGGTAAGGTTGAAATGACTTGCATGCGTTCAAATTCACCAACCCCATCATAAATCAAGACTTCAATGGTACTATTTAGTTCGCAAATGAGATAGGCAATCTTATAGTGGTGGTGGAAAACGATGTGGCGAGCCCCTGCTCCAGCTTGGCTGTGATAGGTGGAGAGTTTACTTAGTCTTCCTTCTGGGCTGACATCATAGGTCGTTACTTCGTCCGTACCGAGGTCACATGTGACGAGATACTGATCAGGTGTTAGATTCGTAAAGTGAACATGTGGGGAAGTTTGGTTTTCATGAGGACCATGTCCACTATGCTGATCCAGATCCGTTTGGATGAGACTACCATCTGCTTGGCGCTGATAAACCAGAACTTGACCTTTGTGGTAGTTGGCTCCATAAACAAGACTACGCTTTTCATCCACTGCCACATAGCAATGTGGAGCGCCTTCTTCAACCACATGATTTAGCAAAGTACCATCGGTCTTGTAAGCAGCGATTCCACCCAAGCCATTCTGGCTCCCTACGGTGTATATGTGTTGCTGTTGGTCAAAGGCAAGGTAGGTCGGACTTGGTTCAGCAGCAAAGAGTTCAAGATTTGCAAGCTGGCCTGTTTCTGTATCAAAATCTGCCTTGTAAATCCCTTTAGATGAGCGACGAGTATAAGTTCCAAAATAAACAGTTTCTTTCATGTCCATACCTCTTAATAATGATAAGTTCATTATACCACAAAATGACAGTCAGGAAGTGTTCGTTTAATCTATGTAAGCACTTTAATAAGAGTTATTTTAAATTAAAAATGGTATAATGAGAGAATGACAGAAAGGATGTATTTATGGAACATAAAGAGAAACATTTTAGCTTATCCTGGTTCTTCAAGTGGTTTTTAGATAATAAAGCCATCACTGTATTTTTAGTAACCTTGTTACTGGGGCTTAACATTTTTATTCTAAGTAAGATTAGTTTTATATTTTTACCCGTTTTAGACTTTCTTGGGGTTGTCATGTTACCAGTTATTCTATCTGGTTTACTCTATTACCTCCTCAATCCGATTGTTGACTGGATGGAGAAACACAAGATCAATCGCGTTCTTGCTATCAGTATAGTTTTTGTCATTATTGGACTTTTTATCATTTGGGGTCTGGCAGTCGCTATTCCAAATTTCCAACGCCAAGTCTTGAATTTTGCAAAGAATGTGCCGACTTATCTTAAGGATGCTGATATGGTTATCAATGATCTTGTAACCAAACGCTTGCCAGATGATTTTAGACCGCAGTTGGAGCAGGTTCTTGCAAATGTTTCTAGTGAAGCGACGATGTGGGCCAGCAAAATTTCTTCTCAAGCCGTCAACTGGGTCAGCGCCTTTATCAGTAGTGTTTCTCAGGTGATTGTAGCGGTCATTATCGTACCCTTTATGCTCTTTTATCTTTTGAGAGATGGGAAAGGCTTGCGGGATTACTTAACTAAATTTATCCCAAACAAGTTAAAAGAACCTGTCGGACAAGTTTTGTCAGATGTTAATAAACAGTTGTCAAACTATGTTAGAGGACAGGTTACAGTTGCTATTATCGTGGCAATTATGTTTATTATCTTCTTTAAGATTATTGGTCTCAGATATGCTGTGACTCTGGGGATAACGGCTGGTATCCTCAATCTAGTACCTTATCTAGGTAGTTTTCTAGCGATGTTGCCTGCTTTGGTTTTGGGCTTGATTGCAGGACCTATCATGCTATTGAAAGTTGTCATTGTCTTTATCGTAGAACAAACGATTGAAGGTCGCTTCGTATCACCTCTTATTTTAGGTAGTCAGCTCAATATTCATCCCATCAATGTCCTCTTTGTTCTCCTAACTTCAGGTTCTATGTTTGGTATTTGGGGAGTCTTGCTGGGAATTCCTGTCTATGCTTCTGCCAAGGTCGTTATCTCTACTATCTTTAACTGGTACAAAAAGGTCAGCGGTCTGTATGAAGAAGAAGGGGAGGAAATCAAGAGTGAACAATAGTCAACGCATGCTCCAGGCTTTGGATGAACAGGATTTAACCAAGGCGGATCAGTATTTTCACAAAGCCCTCGAAACAGATTCAAGTGAAGTTCTTTACGAACTAGCAAGCTATCTTGAGGGAATTGGCTTTTATCCTCAAGCCAAGGAAATTTACCAAAATATCGTTACAGAATTTCCAGAAGTGAATCTGAACTTAGCAAGTATTGCTAGCGAGGATGGCAATGTTGAGGAAGCCTTTGCTTATTTAGAAGAAATCACACCTGAAAGTGACTGGTACGTATCGGCCTTGGCCTTGAAGGCAGACCTCTATCAGTTGGAGGGATTGACAGATGTAGCACGTGAAAAGTTACTGGAAGCCCTAGACTACTCAGCCGATCCCTTATTAGTTTTTGGTTTAGCTGAGTTGGATAGCGAGTTAGGGAATTATCAGGAAGCTATTCAAGGTTATGCTCAATTAGACAATCGCTCCATCTATGAGCAAACGGGTGTCTCAATCTATCAGAGAATTGGCTACGCTTATGCCCAATTAGGTAAGTTTGAAGCTGCTACAGAGTTTTTAGAAAAAGCTTTAGAACTAGAATACGATGACCAAACTGCCTTCGAACTGGCTAGTCTTTACTTTGACCAAGAAGAGTATCAAAAATCTGTTCTTTACTTTAAGCAGATTGATACCATTTCACCAGATTTTGAAGGATATGAGTATGGTTATAGTCAAGCTTTGCACAAGGAACATCAGATAGAAGAAGCTCTCCGTATCGCTAAACAAGGTTTGGAGAAAAATCCGTTTGAAACTCGGCTCTTGCTAGCAGCCTCACAGTTTTCGTATGAATTGCATGATTCTGGTGCTGCAGAGCAGTTTCTCCTTACTGCCAAAGAAGATGCAGAAGACCTTGAGGAGATTTTCCTTCGCCTTGCGACCATTTATATGGAACAAGAGCGGTTTGAGGACATTATCGCTCTCCAAAGTCAAGAACCTGAAAATCTCTTGACCAAGTGGATGATTGCCCGTTCTTATCAGGAGACTGAGAATTTAGATAAGGCCTATGAGCTCTATCAAGAACTGTCATCTGACCTCAAGGACAATCCAGAGTTTCTGGAGCAGTATACTTATCTTTTGCGTGAATTGGGATATTTTGAAGAAGCCAAAGTGCAAGCCGAAGCCTGTTTAAAACTAGTCCCAGATGATGTTCAGATGCAAGAACTCTTAGAAACACTTTAAAAGTTATCTCTCAAAAAACGTATCTGTCAATTTGTCAGATACGTTTTTTGAAAGAAATAGAATTTTTTTACAATAACCCTTGCTAAATTGTTTATTTATGCTATAATAGGAACAATTATTTTTAGGAGGTGCAGTATGTCTTATATGTTTGAGATATTACCGAGTTTATTGAGCGGTGCAAGCATGACTTTACAGGTTTTTGTACTGGTCTTGATTTTGTCTATTCCCTTGGGCGTTTTGATTGCCTTTGCCTTGCAAGTCCATTGGAAACTCCTCCATTATCTGATTAATATTTATATCTGGATCATGCGAGGAACACCCTTGCTCTTGCAATTGATCTTTATCTATTATGTGCTCCCAAATATTGGGATTCGTTTGGATCGCCTTCCTGCGGCTATTATTGCCTTTGTTTTGAATTATGCAGCTTACTTTGCTGAAATCTTCCGTGGAGGGATTGATACCATTCCGAAGGGTCAATATGAGGCTGCTAAGGTCTTGAAGTTTAGCCCTTTTGCCACAGTGCGCTATATCATCTTACCACAGGTGACCAAAATTGTTCTTCCTAGTGTATTTAATGAAGTCATGAGTTTGGTCAAGGATACTTCTTTGGTCTATGCCTTAGGTATTTCAGATTTGATTTTGGCTAGTCGTACAGCAGCCAACCGTGATGCTAGTCTGATTCCTATGTTCTTGGCAGGAGCAATTTACTTGATTTTGATTGGTATTGTGACTATCCTTGCCAAAAAAGTTGAGAAGAAGTACAGTTATTACAGATAGGAGGATTGCTATGTTAGAATTACGAAACATCAACAAGGCCTTTGGTGGCAAACAAATCTTAACTAATTTCAGCCTATCAATTCCTGAAAAGCAAATCCTGGCAATCGTAGGTCCATCAGGAGGCGGAAAAACAACCTTATTACGTATGTTAGCTGGATTGGAAACAATCGATTCAGGGGAAATTTACTATAACGGCGAATCGCTAGCTTTAGACGAACTAGAAAAGCGCAACCTACTAGGATTTGTCTTCCAAGATTTTCAACTTTTCCCTCATTTATCAGTTCTGGACAATTTGACCCTATCGCCTGTGAAAACTATGGGAATGAAGCAGGAAGAGGTAGAGAAGAAGGCGCGTGTACTCTTGGAACAGTTAGGACTAGCAGGGCACGCAGATGCTTATCCCTTCTCACTATCAGGTGGGCAAAAGCAGCGGGTGGCTTTGGCGCGTGCCATGATGATTGACCCAGAAATCATTGGTTACGATGAACCAACTTCTGCCTTGGATCCAGAATTACGCTTGGAAGTGGAAAAACTGATTTTGCAAAATAGGGAACTTGGGATGACGCAAATTGTGGTTACCCACGATTTACAATTCGCTGAAAATATTGCAGATGTATTATTAAAAGTAGAGCCTAAATAGGAGGAAAAATGATGAAAAAATTGATGCTTGTATTAGTCAGTCTAATGACTGCTTTGTTCTTAGCAGCTTGTGGGAAAAATTCTAGTGAAACTAGTGGAGATAATTGGTCTAAGTACGAGTCTAACAAGTCTATTACTATTGGGTTTGATAGTACTTTTGTTCCAATGGGATTTGCTCAGAAAGATGGTTCCTATGCAGGATTTGATATTGATTTAGCTACAGCTGTTTTTGAAAAATACGGTATTACGGTAAATTGGCAACCGATTGATTGGGATTTGAAAGAAGCTGAATTGACAAAAGGAACGATTGATCTGATTTGGAATGGCTATTCCGCTACAGACGAACGTCGTGAAAAGGTAGCATTCAGTAACTCATATATGAAGAATGAGCAGGTATTGGTTACTAAGAAATCGTCAGGTATCACGACTGCAAAAGATATGACTGGAAAGATTTTGGGAGCTCAAGCTGGTTCATCTGGTTATGCGGACTTTGAAGGAAAGCCAGCGATTTTAAAGGATATTGTCGCTAATAATGAAGCGAATCAATACCAAACCTTTAATGAAGCCTTGATTGATTTGAAAAACGATCGAATTGACGGCCTATTGATTGATCGTGTCTATGCAAATTATTATTTAGAAGCAGAAGGCATTTTAAACGATTATAATGTATTTACAGTTGGACTAGAAACAGAAGCTTTTGCAGTTGGAGCACGTAAGGAAGATACAACCCTGGTTAATAAGATAAATGAAGGTTTTTCTAGTCTTTACAAGGATGGTAAGTTCCAAGAAATTAGTCAAAAATGGTTTGGAGAAGATGTAGCAACCAAAGAAGTACAAGAAGGACAGTGAGATAAAATAGTGGATGAGACTGCGTTTTGATTAGCAAAACGTAGTCTTTTTATCAATTGGGAAAGAGCATGATAGCCATTTAATATAGCGGATTAAATCTGGAATAGTATACTGTGACTTCTAAAACATTGCTAGAAATTGATTTGACTTTCCCAATCAATTTGTTCAGATTTTATTTCATTTCATTATATTCTGGAAAGATTTTCTAAATTTTTTCCTCAAATTGAGTCTCTTTTCTTATCAAAAAATCCTCTGGCAAAACCAGAGGATAAGGGTTTATTTCATTGTTGGGAAAAGCAATACGTCACGGATAGTAGTTGTATCTGTGAGGAGCATGCAGAGGCGGTCAATACCGATTCCCAAACCACCTGTTGGTGGCATACCGTATTCAAGAGCCTCAATGTAGTCGTAGTCGATACCTGTTGCTTCGTCGTCACCAAGTTCTTTAGCTTTTGCTTGGGCTTCAAAACGGCTAAGTTGGTCGATTGGGTCGTTCAACTCAGTAAAGGCATTACCGTATTCCTTAGTCATGATGAAGAGTTCAAAACGGTCTGTAAAGCGTTCGTCTTCAGGATTTTTCTTAGCGAGTGGAGACACAGCTACTGGATGTCCATAGACGAAAGTGGGTTGGATCAAGGTTTCTTCAACGTACTCTTCAAAGAAAGCGTTGATGATGTGACCAACTTCAGTATAGTGTTTCTCAACTGGAACTTTCTTCTCAGTAGCGATAGTTTTTGCTTCTTCGAAGGTCATGTCTTGCCAGAAATCTACGCCAGTAATTTCCTTGATAGCATCCACCATGTGAACACGTTTAAATGGTTCATTGATCTTGATTTCAGTACCTTGATAGTTAACTGGGCCATCACCTTTAACTGCCCTAGCAGCGTGTTGGATAATACCTTCAGTCAAGTCCATGATATCTTGGAAGTCAGCATAAGCTTGATAAACTTCGATAGAAGTGAATTCAGGATTATGAGTGGCATCCATTCCTTCATTACGGAAGATACGGCCAATTTCATAGACACGTTCCATTCCACCAACGATAAGACGTTTCAAGTGAAGCTCGGTCGCGATACGAAGCACCATGTCAATGTTCTGTGCATTGTGGTGAGTGATAAATGGACGAGCAGCAGCACCACCAGCTTCGTTGTGGAGAACAGGTGTTTCCACTTCAAGGAAACCTTTTTGGTCAAGGTAACGACGGATTTCAGAGATGATTTTTGAACGAGTGACAAAACGTTCAAAGCTTTCACGGTTAGAAATCAAGTCAAGGTAACGTTTACGGTAAATTGTTTCAACGTCAGTCAAACCGTGGAATTTCTCAGGAAGTGGGCGAAGTGCTTTAGACAAGTGTGTAATGTGAGTCGCCTTGATAGAGAGTTCTCCCATATCAGTACGCATCACTTCACCTTCGACACCGAGGAAGTCACCGAGGTCAGCCTTTTTGAAGATTTCGTAGTTTTCTTCACCGACTTCGTCTTTACGAACGTAGATTTGGATTGGACCTTCTCGGTCTTGAAGATGGGCAAAGCCAACTTTTCCTTTTCCACGCTTAGTTACTAAGCGTCCAGCGATAGTAGCAGTTTCATTTAATTCATGTAATTGTTCTTTATCAAGTTCTGCAAATTTGTCTTTTAGTTCTTGTGAGTTAGCAGTACGTTCAAAACGTTTTCCGAAGGGATCGATTCCTTGTTCACGGAGCGCAGCCATTTTTTCACGGCGAACGATCTGCTGGTCATTTAGTTCTTCCATATGTTCTATAGACATGGGTTCCTCCTAATTTTACTCAAAATTGAATACGATGAGTCATTTTTTACGATACTCCCATTTTATCATAAATAGCAGAGAAATTCACGGATATTCTTTGAAAACTAAAAAGAACTTAACCATTAAGATCAAGTTCCATTATTTTTCTTGATAGGAAGTATCATTCCATCTTTCCAGAGTGAAGGTTTCAAAATCCTCGGTTTCTAAAACTGTTAGACTAGCATTTGCTAAACCTCCATCTTTTCGAAGAAGGGGTTCTTTATAACCTAAAAGTGTTCGAAGGCTAGCAGTGAGATTTGCCCCATGACCGACGATTAGAATGTTTTCAGCCGGACTTCCTTTCAGAGATTTGATAAATTGAATAGTACGCTGGGTCGTAGAGTAGAGGGATTCCGCTTCAAACATCTTCGTATCAAACTGAGCCAGATTTGAACGAAAAGCCTTGATTTGTTGTGGATAGATGGCATTGAGCGTTGCGATTTTTAAACCTTCAAGTTTTCCAAGTTGCCATTCGCGCAGGTCAGGAATACTTTCTAAAGGACAGGGTGTCTGGAGTTGACTTTGGATAATTTCAGCAGATTTGACCGCTCGAGGTAAATCACTTGAATAAATCTTATCAAAAGGTATTTCCTTGAGATACTGGCCAAGTTGCTTTAGGATATCAATAGACTCTGGAAGAAGGGGAGAGTCCCCACTAGCACCTTGAAAACGTCCTTCAAGATTCCAGAGAGTGCGACCATGACGAACAAAATAGAGTTTCATTACTTACTGTCCTCCAAGATATCTGCAAAATCCGCTTTTACAAAGCTGGCCAAGTCTCGAGGGCGTACGATGATACTATGTCCGACTTCCCCAGCAGAGACGATCATTTGGTCCAAATCCAAAGCAGTCTGATCAATAAAAATTGGATAATTGTGTTTTTGGCGAATGCCGACAGGGTTATTTGCCCCATGAATGTAGCCTGTCGTTTTTTCTAAGTCTTTCTGCGGAATCATACTCACTTTTTTATTACCAGAAACCTTTGCTAGTTTTTTCTCAGCGAGGTGTTCTGTTATGGGAACAATTCCAATAATCGGTCCTGTCTTGTCTCCCAAAAGAGCCAAGGTTTTAAAGATATGAGTTCGATCATATTCCGAAGGTAGTTCACCCTCAAGCGCGTTGATTTGAATGCCTGTGTGTTCAATACCCGCCTTGGTCAAGATTTGTTCGACCAAGGTTTTTTTAATCTTGACTTTCTTTGCCATTATTTATACTTATCCTCCAATTGACTCATCCAGATACCAAGCCAAATGCCAAGCGCAAAGAAGAAGGCAACGAGTACATAGCTCACAATAGAAAGTCCAGTGTATTGGATACTTTCAGCATTTCCAGCATTTGGAATCAAAATTAAGAGGGTGCTTGATAGAACAATCCCAATGATAAAGTGATAAACACGGGAGTGGTAGTTGTTCAAGGCGTGATCCATTAATTTTGAAAAGATAATGAGGGTTGCTCCTGCACCAATCCCGATGGGAAGGAAGGTACCAAACAAATCAAAGGTCTTAAAACCAGTCAGCATTGGAGCGTACAGTCCCAAAATCAAAAGTAGATTTGACGGACTTAAACCAGGCACCAAGACACCAAGAGCTAAAAGAACACCTGCTAAGATGAAGTTTGCAAAACTAGCACTGAGTGACCCTACGACAAAATTGAGCGCGTAAAGACCCAACCCAGAAATGATAAAGGTAGTCCAGAACCAGACTAGGTCAATCTTATCACGATTAGATTCTCGAGTAGATTCTTTAAGGAGGCTAGGAACTGTACCGATGATAGCTCCCGCAAAGCTCCACAAAACATAGACTTGATAGTTTTCTAGCAAATACTCGATTGGATAGGAAAACAAACCAATGCCTAGCAACATCCCGATAGCTACTGGAATAAAGTATAGGACATTCTCTTTAAAATCTTTAAAGGGGTGAGCCAGAAAGCCAATCATTCGCTCGTAAATTCCCAAAATAGCTGCTAAAACACCGCCAGAAATTCCAGGTAGGATAAATCCTAATGCGATGACGATTCCTTTAATAACTCGTGCAATCCATGAAAACATAATAAAATCCTCAATTTCGTAAAATTCTTTCTCTATGCTATCAATTATAACACAGACAGGGAGAAAATGAAAAAACAAGTGAAAAAGTTTGTTATTTTCACTTGTCTTATGGTCTTAAAAATAGTTTTCTGAAGGTTTCTTCCTTGTCTTTGTCAGTAGAAATCAGATTGATGTCCAAATGATGTTCAAATCCTGCAATTCTCCCCTTAGAAGTGTACTGGTGGAGATCGTAGTCCAGATCAGTATTTGGCTTAGTTTCAAAATAACCAGAGTCAGTTCCATAGGAAGGGATCCAAATAGCAGTGAACTTATCTGTATTGATACTATGCTCTTGCATGAAGTAAACCCCAACGTAGATGCCGATGTTTTTAGCGCCGAGAGCTGCCAGTTTGGCACGAAAGGCTTCAACACCTTCATTCATATCGGACATTGTTTTTTCTTCAACATCTAACCAGTAGTAGCTAGGATTGTAGGGAGAAGCAGCGTTGTAAAAGACTTCAGCAGCCTTTTCCATATCTTCTTTACTTTTTCCAGCAACGTAAGCATAAACACCCACAGGGACATTGCGTTTTTGAAATTCTGCTATATGATTTTTATAGGCTTTATCGACACCATTGATAAAGGCAGCATCATTTGTTTCAGTGTGCTGAGCCCCATTGTGCACGCGAACGATAACACCAGAAATGTTTTGAGATAAGGTGTCATAGTTGATCTCCTCAGGTCTTTGCCAACCAGAGACATCGATAATGGGCTTGTCAAGATTATGCAAGGCTTGTGTTTCAACTTGAAGAGCATTTGGTTTAGTTTTGATAGGATGGTCCTCAAAACTTGGTCTATTGAGGAGTAAAATCGCTATGAAAATTCCAAATAAACTAAAAATAATAGCAGGATGAATTTGTTTTCTCATATTTATTTAGTTTATCGTAAAAATTTAAAAAAATCAAAGGAAACAGTTTAGAAATGTAGACAAGTAGGGGAGATTTTCAGGAAAGCACCTGTTTGTTTGTTCTTTAAAAGTAAAATTATGGTATAATATAAGGGAATTTTTACAGAAAAGAGAATAGTATGTCAAATTATGCCATTATTTTAGCAGCGGGTAAAGGTACTCGCATGAAATCAGATCTTCCCAAAGTACTTCATAAAGTAGCAGGAATTTCGATGTTGGAACACGTTTTTCGTAGTGTTGGTGCTATTCAACCTGAAAAAACAGTTACTGTAGTTGGTCACAAGGCTGAGCTAGTTGAGCAAGTCTTGGCTGGTCAGACAGACTTTGTTACCCAATCAGAACAACTAGGAACAGGGCATGCTGTCATGATGGCAGAGCCCATTCTCCAAAATCGTTCTGGACATACCTTGGTTATCGCTGGAGATACTCCTCTGATTACAGGTGAAAGCTTGAAAAATCTCTTGGATTTCCATATCAATCACAAAAATGTGGCGACTATTTTAACAGCTGAAGCGGCAGATCCTTTCGGATACGGTCGAATTGTCCGCAACGATAATGCTGAAGTTCTTCGCATTGTCGAGCAGAAAGATGCCACTGATTTTGAAAAACAAATCAAGGAAATCAATACTGGAACTTACGTATTTGACAATGAACGCCTTTTTGAAGCCCTTAAAAACATCAACACTAACAATGCCCAAGGTGAGTACTATATTACTGACGTGATTGGTATTTTCCGTAATGCGGGTGAGAAGGTTGGCGCTTATACTCTCAAGGATTTTGATGAAAGTCTTGGAGTAAATGACCGTGTAGCTCTTGCGACTGCGGAAGCAGTGATGCGCCGCCGTATCAATCAAAAACATATGGTCAATGGTGTCAGCTTTGTTAATCCAGATGCAACTTACATCGACATTGATGTCGAGATTGCTCCTGAAGTCCAAATCGAAGCCAACGTTACCTTGAAAGGTCAAACGAAGATTGGTGCGGAGACTATTTTAACAAATGGAACTTATATCGTGGATAGCACTATCGGAGCAGGAGCTGTCATTACCAACTCTATGATTGAGGAAAGTAGTGTTGCGGACGGTGTGACAGTCGGCCCCTATGCACACATTCGTCCAGGTTCAAGTCTTGGTACTCAAGTTCACATTGGAAACTTTGTTGAAGTTAAAGGCTCTTCAATCGGTGAAAATACCAAGGCGGGTCATTTGACCTATATCGGAAACTGTGAAGTGGGTAGCCATGTTAACTTTGGTGCAGGTACGATTACAGTCAACTACGACGGGAAAAATAAGTACAAAACTGTCATTGGTAACAATGTCTTTGTTGGCTCAAACTCAACCATTATTGCTCCTGTAGAACTTGGGGATAATTCTCTGGTTGGAGCGGGTTCAACCATTACCAAGAATGTTCCTGCTGATGCTATTGCTATCGGCCGTGGACGTCAGGTCAACAAAGATGAATATGCGACTCGCCTCCCTCATCATCCAAAGAACCAGTAGGAGTCTGTCATGGAATTTGAAGAAAAAACGATTCACCGAAAGGAAATCTATCAAGGTCCTATTTTCAAACTAGTACAAGACCAGGTGGAACTACCAGAAGGAAAGGGTACTGCCCAACGTGACTTGATTTTTCACAATGGAGCTGTTTGTGTACTAGCTGTGACAGTGGAGGACAAAATCGTTCTCGTTAAGCAATACCGAAAGGCTATCGAGGCGGTTTCTTATGAGATTCCTGCTGGTAAACTAGAACTTGGTGAAAATGCTGATCCAATGGCAGCGGCTCTTAGAGAATTGGAAGAAGAGGTTGCCTACACAGCTAAGTTAGAACTGTTGTACGATTTCTATTCTGCGATTGGATTTTGTAATGAAAAACTAAAACTCTACCTTGCTAGTGATTTGGTCAAGGTGGAAAATCCTCGTCCACAAGATGATGATGAAACCTTGGAAGTTTTAGAAGTCAGTCTAGAGGAAGCCAAGAACCTGATCCAGTCAGGTCATATCTGTGATGCTAAGACTATCATGGCAATCCAGTACTGGGAACTACAAAAGAAATAGAGGAGAAACCCATGGGAAAACCTTTATTAACAGACGAAATGATTGAACGTGCCAACCGAGGTGAGAAAATCTCAGGAGCACCTCTTCAAGATGATGAGGAAACAAAGATCCTACCAACAGCTTCACAAAATTTTGGTTATTCACGTTCTAGAGATCATGGTTTTAGTCAAGATACACTTACAATCGAAGTAGAGCCAACGATTCATAAGAGCCGTCGTATTGAGAACACCAAGAGAAATGTTTTTAATTCGAAACTCAATCGCATCTTGTTTGCAGTCATCCTACTTTTGATTTTGCTAGTTTTGGCAATGAAACTCTTGTAATTGAAAGGAAATGAAATGAAAATTGGAATCATTGCTGCCATGCCAGAAGAGCTGATACATTTGACTCAGAATTTGGACAAACATCAAGAAGTCCAAGTCATGGGAAATACCTACTACACTGGCACTATTGGCAATACAGAAGTTGTCCTAGTTCAGAGTGGGATTGGAAAGGTCATGTCGGCTATGAGTGTAGCGGTGTTAGCTGATCATTTCCAAGTAGAAGCCATTATTAATACAGGATCAGCAGGTGCACTTGCAGAAGGGATTGCCGTTGGAGATGTAGTGATTGCGGATAAGTTGGCTTACCATGATGTGGATGTGACTGCTTTTGGCTATGCTTATGGTCAGATGGCTGGTCAACCTCTTTACTTTGAGTCAGATCAGAAGTTTATCGCTAGGATTAAAGAAAACTTATCTCAGTTAGAACAGACATGGCACCTAGGCTTGATTGCTACAGGGGACAGTTTTATAGCTGGAGAAGATAAGATTGCTACTATCAAGTCCCACTTTCCAGATGTTTTAGCAGTTGAAATGGAAGGAGCAGCCATTGCTCAGGCGGCTCAGGCTCTTGACCTACCTTTTCTAGTCATTCGCGCTATGAGTGACAATGCCAATCACGAAGCCTCTATCTCTTTTGATGAGTTTATTATCGAAGCTGGACATCGTTCTGCCCAAGTCTTACTAGCCTTTTTAAAGGCCTTGGATTAAGCGGAAATTTGACAGTTTATCTAGCTTATGATAAGATTTAAATAAAGAAAAGCTAGAAAAGTTTCAGAGGATATTATGAGTATTGAAATGACCGTCAGCGAGATTGCAGAGGTCTTAGGACTATCTCGTCAGGCAATCAACAATCGTGTCAAAGAACTTCCAGAAGAGGACACGAAAAAAAATGACAAAGGTGTAACAGTAGTTACTCGAAGTGGCTTGATCAAGCTAGAAGAAATCTATAAAAAAACGATTTTTGAAGATGAACCAGTCAGTGATGATGTCAAACAACGGGAACTGATGGAAATCTTGGTCGATGAGAAAAACGCTGAAATTCTTCGTTTGTACGAGCAACTCAAGGCCAAGGACCAGCAACTGGCAGAAAAAGATGAGCAGATGCGCATCAAAGACCGCCAGATTGCAGAAAAGGACAAACAATTGGACCAACAGCAACAGTTAACTCTTCAAGCCATGAAGGATCAAGAAACCTTGAAACTCGAGTTGGACCAAGCAAAAGAAGAAGTCCAAGCAACCAAAAAAGGCTTTTTTGCTCGCCTATTTGGAGGAAAATAAAGAAGCTGTTTGGGTTATTCACTAACCTAATAGCTTCTTTTCTTATTTATAGTTTAAATTGAGTCGGAATTGAGGTAAAAGATGGAAAAATTAAGAGACTATATCGCCTTTGACTTAGAATTTAATCAACACGAAGGGGTTACCCATTTAATTCAGGTATCAGCAGTTCGTTTTCAAGATGGTCAAGAGATAGGTGCCTTTGATTCTTATGTCCATACCAGCGTGCCTTTAAAGAGTTTTATTAATGGTTTGACAGGAATTACAGCTGAAACCTTGAAAGATGCGCCAAAAGTAGAACAAGTTTTACAGGACTTTCAGGCATTTGTTGGCAATTCACCTATCGTTGGCTACAATGCAGCCAAGAGTGATTTACCTATTCTCTTGGAGCATGGCTTGGACTATCGTGACCAGTACAAGGTCGACCTATATGATGAGGCTTTTGAACGTCGTAGTTCTGACCTACACGGCATAGCTAATCTCAAACTGCAAACTGTTGCGAACTTTTTAGGGTTTAAAGGTCAATCGCATAATAGTTTAGAAGATGCCCGCATGACGGCGCGTGTTTATGAAGCCTTTTTGGAGTCGGATGAAGGAAAACTATTGTTAGAAGAACAGAGTAATCTATCTATGAATCCCTTTGGCGGGTTAGATTTATCTCAATTTCTAGACTAGGAGTGCCTATGAAACCTGAAAAACCTAAAAAACTAGGTTTTAGGAAAATTTACCTCAACCTAGATAAAGTTCTCTTCCTCTTTTTCTTAATTTTCATGATGGTGGAGTATTTGTGGTTACCTCTCAATTCGTTTCTTGCTGGTCTTTTACTCAGCCAGACGGGCTATTTGTTTATTTCTTACAATAATATTTTTGCCATTATCACGAGTTCGCCATTAATCAGTCTGGCCTTTCTCGTCTTGATTGTAATCAATCTTTTGGTGGCCTATTTCCAGATTTGCCTCCTCTTTATTGGGGCGCGTCACCTTCTCTACCACGAAAAGAGAACCTTGATTGAGTACAGTCGCAAAGTATTTCACCAGAGTTTTCTATTTGTGAAACGCTTGAGCTTCTGTAAGATGGCCTTTGTTTTTTTCTATGTGGCCATGCTCTTTCCTTTTATAAGGAAAATTCTAAAAATTTATTACTTGAATAAAATCGTCATTCCAGACTTTATTGTGACTTATCTGGAAGACAAGTACTGGCTAGTGGGCTTGATGATTTTTGCCTCTGCTTGGATTTTGCTCTATGTGTCTGTCCGACTCATGTTTGCCCTTCCGAAGATTCTCTTTGAAAAGAGAACTGTGAGAGAAGGAGTAAAATATAGCCTACAAAAGACAAAAAAACAAGTTCTCTTTTATGCTTGGAACTTGCTACTCATTATTATTAAAACCTATCTCTTTTTCTTCCTTCTCTTGACTCCCTTGCTAATAGGACAGATTGTAATTGACAATTTAACACAGAAAGAATCACTGATTCTTGGAGTTATCAACTTTGTCTTGATAAAAAACATCCACTATATGGCCTTGACCTATTTCCTTGTTAAGTTTGTCTCCTTTTTGACTGGTGAGGAACTGGAGATTATGCCAAGAAGAAAAAAAGACCATTTGATGAGATGGGGAGTTATGGGCTGCGCTAGTATCTTTTTTGCGCTGGAAGGTTATATCTATCTGGAAGCTCCTGTGACAAATACACCTTTAGTCATTTCACATAGGGGTGTTTCAAATAAAAATGGTGTACAAAACACTGTGCAGTCTTTGGAAAAAACAGCGCAACTAAAACCAGATTTGATTGAAATGGATGTACAGGAGACCAAAGATGGTCAGTTTGTGATGATGCATGACGCCAATCTTAAGAACTTAGCAGGTATCAATGCCAGACCTCAAGACTTGACTTTGGAGGAGTTGACAGGGTTAGATATTTCTGAAAATGGCTATCGAACCAAAATATCTAGTTTTGATGACTATCTCAATCGCGCGAATGAACTTCATCAAAGATTGTTGATTGAAATCAAAACCAGTAAAAAAGACAGTCCACAAATGATGGAACGTTTTCTAGAGAAGTATGGAACGATTATCAAGCAGTATGGTCATCAGATGCAATCACTAGACTATCATGTGATTGACCAAGTTTTGAAATATGATTCGACTATTCCAGCTTATTTCATCTTGCCTTATAATAGTATTTTCCCAAAAACCAAGGCAACTGGCTATACCATGGAGTATTCAACATTGGATGAATATTTTGTCACGAAACTTTGGTATACAGAACAAAAGCTTTACGTGTGGACCATCAATAGCTCTGACGCACTTGATAAATCGCTGCAGCTGTCAGTTGATGGGATGATTACAGATGACATGGAAATGCTACAGGAGACTTTAGCAGCAGCTCAGGAAGATCCAGAATACACCGATCTCCTTTTGAAAAAAGCTACGGAGTTCTTTAATTTCTAACAGAGAAAAAAAGGAGAAGTGAACCTTCCTCCTTTTTCTGTAGGTGATTAGAATGGTAATTTTCCAGCGAAAGCACCTAATTTTTTCTTAGTCGTTTCGTCGATTTGTTCTAGAGCAGCGTTGATGGCTTGAACGGTCATATCAGACAAGGTTTCTAGGTCTTCTGGATCTACAACTGCTGGACTGAAGTTAATACTAACAACTTTCTTATCTCCAGTTAAGGTCGCTTGGACAAGGTCTTGAGCAGATTTTCCAACAAATTGCATAGCAGCGAGTTCTGCTTGGCTTTGTTCCATTTGTTTTTGAAGTTTTTGTGCTTGACGCATCATGTTTTGCATGTTCATCATAAGATTTTTAAGATTCCTTTCGTATCAAGGCTTTGAGCCTTGTTTTATAAATTTTTTTGCCATTTTTTGCCCTAGAAGTTGTCAAAAGCATTGGCAACTTTTTTTTGTTGAGTTGGGAATAGGTGCGAGTAGATGTTAATAGTTGTATTAATGCTACTGTGTCCAAGTCGTTTCATAAGTGTAAAAAATATAGAATCTTTTCCCTCACCGTTTCTGAGTCCTTTTGAAATTAGAAACGCTGCATGTGAGTGTCGGAAATCGTGATTACGAATCATTTTTAATGACGCAGGTATTCTTTTTTTCAATTTAATCTTTTGATTAGAAACCATTGGAGCAGTCAGTTGTAAAGGACTGTCTTGAAAGATTTGTAAGTTTTCTGTATTGTCCGTAAACTCTACTAATAGGTGAGCTTGTTTTTCTTTCCATTGCGTTAGTTCTTGAACGAATGCCTTATGAATGTAAATTCGACGTATAAAAAGTACCACGCTTATCCTCTTTTAAAATATTTTCTTACGTAGAAATCTTATAAAGATAATCAACAGATAGTTTAAATATTACTTGATTAAGCTATGAAGTCTATACTTAGATTCGTATTACTTGAACTCTACTCTTGTGGAGGTTCCCTCGCTTTCTATGACATATTCTCTCACCTGTCAGTTTACTGAAATCGTGGCTAATATTAACTCACTAGCTTTGGTTGAGATAGTATCATTGAAGTACATTATTGATTATATCATTTTTGAACTCTATTGAAAAGCCAAATTTTCGCCAATAGAACTTACTGAAATACGTCCAATTCTTTTATTATTATAAATTATATAAAGCTTTACAAACTAGTTCGTTCATTCTTCCATTTGTAACAAGAACAAAACATGCATTTTGTCAATATTCCAAACACATTTTTGGAAAACTAGTCACCTTTTAATGAAGAAGTTTAGGTAACTAAACAATTTATTATTCAAAATAACTCTGATGAGGATAATCCGATTTACTAAGTCTATTCGTGAATTATAGAAAATATCTATGTATTGGGGAATGTATGCGTATCAGTTTTGAAGCCTTTATGCTCAATGCTGATTGTTGTATAAAATGATTCAAAACTGCTATTACCGTGTGGAAAGTCTTTATCACCATTTGAATGTTGGATACGATGACTCACTAGCAAATTGTCCAAAATAGACTTTTTCTTCAATCTGAAATAACTGCTAAGTTATTCTCGTCTATTTTAATTTTGTATTAGCTAAATCTACTGCAAGATTTTTGAATCCTGAATTATTGGTGTCAACAAGTTGTAGCACTATTTATTTGATTTGAAGAGCAAGCAGTGATTTCACAGTTGATTTAAGATGATAAAATGTAACAATATAATTTGACAGCGGTTACAAAATTTTGTAATATCTATAATATAAGAAGATGTGTATTAATTCAGGGAGGAATCTAGGATGCAATTATTAATTGAACTGCAAAAAATTGATCAGTTTATATTACCAGTAAACTATAATTATCTTCTTCAATCGATGATTTATAATTTATTGAAAAATAAGGAAGACTTGTCTGCGCAACTTCATGAGATAGGTCATCAGTTTGAGGACAAACATTTTAAGCTTTTTACATTTTCACTGTTGCAAGGTCAATATAAAATGCAAGGAAAACGGATAGAGTTTCTTGATAAGGTGAGGTTCGAAATTAGAACGATTGATCAATCCGTTTTATTGACTATTGCAGAGTCCTTGTCAGAACTAGATAAATTAAAAATTGGTCGAAACCTTGTGAAAATTTTAAATGTAAAAATTGAGCAAAAAAAATTAACGGAGACTTCTTATAAGATTCGGATGATTTCTCCCTTGGTGGCTCGTTCTACAGATGCTGAGACTAAAAAAACATTGTATTATAATCCATTTGATACGGAATTCAATAGCAGAATCATAGAGAATTTTGCGAGGAAATATCAGGCTTATTGTCATAAAGTACCGACAGGTAGATTTGATATAGAGCCGATAAATTTTTCTTTAAAAAATAAATTGGTTACCAAATACAAAGATTATCTCATAACGGGTTGGAAAGGAGAATTTGAGATAAGAGGAGATGCGGAGGTGTTGGATTTCCTCTATCAAGTTGGGCTTGGTGAGAAGAATTCGATGGGATTCGGAATGTTTGTAATTGAAGAATAGGAGGATAAAATGGATATGGAATTTAGGAATTGTAAGTTAGAGCTTGACTTAAAATGTCATGCGCCAATCATTCATTTCCAGACGGAAGAAGAAGGAGCTACTTTGCGTGCTAGTGAAGTCAAGCCAAAATTTGATCGGTACTTGATGAAGAAAGTTCCAAGTCTGAAAAACCGTTTCAAAAATCAGTATTTACCATATAAAATGAAGTTTATTGATAATAGTCCTAATGTCATTTACAAGTATAGTAAAAATGAAGGCAAGTATGATAAGCAGACAAATAATAACGAAGGCAACTTCCAATTATATTTTGCCAGAGATGAGAAACGCAGAGTAGAAACAAATCCTACAATGACAATTACTTGTTTTGATCCGCTCCTTCAGAAATTGATAGTTGAACATATCAAAAACTTTTTTATAGTGACAAATTTTGGGGCTGCTCAAGGAAAAGGGTATGGTAGTTTTACTGTAATTGATGAAGAACAGAGTAAAATTGAAAGAATTCTAAGGGAAGAGTTTGGATTAAAGACTCTTTATAAAATGGATTTTAGGAAAGCAGCTAAAAATTTGAAGTTCTCAAAGAAGATAAAAGTGATTTTTGAAAATATTGAAAAATTCTATAAAATAACCAAGAGTGGCTATAACTATCAGGGAGAATATGCTCGAAGTGCCTTGTTTTATTATATGCATGATAAAATGATTGGAAATGAAAAAGCTGCTTTAAAGGATAAAGTAATAGAAAAACCTTTTGGAACTATCCCCTACCACCTTAATCAGCAGACACATAACGAAAAATATGTTCGAGCACTGCTGGGGCTATCTTCTTATTTATCATTTACAGATATAAGAAAAAACACAAAAAAAGAAGAGAAAGATATTTCTGTTAATATTAACATTATGCATGAAGCAAATAAAATTGAAGCAAATATTGAACGATTTTCTTCACCAATAACTTTTAAAGTAATCAACGATATTGTTTACATTATTCCTAAACAGAGATGGTGTAAGTATATTTTAAACAAGAAATTTAAATTTAAATATAAGGTATCGAAAAATGTTCCTAGAAGCTGGATGAGTGCCATAAAAGATAATAAAATGAGAAAAATAGAATATGAGAGATTTATAAGAAAACTGGATGAAAAATTAAAAAGGGAAGAGATATACCTACAAACTCCAGAGGAGTTTGATTTACTAAAATTTTTAGACTTTGCTGTGCAATATTATAATAAAATGGAACCCAAAGGTTATGCACATACCATCCAAATTTCATATGATATTAGATAACAGGGGAGATGAATAAATGAAATATGTAGGTATAACAATCGGTCCAATTTTTAAAACCATTGGAGAGGCGATCTCTCCGGCAGGTTTGTGGTTTGGCAGTTATTTTTTCTCAACGGTGACAAAGAAACTCTGTGAAAAACTTGTTGGGATTCCAAATGTCAATATTTTTTCACCGTTTTATGACTCTAATAGTAATCAAAACCCACAAGAAGATGGTATTGGTCGTTACCATGATCGGATTTTATTTTTAGATAATGATAGTACATTAACTTCGGAAGGACTTGAAACAATAATTTCAAAAGTGAAAGAGGAAATGACTGAGAAATTCGGAAAGTTTAATACAAAGGAGATTAGGGACTTTGTTGACAACTATCTGAGAATTGATTTTGTTATTCTTGATGAAAAAACCATGAATGGAATTATAGAAAAAAGAGAAAAAGAAGGTGAGGATGGAAACAATATAGCTATTATACTGAATGATGCTTTGGATGCGCTGGAGCTAATGGCAGCAGGTAAGGGAAGAACAGATATGAACTTATTTGCTCCATTCTTTGCAGGCAAGAAAGACAATCGGAATTGCTATATTAAAGGAAGTGAGCTATTTACAGATACCAAGCTAAATAGCCAGTTGCTTACAAGCTACTCAGACCACGCTTCTGAATTGAAATCAATAGAAGATATAGCTCTATCTCGAAAGAAAGAGGAAAACTCTTCTGACAGGTCCCCTAGTGGTGAGATAGCACCAATCAGAAGCGAATATTATGCAGTCGTTAATTCGGATGGGGATAAGGTCGGAACTCTTTTGAAAGCTTTATGTAAAGATGTAGAAATCCCTGAACAATCTGATAGGATAAACAGTTTTTCGAGGGCCTGTTTAGACTATGCTGGTGAAGCGGCTAAGCTTGTCGGAGATTATGGCGGGATGACTATTTATGCTGGGGGGGATGATTTACTGTTTATCGCCCCTGTTCATTCTATTTTTGCCCTATGTCAGAAACTAAATATATTATTTATAGATACTTTGTCAAAAAGTATTAAGGAGTTAAAGGAGGAAGTCAAGATTAGCTTGTCTTTTGGTGCTGCTATTCAGTATGTAAAATATCCTCTATATGAAGCGCTGGAAAGAGCTAGAGTTCAACTTTATAAGGCTAAAGAAAGTTACGGTAAACGTCCGAATGGTAGTGAAATCAGCGGAGGCAATCGTCTGGGGATAGAGTTGGTAAAACACAGCGGAAAAACCGTTCAATTGATGGTGGAAAATGAGAAGTTGGAGGCCATAGATAATCTGATAAAATATCGAGCAACTACGAACGATCAAGCACTGGAATCTGTCCTTTATAATCTGCAGGATACAGAAATTATTTTTAAGTTGTTGTTTGAGAAAACCGCACAGAATATATTTGATTTTCAAGAATATAAAATGAGGTTTTTGAATAACTTTAACAATCCAAACCAGTTGTCTTATCATAGTTATCTTGACGAAATAGCTAAATTTTTCTATGACAACTATTTGAAAGAGTATCAATATAAGCCAGATACGAAAGTAAAGGTTGATGGGGTTTGTACAAAACGAAACATAAGTATAGGGGAATTCTATACTAAAGAGTTACAGGCTATTTTATTTTTGGTGAAGTTTTGGCAGGGAGGTAAGTGATGACAGAATATCTTGTGACTTTTAAACCGCTGGGAGACTACTCTTTTGGCTCAGATAGGCGCTTTAGCTTTGCCGGTAGAAATAACTATTCAGCTGATGAGTATGCGCCTTATTTTATCCGTACTAATCGCGTTCCTGAACAGTCCACAGTCTTTGGGATGATACGCTATCTTATCTTAGTCAGTAATGGGATTGAGCTGAACCAGGATTTTCAGTATGATGGGAATACGCGAAATAAAATCGAAGCTCTAATCGGAGAGAAGAGCTTTTCTCTAAATGGAAGTGTACAACATTTCGGAAAATTAGAAAAAATCTCTCCCATCTTTCTGCTAAAAAATAGTGAGGAAATTGTCATACCAAATCCGTTTAACAACAAGCAGGGGAAAGAGGGGATTGAACAGTTTGCACCAATGATACTAGAAGAAATTAAAGTATCGACTAGTTTTGGTGAGATCTCTCTTCCTAAATCTAAGGAATATAATCCTAAAGAAGGGTATGGAAATGGCTATTATAATATTAATACAGGCTGTCTAGAAGCAATTGAAGATATTTTTAGGACTAAAGTAGCGACTGGTGTAAGGCGTGTTACGCAGAATGATCTGCAGAACCTGAAGATAAATATTCGAGATTTATGTGAGTCATTTGTGAATGACGCTATGAAACAGGGGGGGTCTAATTTAGATAGTAATAGCAATCTTAGTTTAACTGAGTTTATCAATGATTTTATGGATTTACTAGACGAGCACAACAAAAGGGAAAAAAATCTCTTTCAAGAAGAATTAGAAAAACTGATCAAAAATTTTGATGCTGACCGTCTATTTAAGCGAGAGGTACATCAGCTACATAAGGACTATGAATTTGCTGTCTATGTAAAGGTTAAGGATAATTTCATATTAAAAGATGGTATCGTTCCTATGGGACAGAAAGGCACCCTTTTCAAGGTTTCTGTTCAAAAATCTGAAAATAATGAGAATAATTTAGAAAGTGAAATCACAAAGCATTTCCAGAAACATACTCCAAAAGGGCAAACCTGGCATTACTGCCTCTCAGATGTGTGCCTCTTAAATGATGTGACAGGCTTTGCGATCTTAGAGGAAAAACTAGTTCGTCAGCTTCATACAGACCTTAAGGAAAATCGTCTGAAAGGTCTCAGTCTGCAAGGCCATCACCTTCTATACAAGGCGGGCAGTGTCTTTTATGGTGATGATAAAATTCCGTTAAAATCTGGCATAGAAGCAGCAGGCTATAATGTTATTTGCAAAATTGAAGGAAGTAAGGTGTAAAAAATGAAAGCAAAAATTTTTGTCATTGAATGTTTAACAAACTTGCATGTAGGAAATGGAGATGTTAATTTTAACATCATTGATAACGAAGTGGAGCGAGATGTTGTGACGGGATTCCCGACGATCAACTCTTCAGGCGTTAAAGGTGCTTTGAGGGCCTTCTTTGAAGAAAATAAGTTATTATCGAACATTAATGGAATATTTGGTTCGGACGAAAATGGGAGTACTACTTCAGGCGCATTAAAATTTCTTAGCGCGAATCTACTAGCCCTACCAATTCGTTCGATAAGTGGTGGGGATAAGCCTTATTCAATACATGCTCCGAAAACAGCCTGTGAAGATTTTAACCAAATGATTGCAAATTTTCAATTAGAAAATGTTTCAATAGCAGATATGAAGGGTGGAGATGAGAAGATAACTCTGGACGCAGATAATTCTTGCTACGAAAGATATGGTTTACCAGTCATTGCTCGGAATAGTGTCGGAGAAAAAACTAATTTGTGGTATGAGGAGGTTGTGCCCCACAAATCGATTTTCTATTTTGCAGTGGTGGCTTCAACCAGTGAATCAGAAAACCTTTTAGAGATTTTTACAGATTCGGTGAGAGAGAAAATCATCCAGTTTGGTGCAAATGCTTCCGTAGGTTATGGACTTTGCAAGGTTATTAAAGTGATTTCAGGAAATGAAGAAGGAGCAAATAATGGACAAGAACAGAATTAATAAGTTGCTTCCTATTGCTGTTGAGGTGATTAAAAAAGAGCTTTCGGAGCCAATTCCAAATGAGTTTCGAGGATATATCGCTTCTTTTGGAGCGGCGGTTACTATGGGAAGTCTCCCTGCAGCAGTCGCCTACTATTCGGCTGCATCAAAAAATGCCAAAGAAGATCGTACCAAGCTACCTGTCATGATTTTGGAAGTTTTGAAGGGAGAAAACGTAGCTATTAAGGGAGAAAACGTAGCTATTACGGTAGACACCTTGTTTGACTATGTCACATCGTTCAAAAATGATAATGAGAGTTTCGCCATTAAAGAGGATGTATTGCATGCAGCCATTGCGATCAAACTAGGGTTAAACTTGTTTGAAATTGAGTCAAAGGATAAAAAAGTCAAGGAAGACGAGAAAAATGGAGGGTAAGGATGATGTTTAATTCAAAAAACATGTCTTATATTTACTATCATGAATATTTTGACGGCTTAAAAGAGCAGAAAGGAGCATCAGGTTTAGTTTATGAACTAGGTGGATCAAAATCTAGTGAGGAGCAATTTCGTGAGAGAAATATGGCTTTGCAGGATTTTAAATTTGACCTTTCTCTATCACCTCTGGAGCATTTGAAACATGCTTCAAAAGGTGTAGCAAGTGTTCAAACCTTTTCTTTGGAAACCATTTATCCTGGTCTCATGATAGGAACAGGCAATCCCCATGATTTGAAATCAAAGGGTTCTATATATTCTGGCTTTTCATTTGATTATGTAACGGGACTGCCCTATATACCTGGCTCCTCTGTCAAAGGGGTACTGAGAAGCGTCTTTCCTACGAAAGAAGATACCAAAGATGATATTAATCAGCAAAAGATGGAGTATATTAAGTCACTTCTTAAACCAGGACTTTCTGATAAAGAAGTTTATGGCTTGAAAGATGATATTTTCGAAGATAATGATGTCTTTTTAGATGCTTATCCCTGTCCAACCTCTAAAAAAAATACGAAGCAGCAGTGTTTAGCTTTGGAATTCATTACGCCTCATAGTGACATCATCAAGAATCCTATTCCAATCAACTGTCTGAAAGTTAAGCCTGGAATCTCTTTTGAATTTGGCTTTTATCTGAACGATTGTCAGCTTTCGGATGGACCTCAGATTACGATTAAAGAAAAAATAGAGTTATTTAAAACCATCTTGACTGATGTAGGCATTGGCGCCAAAACGAATGTTGGTTTCGGACAGTTAGAGTAGTAGAGCTCAATCGACAACTGTATTTACAAATCTTATCCGAGGGTCTCGTGCAACTCACGCAGCTATTAGAGGCAAAATATGGTGATATTAGATTGGATATTATCATTTCCAGTCGTGTAGCTCGAAAAGGTATAGAGGAGCATGTCCATATTCAGGAGTCTGAATATAAGCGTTCCTTTACAACGAGTTTAAAAACAAGTGAAGTCAGCTATCGTACAGGAGTTCAATCTTAGTTGGCAAGAGCGCTAGGACAAAAAAGATCGACCGACTTTTTCATTGAAATCTTGAAAAAAGCCCTATTTTTTGATACAATCAATCTAGAAACAGCGAAAATGCTGTTGTTGTTATACCTTACCTATAAGGAATTGAGACTTATTTCATCATGAAATTCGATACAATTCGGATTGATAGTGCTTAGAATGTTATACCTTACCTATAAGGAATTGAGACATATTGCAAGCTGCACACTTTTTAGTTACGAAAAGTACTGGCATGTTATACCTTACCTATAAGGAATTGAGACATAACGATAGGGTCATCAAATTTGCAATCCATGAATATATATAGTTATACCTTACCTATAAGGAATTGAGACTTTTCCTTAACGTAAGCCTTATGGTATTCAACTTCCAGCTGTTTTTGTTCTACCTTACCTATAAGGAATTGAGACGCGTTGAATGCTGCTGCAAAGGCTTGTGCATTCTTGTTACGTTGAGTATTCTACCTTACCTAAAAGGAATTGAGACTTGCCACTTTGAGTGATGTTAGCGCCAGTAGTGATTTTCGCTCCGGTTCTACCTTACCTATAAGGAATTGAGACATGCGACCCTCTGACTGGTCCATCACACGATAGGAATAATTCAGGGAAAAGGTTCTACCTTACCTATAAGGAATTGAGACGTGTCATGATAATCACCGTCAATCTTTATAGCATGATACTTATCACCGTTCTACCTTACCTTCTGCATCTTTAGTTGTTTTAATCTTAACAATAGGGTTCTACCTTACCTATAAGGAATTGAGACTGTTCTGAATTTCTGCTTAATCGTTTCATGACCTACGTTTCGTTCTACCTTACCTATAAGGAATTGAGACTTCAGAACCCACATATAGAACTCACCTTTTGGTGACAATCCTGCTTCTTGTTATACCTTACCTATAAGGAATTGAGACGTACGTTCTTTTTCAGAAAGAACATGGTACATATTAAAGAGCGCTTTAACGTTATACCTTACCTAAAAGGAATTGAGACTATTTACAGTCCGCTGAATTACCAATTATTCTACCGGCCCTATTTTGTTATACCTTATCCATAAGGAATTGAGATTAGCAACAGCCCCAAGAACAACAGTAGAGATCAAAGCGATACCAAAGTTATACCTTACCTATAAGGAATTGAGACGCCTTGTTTCTTTTTCTATTGCACTAAGTTCTTTTATGTTTTTTAGTACGTTATACCTTACCTATAAGGAATTGAGACCTATTAGAATATCATGGATTCTTGCTAAAATCGATGGCTCTTCTGGTTATACCTTACCTATAAGGAATTGAGACATTTAAGTCTTTTTAATAAAACCTTTTGCTGCTGAAATGAACAAACGTTATACCTTACCTATAAGGAATTGAGACGTTATGGTCTGTAGAATATTACTTTATCCTTCTTTTTGTAATACCTTACCTATAAGGAATTGAGACATAACGATAGGGTCATCAAATTTGCAATCCATGAATATATATAGTTCTACCTTACCTATAAGGAATTGAGACGTTGTTCTAGAGACAGATGAATCATTATCATGAACTAAATTTTTGCGTTCTACCTTACCTATAAGGAATTGAGACTTTTTCGAGTTCACCACACTCGAACACACAGCACACTTTTGGTTCTACCTTACCTATAAGGAATTGTTTTATCCAACTGAAAAAAACTTGCGGGAGCAAGTTTTTTGTGGTATATTGGAAGTGTTTTCATGAGGAGATATCTTACTCGGAGGTTGTTTATGTCTGAGAGTCAATCTGTATTTAGTCACCATATCTTTGTTTTGCCCTTTGCGGCCAAGGGGCTGGAGTCTTTTCCGAAGTCTTCTAAGTGGAAGAAACTCAGCCAAGATATCAATGAGCTCCCCTATCTAAACTTAGATGATGCTGAAAAAAGCGAGCGATTAAAGTACGCTTATCGCCGATATTTTAATAAAGAAGCAGAGGAGCTGATTTTCCGCAATCCTGATCTGGTCACAAACTATGCTTATACTGGCTTAGAAAAAGGTGATGTGTATCGGATTTCTTATTATAATCAAATCAACAAACTTGAGTGTTACGACCTGACGCTTGACTATATCATGCTTCGTTATTTACCAAATTTAGAAGCAGGTTTCCTGATTTTCTCAATGGAAAATCGTCTCTATGATAAATTGGAAGATATTAAAAACATCAACCAGTATGGTCGTCATCTCTATGCTCCTTTTTTGACTCCATTGCTGTGTGATTTAGTCTCACCTAATAATATTGAGCTGATTAAGAGCGAAAAAATTGATGAGGCTCCACAGCCATCTGGCTTAATTTCTTCATATGGGATCATGTCGGCTCCGAAAGAAATCTTACAGGATTTCTTTGGCTTGCCTGAGGAAGCGATATTCCCAGAGGATATCTCGCAGTTTGAGTCTAAGCCTCATCTGGAGATCATCATTGATGACCGCATGTATGTGGTGAGCTACATGATGGTTCCTGATGTAAAGGACTTGATTTATAAAACGGCGAATTGGGCGAATTTTGATGATTCGGATCAAAGTTTAGAAAAGATGAAGCTTCTTTTTAGTATTTTATACGTTGATAAGGGAGATTCAACATGTCTGAGTCGAGATATGCTGAAGGCAGAGCTGGAAAAGCTTCTCTATACGAGGTGGTCAGCTGAGGGAAGCCTTTATATGGCCAGCCAGCATTCCATGATTTTTATGAGTGGTTCTGTTTTTCCTGAATTTTTCCTAAAAGGTTACTTTTTGTCGGAATATCTGGACTTGGCTTTGATCACGCTCAGTCAGAGGATTGGTATTTTGAAGTATTCCAAGGATGCGGGGGATAGGGTCAATGCTAGAGTTTCGGATAAACTGAAGCTGCAAAAGGCTTACACGACCTTTAAAAATCAATTTTTGCTTCCAGAGCTGTGCCCGCAGGAGCAGGCGGTGGAAATCTATGAATTGCTACAAACCTCACTCTATATCGAGAAGCATATCAATCTCCTGGACAGTCAAATCAGTGAACTGCATGCTATCAGCCAGACAGAATCAAGTAATAAATTGAATGGCAGAGTATTAATGCTGACTGTTTTAAGTCTTGCTTTAGCAGCTATTCCGAATATCAAAGAACTGCAGGATAATTGTTTGACAATATGTGATCTGAGTCTGACCTATTCATCTTGGCTTACTTTGCTCATTTCTCTTCTGACAATTTGTTTCCTTCTTTCGACAATTTGTTTCTTCTATTTCAAAAAGCGAAAATAAATGTATATTATCTTGACATACGATGTGCATCGCAAACGCGTGGCCAAGGTTTTGAAATCTTGAAAAAAGCCCTATTTTTTGATACAATCAATCTAGAAACAGTGAAAATGCTGTTGTAATACCTTACCTATTTTTTGATACAATCAATCTAGAAACAGTGAAAATGCTGTTGTAATACCTTACCTATAAGGAATTGAGCCTGTTTCCGCTTTTACTGTTCTAGCCATTTGTGTTTACCTCATTTGTAATACCTTACCTATAAGGAATTGAGACCTTCGAGCTTTTTATATTTCGATCTCTCGAAATATTCATTAGCGCTCTACCTTACCTATAAGGAATTGAGACGAAGCCTACTACTTTTTTTAGGCTTCTCCTTTGGTGCATTCTTGTTATACTTTACCTATAAGGAATTGAGACTCACTACGATAAGTAAGACCATGTTCATCAATATCCAACATTACCCATCTTTTCGTTATACCTTACCTATAAGGAATTGAGACTTTTTACATTGACCGAATGTTACGTCTTTACTATCTTCCACTGAACGAGTTCTCCCTTACCTATAAGGAATTGAGACTTTTGAGCTCTTTGATGAATGTTTCTAAAACCCAGTCTTCGAGTGTTCTACCTTACCTATAAGGAATTGAGACTCAATCGACTTTTCAAAAGGAGTGGCGTTCATCAACACTACATGGTTCGTTATACCTTACCTATAAGGAATTGAGACGCTTCTTAAGGAATTTTTTGAATAATCTTGCGAGATGTTTTTCTTCAGCGTTCTACCTTACCTATAAGGAATTGAGACTTTCCTCCTTAAAGTACCTCAGTTGCCCAAGGTCTGATGTAATACCTTGCCTATAAGGAATTGGTTGTCTGTCTTTGTTTATCTCCGAGGGCACCAAAAAAGCGAGCAAATTCTTGTCTGCTGGGAAGTATGAGAATTTGTTCGCCTTTTGTTTTGTAAGAATTATCAAGAAAAATTCTCTTAGTAGGAGAGTTTTTCTGTGTTTCAACTACGATAGTATAGAGTTTAAGTTAGATGGCTGATCAGTTTTTTGTTATTTCATGATAGTGTTACGAATATTTATTGGTCTATTGAGTTAAATTAAAAACATTATTTTCTATTTCATTTATCGAAAAGACCTACTATCCAGTAGCCCCCCTACTGTACTAGTCCTTTTTCAGTTTATCTATGGTATAATAGAGGATAGATTTATCAATTGGAGTATGAAGGATTTTATGATTAAACTTGTAGCAACCGATATGGATGGCACATTTCTAGATGGAGAGGGTCGGTTTGATATGGAACGCCTTAAAAACTTACTTGTTTCCTACAAGGAAAAGGGGATTTATTTTGCAGTGGCTTCAGGTCGTGGTATTCTGTCCCTGAAAAAGCTATTTGCGGATGTGCGTGATGAAGTGATTTTTATAGCTGAAAATGGGAGCTATGTTGAGTTTCATGGAGAGGATATGTACGAGGCTACTATGTCTCGGGATTTTTACTTGAGCACTTTTGAAGCTTTAAAGAAATCACCCTATTTTGATGAAAGAAAAATGCTGCTGACTGGGAAAAAAGCTTGTTATGTATTGAACACTGTGGATGAGACTTATCTGATGTTTAGCCGTCACTACAATGAAAACATTCAAAAAGTAGCGAGTTTGGAAGATATCACAGATGAGATTTTTAAATTCACTACTAACTTTACTGAAGAAACGATAGAAGCTGGAGAGGCATGGGTTAATGAAAACGTTTCTGGTGTGAAAGCCATGACAACAGGTTTTGAATCCATCGATATTGTCTTGGACTACGTTGATAAGGGTGTGGCTATTGTTGAGCTGGCTAAAAAACTGGGTCTAACCATGGATCAGGTCATGGCGTTTGGCGATAATCTCAATGATCTTCACATGATGCAGGTTGTCGGTCACCCAATCGCTCCAGAAAACGCGCGACCAGAGATTTTAGAATTAGCAGAGACAGTGATTGGCCACCATAAGGACCAGTCAGTGATGGCTTATATGGAGGGCTTATAATGGCAGATATTAAATTGATTGCATTGGATTTGGATGGCACTTTACTGACAACGGATAAAAAGCTGACAGATCGTACCAAGGCGGTCCTCAAGGCTACGCGTGATCGTGGCATCAAGGTCGTACTGACAACGGGTCGTCCTTTGAAGGCTATGGATTTCTTTCTCCATGAGCTAGGGACTGACGGTCAGGAGGATGAGTACACCATCACCTTTAATGGTGGTCTGGTGCAGAAAAACACGGGAGAGATTCTCGATAAAACAGTCTTTTCAATCGACGATGTGGCGCGATTATACGAGGAAACTGAAAAACTCGGACTTCCGTTAGATGCTATTTCAGAAGGTACAGTCTACCAAATCCAGTCAGACCAAGAAAGTCTCTATGCTAAGTTCAACCCAGCCCTGACTTTCGTACCTGTCGCTTTTGAAGATCTATCTAGTCAGGTGACGTATAATAAATGTGTGACTGCCTTTGCCCAAGAACCTTTGGATGCAGCGATTCAACAGATTTCTCCAGAATTGTTTGACCAATATGAAATCTTCAAATCGCGTGAAATGCTATTGGAATGGTCCCCTAAAAACGTCCACAAGGCGACAGGTTTAGCAAAATTAATTAAACACTTGGGAATCGATCAAAGTCAAGTGATGGCTTGTGGGGACGAGGCCAATGACCTTTCCATGATTGAGTGGGCAGGTCTGGGAGTTGCCATGCAAAATGCAGTTCCAGCAGTTAAGGCAGTTGCCAATGTGATTACCCCTATGACCAACGACGAGGAAGCCGTTGCCTGGGCTATCGAAGAATACGTGCTAAAGGAGAATTAGAATATGGGATTATTTGACCGTCTATTCGGGAAAAAAGAAGAGCCGAAAATCGAAGATGTTGTAAAAGAAGCACTGGAAAATCTTGATTTGTCAGAAGAGGTTGAAGAAAACCAAACGGCAGTCGAAGAAACTTCTCAGGAAGAGACATCGAGAGAAAAAGTGGAAGAAACACCTGCTCAAGAAGAACTTCCTCAGGTCTCGACAGAAGAAGTTATTGAACCAGAAGCAGTCGAGCAAACAAACCAAGAGGCCCCTGGGCTAGAAGCTGATGAACTGGAGCAATTCCAAGAGGCAGAAGAAGTTCTTGAAGAAGAGAACTTAGAAACTGAAGAGTTCGAAGAAGAGCTAGCTTCTGAAGTAGTAGAAGAAGAACTTCCTCAGGTTGAGGAAACCGTTCAGGAAAAATATGACCGCAGTCTCAAGAAAACCCGTACAGGATTCGGAGCTCGTTTGAATGCCTTCTTTGCCAACTTTCGTTCTGTCGATGAAGAATTCTTCGAGGAATTGGAAGAACTGCTCATCATGAGCGACGTCGGTGTGCAAGTCGCTTCAAACTTAACAGAAGAACTACGCTATGAAGCTAAATTAGAAAACGCTAAGAAGCCTGACGCGCTCCGTCGTGTCATTATCGAGAAATTGGTCGAGCTCTATGAGAAGGATGGCAACTACGATGAACAAATCCATTTCCAAGATGGTTTAACAGTCATGCTCTTTGTCGGAGTCAATGGTGTTGGGAAAACAACTTCTATCGGGAAATTAGCTCATCGCTACAAACAAGCTGGCAAGAAAGTCATGTTGGTTGCGGCAGATACCTTCCGTGCGGGTGCTGTGGCCCAGCTAGCTGAATGGGGTCGACGTGTGGATGTTCCTGTTGTGACTGGGCCTGAAAAGGCTGATCCAGCTAGTGTGGTCTTTGATGGGATGGAACGTGCTGTAGCAGAAGGAATTGATATTCTCATGATTGATACAGCAGGGCGTCTGCAAAACAAGGACAACCTCATGGCTGAGTTGGAAAAGATTGGTCGTATTATCAAGCGTGTCGTTCCAGAGGCACCACATGAAACCTTCCTGGCACTCGATGCATCAACTGGACAGAATGCCCTGGTACAAGCCAAGGAATTTTCTAAGATAACACCATTGACAGGAATTGTTTTGACAAAAATTGACGGTACTGCCCGAGGTGGTGTTGTACTGGCAATTCGAGAAGAACTCAATATCCCTGTAAAATTGATCGGTTTCGGTGAAAAAATCGATGATATTGGGGAATTTAACTCAGAAAACTTTATGAAGGGTCTCTTAGAAGGCTTGATTTAATACAAAATAAATATCCTGCAAGATTGACTTGCAGGATATTTTTGCTATTCTAAACGGCCATCTTCACGATAGGCGATATCTGGTTGCCAGGTCCATTTAGCTCCATACTTCTCAAGTAAGTCAAAGCTAGCTTGTGGCCCCATGCTTCCAGCTTTATAATCGTAGAGTGGTGCTCCGTTTTCATCCCAGAGCTTTTCGATACGGTCAATCAATTTCCACGAAGCACTTACCTCATCCCAGTGGCTAAAATTGGTTGAGTTGTTGTTCAAAACATCGTAGATTAATTTCTCGTATGGGTCTGGTGAGGCTCCAGTAGCAGTAGCATCTGTACGGTAATCCAGAGAGCTTGGTGCCAGGTTAAATTCTTCCCCGACTTGCTTACCATTGAGGCTAAGAGAGAATCCTTCAGTTGGTTGGATATAGATGGTCAAGATATTTGGCGCCAAAGGCTCGCCGAAGATTGAGTCCATTTGCTTAAAGACGATATTGACATGAGTTCCTTTTTCAGTCAGACGTTTACCAGTACGGAAGAAGAAGGGAACACCACGGAAACGGTCGCTATCTACAAAGAAGGCACCAGAGGCAAAGGTTTCTGTTGTAGACTCAGGGTTAACGTTTGGCTCGCTACGATAGGAAATGTATTTCATGCCATCAACTTTACCTGAACGGTATTGACCTCGAATAAAGTGTTCTTTTAGTTCTTCATCTGAAGGGTGATAGAGGTTTTTAAAGACCTTGATTTTCTCTGCGCGAATATCATCCTTTGTGAAGCTTGCAGGCTTGTCCATGGCTAGAAGAGAGAGGAGTTGGAGAGTATGGTTTTGCACCATATCACGAAGGGCACCAGATTCATCATAGTAGCCACCACGTTCCTCAACACCCAAGCGCTCAGCAAAGGTAATCTGCACATTATCAATGTGCTCGCGGTTCCAAACATTTTCAAAGATCATATTGGCAAAACGAACCGCAAAGATACTTTGAATCATCTCTTTCCCCAAGTAGTGGTCGATACGGTAGATCTGTTCTTCATCAAATGTTGCTAGAAGATCTTCATTCAGCTTGCTTGCAGTTTCATAGTCTGTACCAAAAGGTTTCTCAACAATCAAGCGCTCAAAGCCTTTGCCGTCAACGATGTTTTCAGACTTGAGGTGTTTGGCAATGGTACCAAAGAATTGAGGAGCCATAGACAAGAAGAAGAGCTTGTTGTGTTCAGCTTGATACTTGTCATTTAGTTCAGCCTGCAATTGACGTAAAGCAATGTAGTGCTCTGTATCATTAACATCATGACTTTGATAGTAGAAATGACTTGCAAACTCTTGGGCTTGCTCGGTACTATCTGCCAAATCAAGGATGGACTCAACAACAACAGATTCGAAATATTCTTTACTCCAAGGTCTACGAGCTGTTCCGATAACAGCAAAATGCTCAGAGAGATTGCCTGATTTATAGAGTCTGAAAAGGGAAGGGTAGAGTTTGCGTTTAGCTAAATCTCCACTCGCACCGAAAATTGTAACAATAACCTTTGATGACATCTAGCTACCTAATTTCTATATTTTTTCCTAGTCGGACTAGGGATGAGATTTCCTCATTATCATAGTTTTTATTTTATCATAATTTTCAAAAAAATCAAAAAATCCAATACGCAATAAAAAAACTGTAAGGAAAACCTTACAGTTTCGACTTATACGTTTAAGACCTTGTCCAAAAACTCTTTTAGACGAGGGTGTTGTGGATTATCAAAGATTTGATCAGGTGTTCCATCTTCCAGGAATTCACCATCAGCCGTAAAGATAACACGGTTGGCTACCTGACGAGCAAATCCCATCTCATGGGTTACGATAATCATGGTCATGCCTTGTTCCGCCAATTCCTTCATAACATTCAGTACATCTCCAACCATTTCAGGGTCAAGAGCGGAAGTTGGCTCATCAAAGAGCATGATATCAGGATTCATGGCAAGTCCACGAGCAATAGCTACACGCTGTTTCTGACCACCTGAAAGACTATCTGGATTGGCATTAGCTTTATCTGCTAGTCCAACCTTTTCAAGCAACTCCATCCCCAATTTTTCAGCTTCTTCTTTGGTCATTCGTTTGTGTTCAATAGGAGCAAAAGTGATATTCTCTAAGACGGACATATGAGGAAAGAGGTTGAAGTGTTGGAAGACCATTCCCACGTTCTCACGAACATGGTCGACATTGGTTGACTTTTCAGTCAAATCATAACCATTCACTGTGATGTGGCCACTCGTTACCTCCTCAAGAAGGTTAAGGCTGCGAAGGAAAGTGGATTTACCAGAACCAGAAGGACCGATGATACAGACAACATCTCCTTCATAGAATTTGGTTGTAATGCCTTTTAAAACTTCATTTTTTCCATAATACTTATGCAAATCATTTACATCAATTTTTAGTTTTGCCATTAACGAATCCTCTTTTCTAAGCGTTTCGCTAGTCTAGTCAAAAGCGTGATAATTACAAGATAGAAGATAGCAAGGATTGCATACATCTTGAAACTTTGGTAGTTACGGGCGATGATGATCTTACCAGTTTGGAAAAGTTCCACCAGACCGATAGCAGACACGATGGTTGTATCTTTAAGAGCGATAACGAATTGGTTGACGAAGTTTGGCAACATTAATTTAGTTGCTTGTGGCAAGATAATCTTACGCATGGTTTTTCCATAAGAGATACCAAGACTGCGGCTGGCTTCCATTTGCCCAACTGGAACAGCTTGAATCCCACCACGCACGATTTCAGCGATATAAGCTGCCGCATTGAGTGAGAGGGCAATAGTACCAGCTACAAAGTCATTGATTGGACTTTGTTGGCCTGTAATCGACTCGATGAAGTTTGGAATCCCCCAGAAGATGAAGGCAGCAAGAATCATCAATGGGATACCGCGAATAACGTCAACGAAAATCTCAGAGATCAGACGAAGAGATTTGTATGGGCTAACGCTAAACATACCGAAGATAATACCGATGACAATAGCAATAGCAAATGAAATAAGCGCTAGAGCAAGAGTGATTCCAAGCCCGCTAAGGAGTTGTTTGTAGTTGTTTTGGAGCAAGCCCCAGATAGTAGTTTCGTCAACTGTACTTGTAGAAGTAGTTGTTGCTCCACTAGCTAGATACTTGTCAAGAATCTTTTGGAATTCTCCGTTAGCTTTAAGATTTGCAAGTCCATTATTGAACATCTGGATCAATTCTGGGTTTGTTCCTTTTTTTACCGCAAAGGCAGTTTCACCGATTGGCGTTCCAGGGATTGGTGTTTTCAATTTTTGCCCTTGGCTGATAGAATATTTGAGAACGGGCTCATCATCCATCACGGCATCGATAGCTCCAGTGTTGAGACTGTCATACATAGATGAACCATCTGAAAAAGTTTTAATCTTATAGCCGTATTTACTTTGATTTTCAGTAAGAAACGTTTGAGAAGCAGTCCCGTTTTTAACACCGACAGTTTTATCCTTGAGGTCTCCATAAGAAGCAATGGTACTTGATTCTTTCACACCGAGAATCGTATTTGCTGTGTAGTATGATTCTGAGAAGTCGAAGGTTTCCTTACGAGCATCCGTAACAGACATACCAGCAATAATACCATCAGCTTGTCCAGCCTGAACAGCACTGATCGCGGCGTCAAAACCTGGGTTGGTTATTTCAATTTCAAAACCTTGGTCTTTGGCAATGGCCTTGATGAGGTCCATATCAATACCGGTGTATTGATTGCTTGAATTTTGAAAGACGAATGGGGCGAAAGATGAGTCGCTGGCAATAATATACTTTGATTTAACAGTGTCAGCTTTTGCTATTCCTAGTGAGAAAATGGGAAATAAAATAAGCAAACATGCTAGGATTTTTTTCTTCATTTTTAGTCTCCTTTCTGAATATTTTTTAATTATAACAGAAAAAAAGCCAGAAGGCAAATTTTAATGATTTTCATGTAAGAAGATGTGACATAAAAGTGCGAATTTGCTAAATCAAGAGATAAAGAATCTAATGGAATTTATGGTAAAATAGAAGAAATAAAAGGCATGCGAGGCAACTATGATCAATCGAATTACAGATAATAAATTTAAACTAGTATCAAAATACCAACCTTCAGGAGATCAACCACAAGCGATTGAGCAGTTGGTTGACAATATCGAGGGTGGAGAAAAAGCTCAAATCCTCATGGGGGCAACTGGTACAGGGAAGACCTATACCATGAGTCAGGTCATTTCCAAAGTTAATAAGCCAACTCTGGTCATTGCCCATAACAAAACCCTAGCTGGTCAGCTCTATGGAGAGTTTAAGGAATTTTTCCCTGATAATGCTGTTGAGTATTTTGTGTCTTACTATGATTATTACCAACCCGAGGCCTATGTTCCTTCTAGTGATACCTATATTGAGAAGGACAGTTCAGTCAATGACGAGATTGACAAGCTTCGTCACTCAGCGACTTCAGCACTTCTGGAGCGCAATGATGTCATCGTTGTGGCTTCTGTCTCTTGTATCTATGGTTTGGGTTCTCCAAAGGAATACGCTGATAGCGTTGTAAGCTTGCGTCCAGGTCTTGAAATTTCTCGTGATAAACTCTTGAATGATTTAGTTGATATCCAGTTTGAGCGTAATGATATTGATTTCCAACGGGGAAGATTTCGTGTACGTGGGGATGTGGTGGAGATTTTCCCAGCTTCTCGTGATGAACACGCTTTTCGAGTAGAGTTTTTCGGGGACGAGATTGACCGTATCCGTGAAGTTGAGGCTTTGACAGGTCAGGTATTGGGAGAAGTGGATCATTTGGCGATTTTCCCAGCCACTCACTTTGTGACCAATGACGACCACATGGAAGTTGCGATTGCGAAAATTCAAGCAGAATTAGAAGAGCAGTTAGCTGTCTTTGAGAAGGAAGGCAAATTACTTGAAGCTCAGCGTTTGAAGCAGCGGACAGAGTATGATATTGAAATGCTACGCGAGATGGGCTATACAAATGGGGTTGAGAACTATTCTCGTCATATGGATGGACGTAGCGAAGGTGAACCTCCTTATACGTTGCTTGATTTCTTCCCAGATGATTTCTTGATCATGATTGATGAAAGTCACATGACCATGGGGCAAATCAAGGGCATGTACAATGGAGACCGTTCGCGTAAGGAAATGCTGGTCAATTACGGGTTCCGTTTACCGTCCGCCTTGGACAATCGTCCTCTCCGTCGGGAAGAGTTTGAAAGTCATGTTCACCAGATTGTTTACGTTTCAGCGACACCAGGCGACTATGAAAATGAACAGACCGAGACAGTGATTGAGCAAATCATTCGTCCGACAGGTCTTTTGGACCCTGAAGTGGAAGTCCGTCCAACTATGGGACAGATTGATGACCTCCTAGGTGAAATCAATGCCCGTGTTGAAAAGAATGAGCGAACTTTTATCACAACCTTGACCAAGAAAATGGCAGAGGACTTGACGGACTACTTCAAAGAAATGGGCATCAAGGTCAAGTACATGCACTCGGATATCAAGACCTTGGAGCGGACAGAGATTATCCGTGACCTGCGCTTGGGTGTTTTTGATGTTTTGGTCGGAATCAATCTGCTTCGTGAAGGAATTGACGTGCCTGAAGTGAGTCTTGTAGCTATTCTTGATGCTGACAAGGAAGGCTTCCTCCGTAACGAACGCGGCCTCATCCAGACCATTGGACGTGCTGCCCGTAACAGCGAAGGGCATGTCATCATGTATGCAGACACGATGACTCAGTCTATGCAACGTGCTATCAATGAAACGGCCCGCCGTCGGAAAATCCAGATGGCTTATAATGCAGAGCATGGTATCGTGCCACAAACCATTAAGAAAGAAATCCGTGATTTGATCGCCGTAACCAAGGCAGTTTCCAAAGAAGAGGACCAGGAAGTCGACATCAATAGCCTCAACAAACAAGAACGCAAAGAACTCGTCAAAAAACTCGAAAAACAAATGCAAGAAGCTGTTGAAGTACTTGACTTTGAACTGGCGGCTCAGATACGTGATATGATGTTGGAAGTCAAGGCGTTAAACTGAAAAATTATAAAGAAATAGAAATATATAGAAAGACATAATATGACAGCAAAAAAAACTAGACACATAGGCATTGAATGTTGTAGAATTTTAGCTATGTTGATGATTTGCAATTTACATGTTTTGGGTATGGGAGGCATTTTGGAGAAAGTTGATAGTCAAAAAGATCTTTACTATATTTTTGCAAATTTTTTAGAAGCTTTCTCATATTCAGCTGTAAATATTTATATTTTAATCAGTGGGTATGTCGGTCTTTATTCACAATTTAGTTATAAAAAAATGTTTAGTTTTTGGGTACAGATTATTTTCTATACTATTTCAATTACTTTTGTATTTGCTATTTTTTCAAAATCATCTGTCAACTTAAGTGATTGGTTTTCAGCTTTAACTCCAATAAGTCATGGACAGTATTGGTATATGAGTTGCTATTTTGGTTTAGTCTTAATAGCACCATTTTTGAATCAAGCAGTGCTGACATTGAAAAAAGAACAATTGCTTCCAATTGTTAGTGGAGCATTTATATACTTTTCTGTCATACCCACAGTATTTAAACAAGATATTCTGGGCTTGTGGGGTGGATATAGTGTATTATGGATGATCCTCTTGTACACTTTGGGAGCAATAATTAGAAAATCAAATTACGAAAGTCGTTTTCAAATAAGTAATGTTAGTGGATTCATTTTATTTCTAACTAGTTTAACTTTTATATTATGCTGGCTTGGTTTTGAACAGTGGAGAAGTTATATTTCTCCGACGGTCACACTGCAAGGAATAGCAATATTTTTACTCTTCTTGAATATTAAAAATCTTCCCTTAACTTTTAAGAAACTCGTTCTTTTAGTATCTCCACTAACTTTGGGTGTTTATCTGTTTCATGTACATCCTCTTATTTTTAGAAGAATTATACCAACCATCCATACTTTAGTTGAAGAACAAGAATTTTCCATGTTTGTCATTATTATTCTAGTTATGACACTGATCCTGTTTTTTTCTGGTGCTATCATTGAGTATTTTAGAAATAAATTAATGGCGTATATTCTTACTTTAATCAAGAGTTTTAAAAATCTTAAACAGACTTAAAACTTTATTGTCTTATTAAAAATAGGAGCAAGAGGCACTAAAATATACACTGTATTGAGAACTTAAGGTTTACTGAGATTATACGTGAACTTATTGCCGTGACCAAGGCAGTTTCCAAAGAAGAGGACAAGGAAGTCGATATCAATAACCTCAAAAACTAAAGCATAAAGAACTCGTCAAGAAACTGGAAAAACAAATGCAAGAAGCCGTCGAAGTGCTTGATTTTGAACTAGCAACTCAGATACGTGGCATGATGCTAGAAGTCAAAGTGTTGGATTAGATAGGAGAAAATGAATGAAAATTTTAGTCATCAACGGACATCCTGACAAGGAAAGTTTCTGTCAAGAAATTTTTCGAACGATTGTAGAAAATATTGACTCAAATCGCCATGAGCTTGAATCTATTAACCTAAATGAGATAGATTTTGATCCTGTATTACGTTGTGGTTATCGAAAACGTATGGAAGAGGACTCTTTCATACGTCGCTCCCAGGAACTAATCCAGTGGGCAGATCATTTCATTTTTGTTTATCCAATTTGGTGGAGTAGTATGCCTAGTCTATTGAAAGGTTGGATTGATCGTGTTTTTACGCCAGGAATTGCATACTCTGCCAATAATCAAGGAAGTTTTATTTGGAACTACTTAAGAGGTCAGCAGTTTAAAAAGTTACTAAAAGGAAAAACTGCTAGTATTTACGCAACCTCCATGGCACCAACATGGTGGTACAAAGTATTTTCAGGTCCTATCAACATTCCAGACAGTTATGGAATATCAGTATTAAAGAATGCTGTCCTGAATCACTGTGGCATTAAAACAAAGAAGGTTTCAATTTTAGGTGAGTTAGGGCGTGAGGTGAATACAAATTCTACAAGACAAAAATTTCTACAAAAAGTAGCAAAGGAAGTCAAGTCGTTGGATTAAGGATAAGAAAATAAATGACGGTTATTATCAAATCAATGGAAACTCCTGAAGAGATAGAAGGTAAATCCCTCGTTCACTGGCAAACGTGGAGAGAGGCTTATGACGACCTTTTGCCTGCAGAATTTCAGGAGACAATGACATTAGAAAGATGTCGATTCTTTAGTCAAAAATATCCAGAAAATACATTGATTGCGATGGACGGCATGAAGGTAGTTGGTTTTATCAGTTATGGGAACTTTCGTAATGAGACTATTCAAGCTGGTGAAATTATCGCCTTATATGTTTTAAAAGACTATTATGGAAAAGGTATTGCTCAGAAGTTAATGACGGAAGCTCTGACTACTCTTGAACATTTCTCTGAAATATTCTTATGGGTATTAAAAGAAAATAAGCGAGCCATTGCTTTTTATCAAAAAATGGGTTTTACTGTTGATGGCCAAGAAAAAATACTTGAACTTGGAAAGCCTATCATTGAAATTAGAATGGTATTTAAGAGTTCAACAAAATCAGAGAGTTAAATGCAAGGACAGTTGTGATTGGTTTTCAGATTGCACAATGAACAAATGATTACGTTTTAGAATATATTTTTAAATAGGGAGAAGTTATTGTGAAAGTAAAAGAGACGAAGTATAAGAAGTCATCGGGGCTAGATTCTCATAAATTAGTAGGGTTCTGTCTTATATTTAGTTTGGTATTAGTGATAGGATTTGGTGTTAATCAAATTTTTAATATCTTACCAATTCCATTGCCCTACAAGGAAATCAATTATAGTTTTCCCTTGTATCTGAATCTTTTTTGTCTAGTTTATAGGGTATTTGATTATTTGTTTCTAGACTCGTCTAGAACAAAGGTGACCCTAAAAAGATTTATTGAATTATTTATCTATCTTAATAGTATCGGTTTAATTGTACATCTTTTTATAGGGGTTAGTGGGAAAAACAGTAAGGGTATTCTGCCTTCCCTCTTATCCTTAGATTACCGCTACATCTGGTTTCCAATTTCAACTTACCTGTTCTTTTTCTCCCTTGCTGGCTTAACCGTTCTATTGCAGAATCATATGGAAAAAATGAGGAATATACCATGATGAAACATTTAACTTTTTTAGAATGGTCTATCTGATTTTACTAGCATTTGTCCTTATCGATTTTGCCTTTCAATATTTGGTTTATCATTCACCCCATTCTTTGGGACAGTTGGCTTTTCCTTTTAATTTTTACTCTGTTTATTCACTTTTGGAGACCTTTGGTAATTCTTGATCTTCTTTTTGGGATAGTTGGAATACAATTTATTCCTATAGTATTTAATACAGGGCTCTTTTTACCAGTTATTTTGGTTATGGCGCATAATATTTGTGATTATTTTAAGAACCGATATCATCTCTTAGAAGGAATCCGTAGCGCTTTTTGTAGTTTCTATATCTGGTTATTTGTAATTGTCGTTTTCGCCTTTACTCCAAATCCTCCTGTTCCAATCACTATTGATTATGAAGTTCAGGAACAAGAAATCGTCATTCAAAAAGGATATTTGCTTCATGAAGTATATTATTACCATGAACGAATAAATCCCTTCATTATGAAATCTAAAATCAAGTACGAAAAAGTCATTTAATATAGAAAGAGAGTCCTATGTCCTGTTCCAAATTAATGATTTTAGGAAGTATATCGTATTAAGCCCAAAAGATAATGGTAGATATGATTTATTTGTATACATCAATCTGGCTCCTTTGAAATATTCAAAAGTTATTCTAGGTCCAAAGGTTACGGATGCAGACTATATTGCTCCTTATCTCAAACTTGCCAATCCTGATATAGAGATAGAAAGCTCGAAAATTCCTTATCGTTCAGTTTAGAAAAAATTAAAGCTTCAAAGAAATTATAATCTTTTTATTAATAAGGAGAATCTAGTAATGAAAAGAAAGTTACTTTTAATTTTCTGTATTATAAATATTGTCCCTTTATTCTTTATTCTACGTTTTGCCTTCCTTTTCTTTACAACAACTTATGACATTTTCCCTGAAGCAAATCAATCGGAGGTAGAGACAGCAGTAAGAAGAACTCTTGATTTGTATGGTTTTAAAGGAGATTTGAAGGTTACGAAGTTTTCTAGAGATAAATGGACTTCTGAAAAATACAAAATTGAATACGATTATAGTGAAGAGGTTGATGGAAGTAGAGTCACTGTGAGTCATGCCTTGTTTTATCGTCCAAAGTCCTCAAAATACAATCCCCAAAAGACTGATGAAGAACTAGCCTATGATGGGAGTACGAAAACCATGTTACAAGAATTTTCAGACATGGCTCATAAACTACTTAACCAGCATCCTGTCAGTATTTCTCACAAAGAGAAGGTAGAGAGTTTTTTTAAGCAATATGAAAATCCAAATCTAGAATATGTGAATAGTTACTGGAGTGTCGATACTGAATCTGAAAATATCCAAGACTATTATGCCCTCATCGAAGAGAACCATAAGGAAGGGAAGGCTTTTCAAGGTTTATATGACCTCCCTATTGATGAATTTTTGGAAAAAGGAATTATTAAAGGAAGTGTTAGATATAAAGATACTGTTTTAGAAGAGGGTGAGAAAGATTATTTTGATAGTGAAGGCGGACTGACAGGATTTATTTCAAATGGGATAGATAATGCCGAGTTGCCAGATGCTTTTTATGAGGTTTCTTACTACTATGGTGCTAAAGGATATCGTTCAGGTAGTAGTGTTTCTTTAAAGGTTCAAAACCATAAGATGCTCTATTATGGAAGTAATTTTAACTAAAAATTTTATAAAATAATAGACGAGATAATTTAAAAGTGATGGATATTAGTCATTAGTTAGTAGTTTGAATTTAAAGGAGAAATAGATAGTGAAAAATTCAAGTACTTTTAACAAGCTTATTTATACTGTCCTATATTCCTTACTGATAGCATTTGTTATCGCTCATTTCATATTATGGTCATTTGGTTTATCATTTACTCCGATTATTTGGAATATTTGGCTCTTTCTTCTAATTTTTACTCTATTTATTCGCTTTTTGAGGTCCTTTGCAATTCTTGATCTTCTATTTGGGATATTTGGACTGAAATTTATTCCCATAGTGTGGAATACAAGGCTTTTTGTTCCAATTATCCTCTCTATTTTGCATATTTTTATTTACTTTTTAAAGGGGAAATATCGCTTCCTTGAAGGAGTGCGCAGTGCGATTTGTAGTTTTTATATTTGGTTATTTGTAATTGTCGTCTTCGCTTTTATTCCAAATCCTCCTGTTCCAATCACTATTGATTATGAAGTTAGGGAACAAGAAATTGTCATAACAAAAGGATATTTGCTTCATGATGTATACTATTATCATGAGCTGATTAATCCCTTTATCATGAAATCTGACATCAAGTCTGAAAAAATTATATAACAACTTAGAAAGTGAGCAAATCTATGTCCCGTGCCCAAGCAACTATTTTAACCAACATCTGTCTAATCGAAGATCTAGAAAATAAGCGAGTAGTCATGCAATATCGTTCTCCTGAAAACAATCGCTGGTCTGGCTATGCCTTTCCAGGAGGACATGTTGAGAATGGCGAGGCTTTTGCCGAGTCTGTCATTCGTGAGATTTATGAAGAAACGGGTCTGACTATTCAGAATCCCCAACTGGTCGGTATTAAAAATTGGCCATTAGATACAGGTGGGCGCTATATTGTCATTTGTTATAAGGCGACTGAGTTCTCTGGGATCCTTCGCTCTTCAGATGAAGGAGAAGTATCTTGGGTGCAAAAAGACCAGATTCCAAACTTGGATCTGGCCTATGATATGCTACCCTTGATGGAGATGATGGAAGCACCTGACAAGTCTGAGTTCTTCTATCGCCACCGTACAGAGGACGGCTGGGAAAAAGAAATTTTCTAGTCTTTTACTAAATAACCTAACTGATCCAAGGCCTCCTCGATATAGTGGAGGTCTTGTTGTGTCTCGGCTTCAACAAGGTGGTAATGGATGCCGTCTGTCAATTCAGAAAGGGGTCTAAAGTCTGAATTCTCGACTTGTTCCAGAAAGTGCTGGACATCTCGGCGGCAGGTGAGTTTGAGTAGGGTTTCAATTTCGCCATAAACGGGATGATCGATTAAGATATTTTGAACGCGTCCGCCATTATCTACAATAGCTAGAAGTTCCTGACCGATTTCTTCCAGTTCATGTTTCACTTTAAAGAGTTTGTGCACGTAGGGGCTGGCATCATTTTCTTTGTAGATATAGCCACGGTTGGTGGATAGGATAGGAGCTCCATCTGCTCGGAGAATAGCGATGTCCTGTACAATGACTTGGCGCGTAACATGAAAGTGTTCAGCCAAGGTTTGACCATTGAGAGCTTTTGGCGCCTCTTTTAACAGTTTGAGAAGAGCTTGTTTGCGATCCTTTGTCATAGTTTTTCCTTTTAGCGACGTTTTCGAAGCACTTTATAGACAGCTAGTGCTAATGTATAGTCTACCATACTATGGATGATTGTGCCAAAACCAACTAGGACAAAGAGAACATAAAACATATTTTCAACATTTGTCCCTGAAGTAGCATAAAAGATGATACAAGCGATTACTTCAGCGATAGCATGAACAACACCCAAAACAAAGTTAAAAATCCAAGATGCCTTTGGTTTATCCAAGGTTTCAGGGAATTTCTTTAAGTACAAAGCCCCCAAAGTACCAAAAACGATGTGAGAAAAGGCGCGTAGGACAATAACCATAGGGTAGCCTGCCATCAGGAAACCGAGACTAGAAGCAATAATCACAAAAGCAGCCATCAAAGGCGAAAGAAACATGGCGATAAAGATGGGGATATGACTTCCCAAAGTGTAAGAAGCTGGTGGGATGACGATTTTAAAAGGCATAATGATCGGAATCAAAATCGCGATTGCTGTGAGTAGTGCAGTCATAGTCATAAACTGCGTTTTTTTCCGTATATCCATAAGAACCTCCATTTAACTGTATATACACAAGTATAGTACAATAAATAGTCAGACATGTCAAGAATTTATTTTGATTTTATTGAAAATTTTCAAAAGTATAGGTGGTGGATTCAAAGGATTTTCATATATTTTCAAAATTTTGAACGAATGACTCCTTGGTAAATAACCATTTATGAATAGAAGATGAGCCTTTACTGGTGAAAACTAAAACTCCACCTTCAGGACGAAAGTGGAGTTGTTTTTTTTTATTTCTTCAAGGTTTGTAAACGTGGGACAATTGCTACTGTTAGAACGGCAGAAATGACAAGCTCGGCAATTGAGTTTGTAGAAATAACGGTTGCCAGGAGTTTTTGGATATTGCCGTCGAAGACATTTCCAAAAAGGAAGAAGATTCCCCCAAGGACAAAGACGGTATTAGTAAGGGAACCGAGAGCACCAGCAAAGATGAGACCCGTTCTGTTTTTTAATAATTTATAAACCAAGTAAGGTGTCAGACCGATCAAAACGCGAGGGACAATAGCGATAATCGCAGAATAGATGTTTCCGTTCGGCACGAATGGTGAGAAGAGGTAGCTTGTTGGAAGGATGGTAATTGTGTTTACCGTTAAGCTCAATAGCCCCATAAGAAAACCAAGTGTAACCCCAACCCGAGGACCATAGATGATGCTAGCAATAATGACAGGAATATGAACGATAGTTGGTTTAATCGGGAATGGGAAAAGGTTAAATAGGAGAGAACTCAAAAAGTGGATAACGAGCATAACTGCAAAAAAGATAGCAATGGGAGCAATGTTAGAGCGTTTGTTCATTAAGGGTTTCCTTTATTCTTTCTAAAATAGTATTTAGGTCAGCTAGGGCGCCTTTGCCGTGATCGCCACAGGCTAGTAGAGATTCCTTGGGAGAGATGATCTGATAACCATAGGTCTCTAATGTTTTTAGATTAGCCTGAGTTGCCGGATGGTCATACATTTTTGTGTTCATGGCTGGTGCGAGTAACTTCTTGACATGTTCTGGCAAGGCAAGTGCTGTACTCGTAACCATGTTATCCGCAAAACCATGTGCTAGTTTGGCAATGGTATTAGCGGTAGCAGGGACGACGATAAAAAGGTCGGTTTCTTTGCCTCTTTCAATATGATTGACTTGATCAGGAGCGGGTTCCTGCATGACATCAAGGTGGACAGGATTTTGAGAGAGGACTTGTAGTGTCAACGGTTGGATAAACTCTGTAGCAGCCTCGGTCATTAAGACAGTGACATGATGACCTTGTTTTTTCAAGGAACTGACCAGGTCAGCTGATTTATAGGAGGCAATGGAACCTGTCACTGCGATCAGAATATTTGCCATGGCTTTCCTTTCTATGAATCGTATGTTTGAATTTTTTCAAGGAGAAGGTTTGCGATTTCTTCTTTGGTTTGAACGGTTTGGAGTTGCTCTTTCTCAACAAAGATTGCATGATGCTGATTTGCTGAGATTTGAGTCAGATCATTTGCGATGATCAAGTCTGCTTGGTTCTTGATAAGACTCTTTCGTGCGATCTCAATGAGATAATCCTCAGAGACATCAACCAGCAATTTAAACCCAATCAGATGAATAGCAGGATTCCATTCTTTGACTAGAGAGATGATTTTGGGTGTCTTTTTCAGGAATAAAACCTGCACCTCATCAGTTGAAGAAATCTTAGCTTGATGATTCTGCTTGCTTAAAAATTCTTCTAGATTGGAACTAGCCTGAACCTCCTCAAGCCCTGTCATATAAACAGGAGTGTAATCAGATACGGCCATTGAATGAATCAAGACCTGGTAATCCTTGACACGTTCTAGCATTTCCACTAGAAGGTCGTTGGTATTGTCAATTTCTCGAATGCTTAGGTTGGGATGAGATTCTGGCTTCAAAGCTCGTTTTGTCGTTATCAAACAAACTTCATGCCCTGCAGCAAGCAAGGTTTCTGTGATGATTTTTCCCAAACGACCTGTAGAATGGTTAGTGATAGAGCGGACGCTATCGATAGCTTCACTCGTACCGCCCGACGTAACTAAAATTTTCATAGGACTATTGTACACAAAAATGATATGCAAGTCAAAGAAAGCATTTAAAAGAAAAATATATTATTATTGACATTTATAGTAATAAATAAGATAATGAATCTAAGTAAATTAAAAGGGGTATTATTATGGATTTTTTTAAATTTGCAGGCAACATTGCAAAGGAAGCTGGTAAAGTATTGAATGATGTCGGTTCTGCTACTAGCGACGCCTTAAATGAAGCGAGTAAATTTACTGGAGAGGTTATTACAGAATCTGTAAAAACTATAGGTGAAGTATCAGGCCAAGTTGGTAATGTTGTCTCAGACGTCTCAGAGAAAGCTGTTGGAGTTGCCGGAGATGTAGCACATCAGATAACTAATGTGACTTTTGAAACATTTAACGAAGCTGGGAAAATAGCGAATAATACAAAAGAACAAATTGAATCGGTAGACCTTTTTAATTCTAAACTAAGACAAGAAGCTGTTGATGGATATAATGAAGCTATTAGTTATTATAATGAGGAAGCTGATAGCTTGGCTAATAAATCAATAGAGCTTTATCAGGTTAGGGATAAAGCTATCAAAGTTGTAAAAATTGTTGAAGAAAGAATTAACAAACTAGCAAATAAACAAAAAGAGTTTGAAACAAAATTAGAAGCAATTGATGTTGAAATTCAAAATTTTGAAGATAAGCAAATTGCTATTTCACAGTCAATTAAGGAAGCTGAATTAGCAAGTGGTAGCACAGCGGCTACGGCTTCACTTAGCGCATTAGGAGTAACAGTTGCAACTTTAGGGCCTACTGCCGCTATGGGTGTTGCAACTACATTTGGTGTTGCATCAACAGGTACTGCAATTTCAAGTTTGACAGGTGCTGCAGCAAATAGCGCCGCTCTGGCTTGGTTAGGTGGTGGAAGTTTAGCAGCTGGTGGCGGTGGAATGGCAGCAGGTAACGCATTTTTAGCATTAGCTGGTCCTGTCGGTTGGGGAATTGCAGGCGTTATGTTGACCGCTTCTGTAGGCGCTGGTGTAGTAGCTAATAGGAAAAATGAAGAAGTTGCAAAAGAAGCTATAGAGGAACAGAAAAAGGTAGAATTGTTGACTAGACAACTTAAAGAAAAAGTAATAGAAGTTACAGAATTAATAGAACTAACAGAAAAACAAACAGAGGGAATATACTTAGCTAATTTATCTTTAACTGGGATGGACTATAGCTTATTTACTGATGACGAAAAATATCAAGCAGGTGCTTTAGTGAATTCAACTCTATCATTGACTGCTATGGTAAATAAGGAAATTAGAATAAATGAGTAACCAGATTTTTAATCAAGCTTTTAACCAAGGTATTGGTGCATATGTCAATTGTTTAAATAACTTGAGAATTCAAGATTTACATAATGCTATGAAAATTATAGAGGATGAAGCACGCAGAGTCATCTTAAACAAGGACAATGCCTCAAAAATTTTAAACTATACGAGAGACAATATTGAAGACGTTATTCTAAAGAAGCGTGGAGGAGATTATGGTGGTCACGGCTTTATCGCTGAATTTGCAGAAGCAGGGATTGTAAATGCGAGGAGAGCCATTGAAGGGTTAAATCCTATTGTAAAAGTATTGAATGATAATGGACCAGCCGATTTATTAATTGGTAGAAATACCATTCAAATGAAGTTTTATGATAATTTACGTGATGAACTAGCTCAATCGTTTCATTACAGTTCAAAAATGAAAATGATGTTTCCAAAAGATCACGTTCTAGTATTTGAAAAAATAATGGCTGGGTCCAAGGAAGTTGAATTGAATGGTAAAAGATTGTCTATTAAACAAATTACGGACATACGACAAATAATCAATGATATTACCGAAAGCAAGGGACTTACTTCATATAAATCTTGGATGAAATCATCTGTTCTAAATTATAATGATGCTCAAAAAAATTCAATTCATTCTCTTTTAGATTCCGAAGAGAAGAATATTCGTAAAACAGTCAGACTAAAACAACAAGAATTAAATAAAAAAAGATTAGTGGCCCAAAAACGTGCATTACCAAATTTAAAAGAAGCTAACAAAGTTGCAAGAAACGCAGCTTTTTTACAAGGTGGTTTAGCATTAATGTCGACTGTGTATGGAAAATACAAAGAAGGTAGAACAATTTTTGAATTCACTCAAACAGATTGGCAAGATTGTGGATTAGAAACTATAGAAGGAGCCGTAAAAGGAGCTATATCAGGTTACACGATTTATGGCCTCACGAATGTTTTTAAAATGAGTGCACCAAGTGCAAGTGCATTTGTGACAGTTACCTACGGAATGATTGATATTATTACAAAGTTTAGAACATCTAGATTAACTGAAGAGGAATTTATAAATCTAGTCACTCTAAGTGCACTAGATGCTTCCTTTGCTACAATTGGTGCTTGTGTAGGGCAAACAATGATTCCTTTTCCAATTTTGGGAGCTGTGTTAGGTTCAATAACTAGTTCAATAATTTGGGAGATAGGTAAGGGGATTTTAAACGAAAGAGAACAAAACATAATTCAAGATTACAGGGAAAATCTGAATAGTTACATAAAAACTTTAGACGAAAATTATCTTGTCATTTACAACGAAATTATAGAAAAGTATAAAAAATTGGGTGAAATACAAGCATATTCGTTTGATTTGTCAATAAATACTAAACTTAGATTTGAGTACTCTATTGAGATGGCGGAAAATTTAGAAATCGAAGATAAAAGAATTCTTCATGATTTGACTGAAATTGATAGTTATTTTCTTTCCTAGATTATTTTCAGATTCTTTATAGTCTAAAACTATAAAAGCATATAAAATTTTAAAAAGCGCTATTGTAACCCCTGAAATATTGATATTTACGAACGTTTTAAGAGTTTAAGGGTGTTAAAAATCTTGTTTTGTGTTATAATGAATTATCACATTAGAGGCCAGAGGAGTTTTGAATGAAAACAGATATTGAAATCGCACAGAGTATTGAGTTGAAACCAATCGTGGATGTTGTAGAGAAACTTGGTATTTCTTACGACGATTTGGAGTTGTATGGAAAGTACAAGGCTAAACTCAGCTTTGATAAAATTCGTGCAGTTGAGAGCAATCCAGTTGGCAAATTGATCTTGGTTACTGCCATCAACCCAACGCCTGCAGGTGAAGGGAAATCAACCATTACCATTGGTCTTGCAGACGCCTTGAACAAGATTGGTAAGAAAACCATGATTGCTATTCGCGAACCGTCTCTTGGTCCAGTCATGGGGATCAAGGGAGGTGCAGCCGGTGGTGGTTATGCGCAAGTTCTGCCAATGGAGGACATCAACCTTCACTTTACTGGGGATATGCATGCCATTACAACTGCCAACAATGCCCTTTCTGCTTTGATTGACAATCACTTGCACCAAGGGAATGAGTTGGGAATTGACCAACGTCGTATCCTTTGGAAACGTGTCGTGGACTTGAATGACCGTGCACTTCGTCATGTGACCGTTGGACTTGGTGGTCCTCTAAACGGTATTCCACGTGAGGATGGTTTCGATATTACCGTAGCTTCAGAAATCATGGCCATTCTGTGTTTGGCGACGGATATTGAAGATTTGAAACGTCGTTTGGCAAATATCGTTATCGGCTATCGTTACGACCGTACGCCTGTTTCAGTTGGTGATTTGCAGGTTGAGGGTGCTTTGGCTTTGATCTTGAAGGATGCTATTAAGCCAAACTTAGTTCAGACAATTTACGGTACACCTGCCTTTGTACACGGTGGTCCATTTGCCAACATTGCTCATGGATGTAACTCTGTTTTGGCAACAAGTACAGCCCTTCGCTTGGCTGACTATACTGTTACTGAAGCTGGTTTTGGTGCGGACCTTGGCGCTGAAAAATTCCTTGATATCAAGACACCAAACTTGCCAACTTCTCCAGATGCGGTAGTCATCGTTGCAACCCTTCGTGCCCTTAAGATGAATGGTGGCGTTGCTAAAGATGCTCTGACAGAAGAAAACGTAGAAGCAGTTCGCGCAGGTTTTGCTAACTTGAGACGCCATGTTGAAAACATCCGTAAGTTTGGTATTCCTGCAGTTGTCGCGATTAACGAATTTGTCTCTGATACAGAAGCTGAAATCGCAGCCTTGAAAGAACTCTGTGCTTCAATTGATGTGCCAGTTGAACTAGCAAGTGTCTGGGCTGATGGCGCGGAAGGTGGAGTAGCTCTTGCTGAAACGGTTGTTAAGACTATCGCAGAAAATCCAGCTAACTACACACGTCTTTATGACAACGACCTTTCTGTCCAAGAAAAGATTGAAAAGATTGTTACAGAGATCTACCGTGGTAGCAAAGTAAACTTTGAGAAGAAAGCTCAAACGCAAATCGCTCAAATCGTTCAGAATGGTTGGGACAAATTGCCAATCTGTATGGCAAAAACTCAGTACAGTTTCTCAGACAATCCAAATGCACTTGGAGCCCCAGAAAACTTTGAAATTACCATTCGTGAGTTGGTACCAAAATTGGGTGCAGGTTTTATCGTTGCCCTAACAGGTGATGTTATGACCATGCCAGGTCTTCCAAAACGACCAGCGGCTCTCAATATGGATGTTGAAAGTGATGGAACTGTTCTAGGATTGTTCTAATAGTTTAATTGAAGTCAAATGAGTTTGGAAAAGCTATCCAAGCTCATTTTCTTGTCTAGATATGAGGCGTTGTCTTCAGCTGATGAGAGAATCGCTTTCTAGACGTAACTAGTCTAGGAAAAGATATTTTCCCTAATTTCTGATATAATAGAAACATTGACTTCAAGAGTAAGGAAGAGAAAATGAACGCATTATTGAATGGAATGAATGACCGTCAAGCTGAGGCGGTACAAACGACCGAAGGTCCCTTATTGATTATGGCGGGGGCTGGTTCTGGGAAGACTCGTGTTTTAACTCACAGAATCGCCTACTTGATTGATGAAAAAATGGTTAATCCTTGGAATATCTTGGCCATTACCTTTACCAACAAGGCAGCGCGTGAGATGAAGGAGCGTGCTTATGGGCTCAATCCAGCAACTCAGGATTGTCTGATTGCGACTTTTCACTCCATGTGTGTTCGTATCTTGCGTCGCGATGCGGATCATATTGGCTACAATCGGAATTTCACCATTGTAGATCCTGGTGAACAACGTACCCTTATGAAACGCATTCTCAAGCAGTTAAACTTGGATCCGAAAAAATGGAATGAACGAACCATTTTGGGAACCATTTCCAATGCTAAGAATGACTTGATTGATGATGTGGCTTACGCTGCTCAAGCTGGCGATATGTACACGCAAATCGTGGCCAAGTGTTACACAGCTTATCAAAAGGAGCTTCGTCAATCTGAGTCGGTTGACTTTGATGATTTAATCATGTTGACCCTGCGTCTCTTTGATCAGAATCCTGACGTCTTAACCTACTATCAGCAGAAGTTCCAATACATCCATGTTGATGAGTACCAAGATACCAACCATGCCCAATACCAACTGGTCAAACTCTTAGCTTCGCGCTTTAAAAATATCTGCGTGGTTGGAGATGCGGACCAGTCTATCTATGGTTGGCGTGGGGCTGATATGCAGAATATCTTGGATTTCGAGAAAGATTATCCTCAAGCCAAGGTAGTTTTGTTGGAAGAAAATTACCGTTCAACCAAAACCATTCTTCAAGCAGCCAACGATGTCATCAAAAACAATAAAAATCGCCGCCCAAAGAATCTCTGGACCCAGAATGCTGATGGGGAACAGATTATTTACTATCGTGCAAATGACGAACAAGACGAGGCTGTTTTTGTAGCCAAAACCATCGACGAACTTGGTCGTAGTCAAAACTTCCTTCATAAGGATTTTGCAGTTCTCTACCGAACTAACGCCCAGTCCCGTACCATTGAGGAAGCCCTGCTCAAATCCAATATTCCTTATACTATGGTTGGTGGAACTAAGTTCTACAGCCGTAAGGAAATCCGAGATATTATCGCCTACCTTAATCTTATTGCTAATTTAAGTGACAATATCAGTTTTGAGCGCATTATTAACGAACCAAAACGCGGAATTGGGCCAGGAACCGTCGAGAAAATCCGTGACTTTGCTAATATGCAAGATATGTCTATGCTAGATGCTTCAGCAAATATCATGTTGTCTGGCATCAAAGGAAAAGCAGCCCAGTCTATCTGGGATTTTGCAAATATGATTCTGGATTTGCGCGAGCAATTGGACCAGTTAACCATTACAGAGTTAGTTGAGGCTGTTTTAGAAAAAACAGGTTATATCGATATTCTCAATGCCCAAGCGACCTTGGAAAGCAAGGCTCGGGTTGAAAATATCGAGGAATTTCTCTCTGTTACCAAGAACTTTGATGACAATCCTGATAGTCAAGAAGAGGAAACAGGTTTAGATAAACTAAGTCGTTTCTTGAATGACTTGGCCTTGATTGCCGATACAGATTCAGGCAGTCAGGAGACGTCAGAAGTGACCTTGATGACCCTCCATGCAGCTAAGGGACTCGAGTTCCCAGTTGTCTTTATCATCGGTATGGAGGAAAATGTCTTTCCGCTTAGTCGCGCAGCTGAAGATCCTGATGAGCTAGAAGAAGAACGCCGTTTGGCCTATGTCGGTATCACACGTGCAGAAAAGATTCTCTATCTGACCAATGCCAACTCACGCTTGCTTTTTGGACGTACAAACTATAATCGCCCAACTCGTTTTATCAATGAAATTAGTTCAGACTTGCTTGAGTATCAAGGTCTGGCTCGTCCAGCTAATACCAGCTTCAAGGCATCTTATAGCAGTGGTGGGATTGCTTTCGGTCAAGGTATGAGCCTAGCTCAAGCCCTTCAAGAACGAAAACGCAATGCCGCACCAAGCTCTATCCCGTCAAGTAGTCTTCCATTTGGACAGTTTGCAGCTGGAAATAAAAAAGATTCGACTGATACAAGTTGGTCTATTGGAGATATTGCCCTTCACAAGAAGTGGGGTGAGGGAACGGTCCTTGAAGTCTCAGGTAGTGGGGATACTCAGGAACTAAAAATCAATTTCTCAGAAGTAGGGCTGAAAAAACTCCTAGCCAGTGTAGCCCCAATTGAGAAAAAAATCTAATTTTCCATCCTTCTCACGAATAATAAAGTGAGGAGGATTTTTATGTACAGTATTTCATTTCAAGAAGATTCACTCTTGCCTAGAGAAAGATTGGTTAGAGAAGGAGTAGAAACCCTGAGCAATCAAGAATTGCTAGCTATACTACTCAGAACAGGAACGCGTCAAGCAAACGTTTTTGAAATTGCCCAAAAAGTCTTGAATAGTCTCAACAGCTTAACTGATTTGAAAAAAATGACTCTGCAGGAATTGCAAAGTCTGTCTGGTATTGGACGGATTAAGGCCATTGAACTACAAGCAGTGATTGAACTAGGACATCGCATTCACAAACATGAAACCCTTGAGATGGAAAGTATTCTCAGCAGTCAAAAGCTAGCCAAGAAAATGCAACAGGAACTTGGCGACAAAAAACAAGAGCACCTAGTGGCGCTCTATCTCAATACTCAAAATCAAATCATCCATCAGCAAACTATTTTTATCGGATCTGCGACACGCAGCATCGCTGAACCACGGGAAATTCTTCACTATGCATTGAAGCATATGGCTACCTCTGTGATTCTCGTTCACAATCATCCATCCGGTGCCGTATCTCCTAGTCGAAATGACGACCATGTCACTAAGCTAGTGAAGGAAGCTTGCGAGCTGATGGGAATCGTTTTCTTGGACCACCTGATAGTCTCGCACTCTGATTACTTTAGTTACCGTGAAAAGACTGATATGATCTAGAGTTCATTAACGACATAGTCAAATAGCGTTTTATCTTTGGGGCGATTTTCAAATAGAAATTCAGGATGCCATTGAACACCAAGATAAGGAAAATCATCTGTCGTTGTGACTGCCTCGATTATCTCATCCTTGGGATCATAGGCCACAACCTTTAAATTTGGGGCCAAATCCTTAATGCTCTGGTGGTGGAAGGAGTTGATATGAGAGATTTCTCCATAGATTTCTCGGAGAATTGTATCAGGCTCAGTCACGAGGCGTTGGGTCGTGTATTCAGCTGAACAGTCCTGCCAATGATCCTCAATATCTTGGTGAAGCGTACCTCCCATAGCGACATTGAAAAGTTGGGTACCCCGACAAACAGAGAAAATTGGTTTCTTCTGCTTGATGGCTTCTCTGATAAGGGCTAATTCAAACTGGTCTCTTTGAAGATGGTAGTCATCGCTGTCAATGGTTTTAGGTTCACCATAGAATTTTGGATCAACATTTTGCCCACCCGTAAGGATGAGTTTATCAATCATAGCGACGTAATGGCTTGCCATTTCTTGATCACCAATCGGTAGGATGATTGGAATTCCGCCAGCGTCCTTGACTCCTTCAACAAAGCCTTTTGCCGCATAGCTCATCATGACATCATCATCTGGATGAGCTTTTTCATTTCCTGTAATCCCAATAACTGGTTTTTTCATAAATGCTTTCGCTTTCTAATCCTCTTTACGCATAAAATAGAGGAGAGTTTGGAGTTCGCTTGTCAAATCGACATACTGAACGACCACATCTTTTGGAAGGTGGAGATGGACGGGTGAAAAACTAAGAATACCTTTTATACCCGCATCGACCAAAAGATTGGCAACTTCTTGTGATTTAACACTTGGAACTGTTAGGATAGCAGTTTTGACATCTGCTTCTTTGATTTTTTCTTTAATCTGTGAGATACCATAGATTGGAATTCCATCAGGTGTCTGGGTCCCGACTTCTGGATGGTTATCTAGGTCAAATGCCATGATGATTTTCATCTTGTTACGCTCATGGAAGCGGTAGTGGAGAAGGGCATGCCCCATATTTCCAATCCCAACCAGCATAACATTCGTAATTGAGTTATCATTTAGGAGATCAGCAAAAAAAGTCATCAGTTTTTTAACATCATAACCAAAACCACGACGACCTAGTTCGCCAAAATAGGAAAAATCACGACGAACCGTCGCAGAATCGATACCGATAGCCTCTGCAATTTGCTTAGAGTTGGCACGTTCAATTTTTTCTGCATGAAATCTCTTGAAAATTCGATAGTAAAGAGAGAGTCTTTTTGCTGTTGCTTTTGGAATAGCAGACTGTTTATCTTTCACAAAATCACAACCTTTCTATTCTTCTATTTTATAGAAACATTGTGAAAAAATCAACAAAAACAAGAAAAAACTAAGAGAATTCTTAGTTTTAATCTGAAAAATTAGTTTGTGATAAAAAACGGTAGAGATCGCCAACTAATCCTTGATAAATCACTTTATCATTCAGTGTTAAGGAGCTGATTAGGAGAGTGTCGGGCAGGGTGACACAGCCTGATAGTGATAGCATAAGCTCTTCGTAATCGGAAAATTCAAGTGTGCGTTCTACTTGATAACTATCTTGATAGGTAAGTCGATACATAGTCAATTATCTTTCTTCTTTAGTGAAGATACCGCGTTCTACTAAACTGTCCATGAGGAAGTAGAATTTCTCTTGGTGGATATGGTGTTCTTCAGATTTAAAGATATTGACCAAACGAAGACCTGATTTGTCAGTGATATTAATTTTAACACCTGTAAGCTCTTTGTTAATGATAATTTTTAGTTGGAAACCTTCACCACTGTTGGGAACTTTTTCAAGTAGACGAGTCAGTTCGTAGTTTCCTACCTTTGTTTCAAAGAAAGTATTGTCTTTTAGTGTGAATTTTTTGACAGATGGGCTAAGTGTGTAGTCGTAGCGGCAGTTTTGTAGTTTAATGGTTTTTTCAAATGCCATTAGATTAATCTCCAATAATATTTTTTAAGGTTTGTGCCAGTTGTTTCAGTTCCTCCTCAGTATTAAGAGGAGAAAGACTGATACGGACAGACTCTTTTAAGCGATGGGAATTCGCTCCATAAAGAGCCTCTAGGACATGGCTGGTCTGCACAATACCAGCAGTACAAGCCGAACCAGTAGAAATTGAAATTCCTTCAAGATCTAACCGTAGCAAGAGCAAATCATTTTTTTGACCAGGAAAGCCAATGTTGACAACATAAGGAAGTTGGTGTTTGCTTTCATTGAGATAGTAGTTGAGACCTGCAATTTCTTCTAGAAAAACAGTTTTTAATCCCTCTAGTTTTTGGTAATGCTCAGCCTGATGATCCAAGTCTTCTTTGAGGGCAGCAACCATACCGACGATGGCAGCAAGGTTTTCTGTTCCAGCTCGTTTCTTTTGTTCTTGGTCGCCACCGTGAAGATAGGAATCAAAGTCCACAGACGAAGCGTAAAGAAAACCAATTCCTTTTGGTCCATGGAATTTATGAGCAGAAGCACTGAGGAAATCAATTCCTAATTTTTCTGGATGGATAGGGATTTTCCCGATAGCTTGAACAGCATCTACATGATAAGCAACAGGATGCTCTTTTAAAACACGTCCAATCTCAGCTATTGGCAAGAGACTGCCCGTTTCATTATTGGCATACATGGTAGAAACTAGGATGGTATCGTCACGCAACGCTTCTTGAATTTGCTGCGCAGTGATTTCTTGATTTACTGGTTGGATGATTGTCACTTCAAAACCAAAATGTTGCACCAGGTAATCGATGGTCTCAAGCACAGAATGGTGTTCAATAGCTGTCGTGATGATGTGTTTTCCACGTTCTTGATGACGGAGACAATAGCCGATGATAGCGGTATTATTACTTTCTGTTCCGCCAGATGTGAAAAAGATTCGTTGTGGCTTGGTTCCTAGTAAATGGGCTAACTCCTGACGGGCTTCACGGAGCAGTTTACCAGCCTGCCGACCATGACTATGAATACTAGAAGGATTCCCATGGGTTTCCTGCATGACCTTGGTCATTTCTGCAATAGCTACTGCTGACATTGGAGTAGTGGCAGCATTGTCCAAATAAATCAAAGAATCACCTTATTCCTTTTTATTATATGCAAAGAGTGGGCTAACTGGTTTTCTTTCGTGAATACGGACGATTGCATCACCGATCAATTCGCTAGCGGTAATGTAGCATACATTTTCCGGAGTTCTTTCTTTGGTTGCTACAGAGTCTGTCACAAGGATTTCTTTGATGTTAGTAGCATCAAGAAGGTCAGCAGCGCCTTCTACAAAGAGACCATGACTGGATACCGCATAGATTTCAGTTGCACCTTCACGCTCGACGATTTTTGCTGCTTCTGAGAAAGTACGTCCAGTATTTAGGATATCATCAATCAAGATGGCCTTCTTGCCCTCAACATCACCGATGATATAGCCTTGGCTACGCTCTGAATCGTCTTGAGCATAGTCGATGATTGCGATTGGTGCATCTAAATATTCAGCTAAGCTACGGGCACGTTTGACACCGGAGTTTTTTGGACTTACAACAACGACATCTGATCCCAGCAACCCTTTATCGCTGTAGTGTTTAGCAAAGAGAGGAATTGTATAGAGGTTATCTACTGGAATGTCAAAGAAACCTTGAACCTGAACAGCGTGGAGGTCAAGCGTTAGAACACGACTTACACCAGCCTTGACAAGCATATTGGCAACTAGTTTTGCAGTGAGGGGTTCGCGAGAAGAAGCGATACGATCCTGACGAGCATAACCAAAATAAGGAAGCACAACGTTGATACTATGGGCACTTGCACGAACGCAGGCATCAACCATAATTAGTAACTCCATCAAATGGTTGTTGACAGGGTAGCTGGTTGATTGGATGATGTAGACATCATAACCACGAACACTCTCTTCAATGTTGACTTGGATTTCTCCATCAGAAAATTGGCGTGAAGATAATTTTCCGAGAGGTGCCCCAACCGTCTCTGCGATTTTTTGTGCAATTTCATGATTGGAATTAAGTGCGAAAAGTTTCATGTTGTTTCTATCTGACATTATAGACCGTCCTCTGTAAACTCAAATTATTTTATCTTTATTATTTTACCAAAAAATGGAGATTATTTCAGTAATTTTTCATGCTTTTAATAAAACGAATTAATTTTGAAGGAGCTTTTTGATATATGATCTGATTTTCTTCTAAGAATTTCTGAAAATCAGCTTTTCCTTTTTCAGGATCTGTGACTTCAAGCTCGAGTTCATAGTCTGTCTGATCAAAGTAGTGACTTTGATCTAAAGCCATTAGACCAATCGACGTTTCCGTTTCGTAACGAAGAGTTGAAAGACAACCCAGAACAAGCCAGTCATGGCTTTCAATACCAATCTTAGCGAGCTTCTCTAAAACGAGTCCTTGAGGTAGTTTTTGTTTTTCCAGGTATGATTCAGCTTCTGGAAGATTCAGTTTCTGGTTGTATTCCATATTTCCTACAGTTTGAGGCACTTTCAAGGTCAACTCCGCCCAATCTGAAAAGGTGCGAATGCGCATGGCAACCTTTTTTTCACGCAATTGGAAATCAGGTGTATCAATGTAGTAGTTTTTCTGTAGGACGGGTTGGATATGGGAAAACTGTTCTTTTAAATGATCGTAATCCTCTTTTTTCAGTAGTGTTTTCAGTTCAATTTCTAAATGTTTCATTTTTCTAACCTTTTTTCTATCTTTGAAAGCGATTTATGGTATAATGGACAATGTATTTATTGTATATGATTGTAGTGAAAAAATCAAAAATTTTCAACAACACAATTACATACCAAAAGGGAGAAAATATGACCATAGAATGGGAAGAATTTTTAGATCCTTACATTCAAGCTGTTGGTGAATTGAAGATTAAACTTCGTGGGATTCGCAAACAGTATCGTAAACAAAACAAGCATTCTCCGATTGAGTTTGTTACTGGACGGGTGAAGCCGATTGAAAGTATTAAGGAAAAAATGAATCGCAGAGGGATTGGCTACGATACTTTGGAACATGACTTACAGGATATCGCGGGTTTGCGGGTCATGGTGCAGTTCGTCGATGATGTTCAGGAAGTTGTTGCGATTTTACGCAAACGCCATGATATGAGAGTAGTACAGGAACGTGACTACATCACGCATCGGAAGGCTTCGGGCTATCGCTCCTATCATGTGGTGGTAGAGTATACAGTTGACACCATCAGTGGTGTTAAGACGATTCTGGCTGAAATTCAAATCCGGACTTTAGCCATGAATTTTTGGGCTACGATTGAGCATTCGCTCAATTATAAGTATCAGGGGGATTTCCCAGAGGAGATCAAGAAACGCTTGGAGATTACAGCTAGAATTTCCCATCAATTGGATGAAGAAATGGGGAAAATCCGTGATGATATTCAGGAAGCACAGGCGCTCTTTGATCCTTTGAGTAGAAAACTAAACGACGGTGTAGGAAATAGTGACGATACAGATGAAGAATACAGGTAAACGAATTGATCTGATTGCAAATAGAAAACCGCAGAGTCAAAAGGTTTTGTATGAGCTGAAAGACCAGTTGAAAAAACATCATTTTATACTCAACGACACCAATCCTGACATCGTCATATCAATTGGTGGGGATGGGATGCTTTTGTCTGCCTTTCACAAGTACGAGAATCAGTTAGATAAAGTTCGATTTATTGGCGTACATACAGGACACTTGGGATTCTACACAGATTATCGCGATTTTGAGTTGGAACAGTTGGTTACCAATCTCCAACTGGATACTGGTGCCAAGGTTTCCTATCCTGTTTTGAATGTCAAGGTGACACTTGAAAACGGAGAAATTAAGACCTTCCGTGCATTAAACGAAGCCAGCATCCGCAGGTCGGATCGCACCATGGTTGCGGATATCATTATTAACCACGTTCCATTTGAACGTTTTCGTGGAGATGGTGTGACTGTTTCAACCCCGACTGGAAGCACTGCCTATAACAAGTCCTTGGGTGGAGCTGTCTTGCATCCTACTATTGAAGCCTTGCAGTTGACAGAGATAGCAAGTCTTAACAACAGAGTTTATCGAACACTTGGTTCTTCGATAATCGTTCCGAAGAAAGATAAAATTGAGCTTTTACCGACTCGTAATGACTATCACACGTTATCGGTTGACAATAGCATCTATTCTTTCCGAAATATAGAACGGATTGAGTACCAAATCGACCATCACAAGATACACTTCGTAGCGACGCCAAGTCACACTAGTTTCTGGAATCGCGTCAAAGATGCCTTCATCGGCGAGGTGGACGAATGAGGTTCGAATTTATCACAGATGAACATGTCAAAGTCAAAACTTTTCTGAAGAAACACGAGGTTTCTAAAGGACTTTTAGCTAAGATAAAGTTTCGAGGCGGTGCTATTCTGGTCAATGACCGACCTCAAAATGCGACTTATCTCTTAGATATTGGAGACAGGGTAACTATTGACATTCCAGCAGAGGAAGGATTTGAGAGCCTTAAAGCCATTGATCGACCACTAGATATCTTGTATGAGGATGACCATTTTCTGGTTTTGAATAAGCCTTATGGAATAGCATCCATTCCCAGTGTCAATCACTCTAATACCATTGCCAATTTCATCAAGGGCTACTATGTCAAGAGGGGATATGAAAACCAGCAGGTTCACATTGTGACCAGGCTTGATAGAGATACATCTGGTTTGATGCTCTTTGCTAAGCACGGCTATGCTCATGCACGTTTAGACAAGCAACTGCAACGAAAGTCTATCGAAAAACGTTACTTTGCTTTAGTTAAAGGAGCTGGTGTCTTGGAGCCTGAAGGGGAAATTATCGCCCCGATTGCGCGTGATGTGGACTCCATTATCACGAGACGGGTCGCCAAAGGTGGGAAATACGCCCATACATCTTACAAAGTTGTGGCTTCTTATGGAAATATTCACCTAGTCGATATTCGCCTGCATACTGGTCGAACTCATCAGATTCGAGTGCATTTTTCTCATATTGGCTTCCCCTTGTTGGGAGATGATCTCTATGGAGGCAGCCTAGAAGATGGTATTCAACGCCAGGCCTTACATTGTCATTCCTTATCCTTTTATCATCCCTTCTTAGGGCGTCAGCTGGAGCTGGAAAGCCCTTTGCCAGATGATTTTAACAATCTTATTATTCAGTTATCAACTAATACTCTTTAAAATCTATTTTGAGTATAATTAATTATCTTAAAGGAGAAACTCATGGAAGTTTTTGAAAGTCTAAAAGCCAGTTTAGTTGGCAAAAATGCTCGTATTGTTCTACCTGAAGGGGAAGAACCACGTATCCTTCAAGCAACGAAACGCTTAGTAAAAGAAACGGAAGTTGTTCCTGTTTTGCTTGGAAATCCTGCAAAAATTAAAATTTATCTTGAAATCGAAGGGATCATGGATGGTTATGAAGTGATTGATCCACATCATTATCCTCAATTTGAAGACATGGTGGTTGCACTCGTAGAACGTCGTAAAGGAAAAATGTCGGAAGAAGAAGCACGTCAGGTCTTACTAGAAGATGTCAACTACTTTGGTGTTATGCTTGTCTATATGGGCTTGGTAGATGGAATGGTATCAGGTGCTATTCACTCAACAGCTTCGACAGTTCGTCCAGCTCTTCAAATTATCAAAACTCGTCCAAATGTAACTCGTACTTCAGGAGCTTTTCTTATGGTGCGTGGTACAGAACGTTACTTGTTTGGTGACTGTGCCCTTAATATTAATCCTGATGCAGAAGCTTTGGCTGAAATTGCTATTAACTCAGCAATTACTGCCAAAATGTTTGGGATTCAACCCAAAATCGCTATGCTAAGCTATTCTACAAAAGGTTCTGGTTTTGGTGATAGTGTTGATAAGGTGGTTGAAGCAACTAAATTAGCACACGATCTACGTCCAGACCTTGAGATTGATGGGGAATTGCAATTTGACGCAGCTTTCGTCCCAGAAACAGCAGCCCTAAAAGCTCCAGGTAGTAATGTAGCAGGTCAAGCAAATGTCTTCATCTTCCCAGGTATCGAAGCAGGAAATATCGGCTACAAAATAGCTGAACGTCTAGGTGGTTTCGCAGCTATCGGTCCCGTTCTACAAGGATTGAATAAACCAGTCAACGACCTATCACGTGGATGTAACCCAGATGATGTTTACAAATTAACTCTCATCACAGCAGCTCAAGCAATCAATCAATAAGAAATGGAGTCTCTTCTACTAAAGGAAGAGGCTTTTTTAGCACAAAGAAAAGGACAGTTAGAAGCTTCTATGTTATACTAGATATATGTTAGATTTGAAAGAATACGGTGTTGACATGTGGCCGGAGGAGAAGATTTACTCTTTCCGCGAGAAACTCCTCAACTGGTACGATGAAAACAAACGGGATTTACCATGGCGTAGAAGTAAAAATCCTTATCATATCTGGGTTTCTGAAATTATGCTCCAACAGACTAGAGTAGATACAGTTATTCCCTACTATGAACGATTCTTGGACTGGTTTCCAACTGTTAAAAGTTTGTCTAATGCGCCTGAAGAGCGTTTGCTGAAAGCTTGGGAGGGGCTAGGTTATTATTCTAGAGTGCGTAATATGCAGGTTGCGGCTCAGCAGATTATGGCTGACTTTGGTGGTCAATTTCCAAACACCTATGAAGGAATTTCTAGTTTAAAAGGGATTGGTCCCTACACTGCGGGAGCAATTTCCAGTATCGCTTTTAATCTACCCGAGCCAGCAGTTGATGGCAATGTCATGCGAGTTTTGTCTCGCTTGTTTGAAGTCAATCATGATATCGGAGTTCCCAGCAATCGAAAGATCTTCCAAGCTATGATGGAAATCTTGATTGATCCAGAACGGCCAGGTGACTTTAACCAAGCTCTGATGGATTTAGGATCTGACATAGAGGCGCCAGTTAATCCTAGGCCAGAAGAAAGCCCTGTTAAGGAATTTAGTGCAGCCTATCAGAATGGAACCATGGATTCTTATCCGATTAAAGAACCCAAGAAAAAGCCTCTCCCAATCTATCTCAAGGCTTTGGTTGTACGCAATGACCGTGGTCAATATCTACTCGAGAAAAATGAAAGCGAGAAACTGTTAGCTGGTTTTTGGCATTTTCCTTTGATAGAAGTAGAGGAGTTTTCACAGGAAGAGGAACAGCTGAATCTGTTTGCTCAGGTCGCTGAAAAAAGCGTTACTTTCGGTCCAACACCCCAAGAAAGTTTTGAGCAGGATTATGATTTAGAAGTTGATTGGTCCCATCAAGTATTTGATCAAGTCAAGCATGTCTTTAGTCATCGGAAATGGCATATTCAAATCTTAGCTGGTCAAGTGACGGAAACAAAACTGTTTTCTGGCAGAGAAGTTCGTTGGGTTTCCCCTCAGGAGTTTTCTGATTATCCATTTGCTAAACCTCAACAAAAGATTTGGCAGGCTTATAAAACAGTTCTTGAAGATGAGGGCCGATATTAGCCATTTGTGCCTTCTTTACATTTTTTTGTTATAATAGATAAAGAAAAAGGTGAACATATGAAAAAAATATTAATTGTAGATGATGAGAAACCAATCTCGGATATTATTAAGTTCAATATGACCAAGGAAGGCTATGAAGTTATAACAGCCTTTAACGGTAGAGAAGCCATCGAGCTATTTGAGGCGGAGCAACCAGATATTATTATCCTGGATTTGATGCTTCCTGAAATTGATGGTTTAGAAGTTGCTAAGACTATTCGTAAGACTAGCAGTGTTCCAATCATTATGCTATCGGCCAAGGATAGCGAGTTTGACAAGGTTATCGGTTTAGAACTTGGGGCAGATGATTATGTCACCAAGCCCTTCTCAAACCGTGAGTTGCAAGCGCGTGTAAAGGCTTTACTCCGCCGTACAGACCTCGCTTCAGTGGATAGTCAAGAAACTGATGAAAAGAAATCCCAACCCCTTCAGATTGGTGATTTGGAAATCGTCCCAGATGCTTATGTAGCTAAGAAATACGGTGAGGAACTAGATTTGACCCACCGTGAATTTGAGCTTTTGTACCACTTGGCCTCTCATATTGGTCAAGTCATTACGCGTGAACACTTGCTGGAGACTGTCTGGGGTTATGACTATTTTGGTGATGTTCGTACAGTGGATGTGACTATCCGACGTTTACGTGAAAAAATTGAAGACACTCCAAGCCGTCCAGAGTACATCCTAACACGTCGTGGTGTGGGGTACTATATGAGAAATAATGATTGAAGATATTAGACAAACGATTCTGACCAGTGATTTTATCTTTATCCTGATTTTACTTGGCTTTATCTTGGTAGTAACCTTGTTGTTACTGGAAAATCGTCGGGATAATATTCGTCTAAAGCAGATTAATCAAAAGATTAAAGATTTGATTGCAGGAGATTATTCTCGAGTATTGGATATGCAAGGAAGCTCCGAAATCACTAACATCACCAATAATCTTAATGACTTGTCTGAGGTCATTCGTTTAACGCAGGAGAATCTGGAGCAAGAAACAAAAAGGCTTAACAGTATTCTTTCTTATATGACAGATGGAGTACTTGCGACTAATCGGCGCGGTCAGATTACCATGATTAACGATATGGCCAAGAAACAGCTGGGTATCGTAAAAGAAGAAGCATTGAACAAAAGCATCCTAGAATTGCTTAAGATAGAGGATGAATATGAACTGCGTGACCTCATTACACAGATTCCTGAATTGATGATTGATTCCCAAAATGCTAATGGAGAATATCTTAGTCTTCGTGTGCGTTTTGCACTCATTCGTCGTGAGTCTGGATTCATCTCTGGTTTGGTTGCCGTTTTGCACGATACGACTGAACAGGAGAAGGAAGAGCGTGAGCGGAGACTCTTTGTTTCTAACGTCAGCCATGAGTTGCGGACACCTTTGACTAGTGTTAAGTCCTATCTTGAAGCCTTAGATGAGGGAGCCTTGTATGATCCTGTTGCCCCTGATTTTATCAAGGTATCGCTCGATGAAACCAACCGTATGATGCGGATGGTGACAGATCTCTTGCATCTCTCTCGTATTGATAATGCGACCACTCGGTTGGATGTGGAATTGATTAATTTTACGGCCTTCATCACCTTTATCCTCAACCGCTTTGATAAGATAAGAAGCCAGGATGAAGAGAAAAAATATGAGCTGGTTAGAGATTATCCTATCAATTCTGTTTGGATCGAGATTGATACCGATAAGATGACCCAGGTGATTGATAATATTCTCAACAATGCCATCAAGTACTCACCAGATGGTGGGAAAATTACTGTCAGCATGAAAACCACTGATGATCAGATGATTTTATCCATCAAAGACCAAGGTCTAGGTATTCCAAAGCAAGATTTGCCGAAGATTTTTGACCGCTTCTACCGTGTGGATCGCGCAAGAAGTCGTGCTCAAGGTGGAACTGGTCTAGGTCTGGCTATTGCAAAAGAAATCATTAAACAACACAATGGCTTTATTTGGGCCAAAAGTGAATACGGTAAGGGATCAACCTTTACCATTGTGCTCCCTTATGATAAGGAGGCAGTGAAAGAAGAAATCTGGGAGGATGAAGTAGAAGACTAGAATGAGTGAAATAGGCTTTAAATACAGTATTTTAGCATCAGGTTCCAGTGGAAATTCCTTTTATCTGGAAACCCCAAAAAAGAAAATCTTAGTGGATGCAGGCTTGTCTGGTAAGAAAATTACCAGTCTCTTGAGTGAAATCAACCGCAAACCTGAGGATCTGGATGCGATTTTGATTACGCATGAGCATTCCGACCATATTCATGGAGTCGGTGTATTGGCTCGTAAGTATGGTATGGACCTTTACGCTAATGAGAAAACTTGGCAGGCTATGGAAAATAGCAAGTACCTCGGCAAGGTGGATTCATCGCAGAAGCACATTTTTGAAATGGGTAAAACCAAAACCTTTGGTGACATCGACATCGAGAGTTTTGGGGTCAGCCATGATGCAGTCGCACCTCAGTTTTATCGCTTTATGAAAGATGACAAGAGTTTTGTCATGTTGACCGATACAGGTTATGTTAGTGACCGTATGGCAGGGATTGTCGAGAATGCTGACGGTTATCTCATCGAGTCCAACCACGATGTGGAAATCTTGAGAGCAGGTTCTTATGCTTGGCGACTCAAACAGCGAATTCTATCGGATATCGGTCACCTTTCTAACGAAGACGGTGCTGAGGCCATGATTCGTGCAATGGGAAATCGAACCAAGAAAATCTATCTTGGTCACTTGTCCAAAGAGAACAATATTAAGGAGCTGGCTCATATGACTATGGTCAACCAGCTAGCACAAGCTGATCTGGGAGTCGGAGTTGACTTTAAGGTTTACGACACTTCTCCAGATACCGCAACACCATTGACAGATATATAGACTGGAAATGAAATGAATGGAAAAAGAAAAAGTAATAGGTTTTTTAAAATTTTCGGATTTTAATGTTGAAAAAGGATGTAAAAAAAATCATTTTGAGAAACTGATAGATGGTGAACTCTTTTTTGCCAATTATTCATGGTTTGGAGAAAATGGTACAAAAGCACAGATGGCAAAAGAAGGAAGTGCTGAAAGAGTTGAATTTTTAAAAGTTGCCGGAAGTTCTGTAACGATTAATCCAAGATATTCAATGGTAAATCCTATTGGAATAAAATATAAGAGTTCTGAAGAAATTATAATTAATTCTACAATGCTATATTCCTTAAGAGAAAGAGATTTAGTTAAAAAGGATAAGGTGAAAGAGATTATGAGTACACTCTTCCCAGATAGTGATGTTGTTATCTATCCTGAAGTTTATAAAAAAAAAGACGAATCAAAAAATCATTATGAATTCGATAAAATTAACATCAAGTTTCAAAGTGATAGTGCTAATTGGAAGATATGTTGTTTTGTCATGATTACTGAGAATGATATAACACTAGATAGAAAATTAAAAACGGAGTTTTTGGAATCTTTAAAAAAAAGAGATTCAGAAAGAGGAAGTATAGCTTATGATGAAAATGAGAAAGAAAGACCCTGGATAATGTTGCCACCACCTCTTTTAGGTAAACTATTTCGAAAGTATCCCAATCTTAATTGTGGGCCAATAGAGTATTATGCAAGGGATAAGTATCCTTTTACTATTAATCAAATTAAACAAGACCCAAACTATTTAATACTGGCAAAGGAAGATTCTTATAAAAATCAAAAAGAATTTAGGATTTTTGTTGGAGGACCAAATAATAGCTTTAGTTCAATTGAGGGCAATATATTAAAAATTAATTGGCGGAAAAACATTACTTATGGGACAAACTTTAAAAAACTTGAGAATACGACTCTTAATGCTAATTATAGATAATTTATTTTTTGTAATACCATTATTTAAAATTTAATAGCGTCTTTTCTATTGGGG